>JBFLXJ010000023.1:0-320564 GCA_040757085.1 Bacillota bacterium | reverse complement strand
CAGCGCGCGCGGCAGGAACACCACCGCGCCCTCGCCCACCCGCGCCGTCCACCAGGCCCGCAGGCGCAACCCGGCGAGACCTCCCACCACCAGGCCGGCCACCCCCAGGACATATACCACGGCGCCCTCGCCCAGGCGCACCAGGGTGGTGAGGGCGCAGGTGCCAGCCAGACCCATCCCCAGCCCGAACACCAGGCCCCCCACCACCGTGTGCCATCCCACCGGGAATACGTTACCGGGAGCACCGGCGAAATGCTGGGCTGCGGCCACCCCGATCAGGGACAGGGCCAGCAACGCCAACACAGCCCGCGCCAGGGCGGGCATCCGCCACAGGAAGGCATCGCGGATGGCACCCACGAAGCACAACCGCGACCGCTGCACGGCATACCCCACGGTAAGGCCGCACAGCCAGAAAAGAGCCGCCACCCGCAGGCCCGCCAGGGCCAGCACCACCGCCAGCGCGCCGGCAACAGCAGCCATCGGCAAGAGGCGGTTTGACCTCATCCCCGCCCGGCGGCACACTTCCGCCCGGACAACACCCACCTCCTCGCGCACAACATCAGGTGGCGTAACCCATGCAGGCATCCCCGCACGGGAGGCTCAGCGGATGAACAGCGGCCCGAAGACCAGGGCCACGATGGACATGAGCTTGATCAGGATGTTCATGGACGGACCCGCGGTGTCCTTGAAGGGATCGCCCACGGTGTCGCCCACCACGGCTGCCTTGTGCTCGGGAGAACCCTTACCGCCCAGGTTACCTGCCTCGATGAACTTCTTGCCGTTGTCCCAGGCGGCACCCGAGTTGGCCATCGTCACCGCAACCAGGAACCCGGTGGCCAGGGCGCCGGCCAGCATGCCTCCCAGGGCCTCGGTGCCCAGCAGGAAGCCCACCACGATGGGGCTGACCACCGCCAGCAAACCGGGGGCGACCATCTCCTTGAGGGCAGCAGCGGTGGCGATGTCCACGCAGCGGGCGTAGTCGGCCCGCGCCCTGCCCTCCATCAGCCCCGCCACCTCGCGGAACTGCCGCCTCACCTCTTCCACCATGCGCAGGGCGGCCCGCCCCACCGCATCCAGGGCCATGGCCCCGAACAAGAAGGGAAGCAGGGCCCCTATCAGCAGCCCGATCAGGGTGGTGTGCTTGCTGAGGTCGATGGCGGCGAGTCCGACGCTGTGGGAATAAGCCGAGAACAGGGCCAGCGCGGTCAGCGCCGCCGAACCGATGGCGAAGCCCTTGCCGATGGCGGCGGTGGTGTTCCCGAGGGCGTCCAGCCGGTCGGTGATGCGGCGCACGCCCTCGCCCAGGCCCGACATCTCGGCGATACCCCCGGCGTTGTCGGCCACCGGACCGTAAGCGTCAACGGACATCACCACGCCGATGGTGGCCAGCATGCCCACACCCGCCAGGGCAATCCCGTACAGCCCGGCCAAAGAATAGGCCACGTAGATGGCCACCGCGACTGCGACCACGGGCAGGGCGGTGCTGCGCATCCCCAGGGCTAGACCGGTGAGGATATTGGTGGCCGGACCGGTGACGCAGGAGTGGGCCACCGTCTTGATGGGAGGACCGGAGGTGAAGTACTCACTTATGAGTCCGATGAGGATACCCGCTATCAAACCCGCCAGCACGGCACCCAGCAACGCCACGCTGCCCGTGAGGGAAACGCACAGCCACCAGGCCAGCAGGGCAAAGATGCCGGCCGACACGTAAGTACCCCAGCGCAGGGCCGCCTGGGGGTTGGCACCGCTCAAGGCCCGCACGTAGACCACGCCCAGGAAAGAGGCCACCGTCCCGGCGGCTACCAGGGCGAGGGGCAAGACCATGTAGCCCGGGCCCATGGTCACGCCCAGTACGAGAGCGGCCACCACCGAACCCACGTAGGACTCGAACAGGTCGGCCCCCATCCCGGCCACGTCCCCCACGTTGTCACCCACGTTGTCCGCGATCACAGCGGGGTTGCGGGGGTCGTCCTCGGGGATACCGGCCTCCACCTTCCCCACCAGGTCAGCACCCACGTCGGCGGACTTAGTGTAGATGCCTCCGCCCACGCGGGCAAATAGCGCTATGGAACTGGCCCCGAAGGAAAAGCCGGTTATGGCCTGGGGATCTGGGAACAGGATGAAGACTACCGCCAGCCCGATCAGCCCCAGGCCAGCCACCGCCAGACCCATGATCGACCCACCGGAAAACGCCACCCGCAGGGCCTGCACCTGGCCCGCCCGCGCCGCTTCCGTGGTACGGACGTTGGCCCGAGTGGCAGCGTTCATCCCCAGGTAGCCGGCGAGCACGGAGCAAGCGGCGCCGATCAGGTAGGCCACGGCAGTGCGCCAGGAAAGGGCCAGAGCCAGCACCACGAAAAGCACCACCGCGAACACCGCTACAGTGCGGTACTCACGCAAGAGGAACGCCCGTGCCCCCTCATGGATGGCTCCCGAAATCTCTCGCATGCGCTCGTTCCCCGTGGGTAGTCGCAAGAGGCTACTCCACAGGAAACCTACGAACACGAGCGCCAGCACACCCACCAGCAGAGAAACCCACTGCCAGGTCAACTCACCTATCCCCCCCATTCGCAAACCCGCGTATCGGCGCTCCGATACATCCGGGCACGGATGTCCGCAACCGCAACCAGTATACCGGGGCCGTAAAATGCTGTCAAATCACGGCATCGCGCCGGCATCGCGCCCATAGGAAGCAGGAAACCAGGCCTCGGGCGCGTATTGTCATAGGGGATTGTGCCCCAGGGGGCAAATACGCAGGGGAGGAAGAGAGGGCACCCGATGACACTGACCAAGATCGTCACACTGGTTATCTTCGTGGCGTGCTATGCCCTGGCCATCAGCCGCAAGGTAAAAATCGCCTATGCCTCGGTGGGGGCCGCGCTGCTTCTCATGATCCTGGGCATCGTCAGCCCGCGGGTCGCGGTCACGGAGGCCATCAAGTGGGACGTCCTGGGAATATACTGGGGCTTCATGATGGTATCGTTCGTGTTCCTGGAGAGCCGGGTGCCCGCCCTGCTGGCCCAGAAGATCCTGCAGGTGGCCCCCACGGAGAAGTGGGTCGTCCTGTCGCTGTGTGCGCTGACCGCGCTTCTTTCCGCGTTCATGGAAAACGTGGGCGTGGTCCTCATGATGGCGCCCATCGCCCTGGAATTGAGCCGGCGCCTGGGGACTTCCCTCTTCCCCTACATGGTGTCTATCGCCATCAGTTCCAACGTGGTGACCACGGTCACCATGGTGGCAGACCCGCCCTCGATCATCCTGGCCATGGAAACCGGGCTCAAGTTCAAAGATTTCTACTGGTTCCAGGGCAAGCCAGGTCTGGGCCTGATAACCATTATTGGCGTTATAGCTGCTCTGTCAACGCTGGCCATCCAGTTCCGCGGCTGGACCAGGAAAGTGGACCTGCCCCCCGAGCGGGTGTCGGTAACTTACGGGGCCAGTATTCTCTTCGTGGTGGGAGTGCTGGGCCTGGCACTCGGCCCCGAGTTTGGCGTCCGTCCCGGGATCATCGGCATGGCAGCAGGGTTGGTGGCCCTCTACCTGGGCCGCGACAAGCTGCGGGAGATGATCATCGAGTTCGATTGGAATTCCTTCTTCTTCATCGTGGGTGTGTTCGTAGTCATCAGTTCCCTCGAAATTACCGGGCTGCTCGCTGACTTCGCTACCGCCATCCACTCCCTGGTGGGCGGGGTGGGTCCCGCCCTGTGCCTGGCGGTGATCATCTGGGTGTCGGTGGCAGCCTCCAGCTTCATGGATAACGTCCCCTACACCGTGCTCATGATCCCGGTGTGCGAACACCTGGCCTCCCTGATGGGGGTAAGCCCGTGGCCTTTCCTGTTCGGGATGCTCATCGGCACGGGGATCGGCGGCAATATCACCCCCGTGGGAGCGGCGGCCAACGTGTTTGCCTGCGGCTACCTGGAAAAGCACGGCTATAAAGTGGAACTGAAGCAGTACCTGAAACTGGGCGTGCCGTTTTCAGTAACGGCGGTGGCGGTGGCCCACATCATCCTGCAGTTGATCTGGGGCTGAAATCTCGTCCGCCTTCCCGTCCGCAGATCGGGCCGTAATCCGGTACGCCCGCACAACGCTATCTCCGCCGGCTGAAGACGATGCCCGCGGTGACGGCTGCCGCGATACCCACATATTATGTAACAGGCATGCAATGTTCCTTCCCCTGACCGACGGGCATGCCGGCCCTTACCCATCCAAGCACCGCCCTTGCGGCCGGTCTCCGGGGGGAGAGAGAAGATGACCTCGCCAGGCAGCGACGCCGCCCCGCAAAGCGACGCCGCAGCGCGCACCGCCAGGCTGGTGGCAGCCAAGTGGACTCTCCTGATCATCGGTCACCTGGCCAGGGGACCCATGCGTTTCCACGAGCTGCAGCGGAGCCTTCCCGGCATCAGCCCCAAGACCCTGTCAGATCGCCTCCACCAACTCGACGGTCTGGGGATCATCGCCCGGCGGGTTTACGCTGAGGTCCCTCCCCGGGTGGAGTACAGCCTGACGGAAAAGGGCAGGGCCCTCCTCCCGCTGGTCAATTCCCTCGAGCAGTACGGCCAGCAGTGGCTGCCTCCGGGTGCCGCCCCCGGCGACGGCCCGTAGCGGCACCGTGCCCCTACCGGCCAGGTCCGGTGGCGTCCGCGCCCTTGCGGTGAGGGCTCGGAGCGGTGGCGGGGTCCCGCGAGAGTTAGTTCAGTATCAGGCGCGGCAGAGGAGCTATCCACCGCGCCGTAACCGATACCGCCCTCCCGCGACGCTCTAAGACCCCCCCGGCCGCCAGAGGCGGCACGGCTTCTCCGAAGATGTGACCGCCGTACCGGCGGTATACGTTTTCGAAAACGGTGACATCCACCAGGCCGAACTCGTCCTCCAGGGAAAGGAACACCACGATGCGGCCGCTCTTGGTAGGGGGGCGGTGGGGCCGCACGGCCAGGCCGGCCACCTTCACCCGGCTTCCTTCCGGCATGCTGGCCACCTCCCGGCTGGACCGGTACCCCCGCTTCTGCAGGTAAGGGCGCAGGTGGCCCATGAGGTGCCCGCTCACGCCGAATCCCAGGATCTCGTGCTCCCAGGCCAGCTTCTCCAGGGGCGTGAAGTCGGCCACAGCCGCCACCACACCCGGACCTGACCACTCTACCCCCAGCGCAGGTAGCACTGGTGGGGGTCCGCCCCCGGCAACCCACGATCCTCTTCCCCGGGTGGCACCCCCGGCAAGCGAGGATATGCCGGGGAGCAGATCGCTCCGGCATTCCCGGAGGACGGCGGGTAGCTGCCACATGAGCAGGCGGCGGTTGGGATGGAGGGAATCGAAGGCCCCGCACAGGATGAGGTTCTCGATCACGTCCTGATCCAGTCCCCTAAGCCCCGGGCGGGCGTCGGGGGGGCAGGCGAGCCAGCCGGCGGCGGTCGAGGCGTCGGGGGGGCAGGCGAGACGGCGGCAGAAGTCGGCCAGGGAGACGAAGGGGCCGCCCTGGCGGCGGACAGCCAGGATTGCCTCCACGCCCTTCTCCGGCATCCCCTTCACCGCCCGCAGGGAAGTGCGGATGGCCGGGCGCCCGTCCGTATGTGGGGGTCCGTCTGCTACCTCCACCGTGAAGCGGTCCGCGCTGCGGTTGATGTCGGGCGGGAGCACGGCGATCCCCCGGCGGCGGGCTTCCACTACCACCGTTTCGGGAGGATAGTAGCCCATGGGCTGCAGGGTGAGGATGGCCGCGTAGAATTCGGCCGGATAGTGCCGCACCAGGTAGGCCGTCCGGTAGGCGATGTCGGCGAAGGCGGCGGCGTGGGCCTCGCAAAAACCGTAGCTGGCGTACCCGGCGATCTGGGCGAAGATGGCGCGGGCCACCTCCTCACTCACCCCGCGGGCGCGGGCCTTCTCCACGAAGTGGCGGCCAATCTCCTCCATCTCCCGCTGGGAGCGGGCGTGGGTCATCACCCGCCGCAGGCGGTCGGCCTCTCCGGGGGTAAAGCCGGCCACGGCGGTGGCAATCTCGATCACCTGCTCCTGGAACAGCACCACCCCGTACGTCTTTTCCAGGATGGGACGCAGGGCGGGATGGAGGTACTGGGCGGGCTCCTTCCCCTGGCGGCGGGCGATGAAAGGTTCCACCATGTTTCCCTTGATGGGGCCGGGCCGGATGAGGGCCACGCTGGCCACCAGGTCCTCCTGGTGGGACGCCCCCAGGCGGGCCTGCAGCGCCCGCTGGGCGGGGCTCTCGAGCTGGAACACCCCGATGGTGCGCCCCTCGTTGATCATCTCGAAGGTGGCGGGGTCGTCGGGAGGGATGTCGTCGTACCGGAAGCCGGGGTCCCGGAGGGTGATCTGCCGGGAGGCTTCCTCGATCGCCCCCATGGTGCGCAGGCAGAGCAGGTCCAGCTTCACCAGCCCCAGGGCCTCCACGTCGTCCTTGTCGAACTGGACGATGGTGATCCCCTTGGCCGCCATCTGCAGGGGGCTCACCTCCACCAGGGGGCGGCGGCTGATCACCACCCCGCCCAGGTGGGTCCCCAGGTGCCGCGGGAAGCCCGCCACCCTGCGGCCGATCTCGCTGAGCAAGCGGAACCGGTGGGGATCCAGGCCGGAATCGCGCAGTTCCGGCACACTGGCAAAGGCACGGTCCAGGTCGTCGGCGTTCAGGGAGTAGGGCAAGCGCTTGGCGAAGCGGTCGATTTCCGCCGGGGGCAGGTCCAGGGCCTTGCCCAGGTCGCGCACGGCCGCCCGCGCTCCGAAGGTGTTGTAAGTGGCCACCCCGGCTACGTGGTCGGCGCCGTACTTTTCGTAGACGTACCGGGTGACCTCGTCCCGGTAGCGGGCGTCGAAGTCGATGTCGATGTCCGGCTTCTCCGCCCGCTCCGGGCTCATGAACCGCTCGAATAGCAGGCCCCGGCGGATGGAATCCACCCCGGTGATGAAGAGGCAGTAGGCCACCGCGGAATCGGCCGCCGAACCGCGCCCGGCATAGCGGATGCCCCGCTCGCGGGCGAAGCGGGCCACATCCCACACCAGGAGGAAGTAGTCCTCGAACCCCAGCCGGCAGATGATGTCAAGTTCGTGCTCCAGCCGCTGCCTGATCTCCTCGGTCACGGTGCCGTACCGCTGCCGGGCTCCCTCGTACACCTTCTGGCGCAGAAACTCGGCCGCCCTCATTCCCAGCGGCGCCTCCGTCCCGGGAAATGCCGCATCGGCCCCCCGGCGCCCGGGGATCACGCCCTCCAGGGCGGGCTGACAGCGGGCGGCGATCTCGAGGGTATTGCGCAGGGCCCCGGGCCACTCGGCGAACAGGGCCTTCATCTCGGCGGGGGAGCGCAGGTAGTTCTGGGCATTCAGGCGCCGCTCGGGGTGGACGTCGTCCACCCGGGTGAGGGTACGCACGCAGGTGAGCAGGTCGTGGACGGGGAAGTCCTCCCGCCGTGCGTAGTGCACGTTGGCCGACGCCACCAGGGGGATGCCCAGGTGCTCGCCCAGCTCGGCCAGGGCGCGGTTGAGGGCCATCTCCCGGGGCAGCAGGTTCCCCTGCAACTCCAGGTAGAAGTTCGCTTCCCCGGCAGCACTCCTGCCGGCAAGGCCGACGCCACAGGCGGCATCAGAGGAGTCCGAGCAGGGGGAGCCGCAGGTGCCGGATCCGGCGGCGCCGGAGAAGATGGCCTGCAGGCGCCGCGCCACCTCCTCTGCCTCCCGGTAGCGGCGGGCCAGGATAAGGCGCGGGACCTCCCCCCGGCGACACCCTGACAGGGCGATGAGCCCCTCGTGATAGCGCTCCAGGTCGGCCCAGCGCACAAGGGGCTGCCCGCGCGGGTTGCCCAGGTGGGCGGCGGTGAGCAGCCTGCACAGGTTCGCGTACCCCACGGCATCGCGGGCGAGCAGGACGAGGTGACCCCCACGGTCGGCGTCACCAGCAACTCCCGCCCCGCGGCCGCCGGCGACGGGAGCCGGGCACCCACCTGCGAGGGGAGCCGGGCTGCCAACGGCGAGGGGCACGGCGGCCTCCACCACCACCTCGGCGCCTATGATGGGCTTGATCCCCGCCGCCCCGGCCAGACGCCGGAACCTGACGACAGCGGAAACGTTATGGTGATCGGTGATGGCCAGCGCCGGCATGTCGTAACGGGCAGCCAGCCCGACCAGGTCCTCCAGCCTGCTCCCTCCGTCGAGGAAAGAAAACGGGGAATGCACGTGCAGGTGTACGAACACCAGACGCCCTCCCGAACTTGCGTTCTGGAACAGAGTATACCATACCTCCGGTGGCACGTAAATATGTTCGCACCGGACCACCCGCCGCGAACTGCAGACAACCAAGCAGGCTACTAGCAGGGGCAATCAGTGGGCCGCCCGCGCCCGCCTCAGCACGGTCAACGCTTCCCTGGTAGTCCACACCCGAGCCAAGGCCAGCACCTAACCTATTCGCCGTGGAGTCGCTCACCAGTTGCTGTCGCAAGGCTATCTCGATCGAGTCGCCCAAAAGCGTGAGTCGTGGGCGACGGGTATTACATCCCGACCAGATACCCAAACGGCCTCCCGGACAGCATCCCCGCCCTCGTCTACAACCGCAAAGCGGCAGCGGAAGGGGTGGAACTTGCAGCCGATGTCGTCGAGACAGTCACTGCCCTGCTCTCCTCGGTATTGCCGCCGGGCCTCACACGTGTTACATTGGAGCAAAGTGAATCGCCCAGGGGTGCTCGCGGTGAGACGCGCTGCGGGCTGAGAGAGCGGCCATGCTCAACCCTTGGAACCTGATCTGGGTAATGCCAGCGTAGGGAGGGCAACCGGGCACGCGACCGCACCGGACGCACAGGCCCACGGGGCCAGGGACCCATCCGGGAGAGCAGTCACCGGGACCGGGGCCGGCCGGGAAGGGGAACCCGGGAACGAGAGCCCGCCTCACTACGGGGCGGGCTCCGGGTTCATCTGAAGGCGGTAACGGGCGGGCCCACCCAGGCTGACCTCGCGGGCGTCGCGCAGCCGCTCCTCCAGGCAGGGGGACAGGGGCGAGGGCAGGGCGTCCAGGGAGAAGAAGGCGCACCCGTCCGTCTCGGCACTCGGGCGGGGAGAACCCCCGGTGATGGCGCCCAGGAACACCACCACCAGCAGGCGCTTGGGGAGGCGCCAGTAGATCCCGGAAGGGCGCAGGATGCGGACCTCGTAGCCCGTCTCTTCGCTGCACTCGCGGCGCGCCGCCTCCGCCAGGTCCTCCCCCGGATCCACCCAGCCGCCGGGCAGGGCCCACCAGCGCGCCCCGTAAGTCTGGTGGACGAGCAGGACGCGTCCCTGGCGGTCGAACACGGCCGTACTCACCGCCAGACGCGCCAGCTGGCCCTCGCCGGCGGGCAGGTCAGCGGCGGGCGGGTTCTGCTCCCGGCAGTCGTCGTTCACGTTCCATCCCTCGCAGTGCAGGCCCGCGGTGCACCCCTCCAGGCGCAGTACCCGCATCCGCGGCAGGGAGACCCGCCCGGGCGGTCGCCGACGAGAGCGGGCCGCGGGCGGCTGGCGAGCCGAGGATCTCGCGGGTACGAAATCCACTCTCACAGGGAGGTCAGAGGATGCGGCTGGATGACGTCACTGTATCGCGGGCCATCGTGGAAAGGTACACGGAAGACCTGCTCAACCACCTGAAGTCGGACGTGGCGGTGGTGGGCGCTGGCCCCTCGGGCCTCACGGCCGCCTACTACCTGGCGCGGGCCGGCAGGAAGGTGGCGGTCTTCGAGAGCCGGCTGAGCATCGGCGGCGGCATGTGGGGCGGGGGCATGATGTTCAACCACATCGTCGTGCAGGAGGACGCCAAAGCGATCCTGGACGAATTCGACGTGCGCACCCGGCCCTATGTCGAAGGATATTATACCGCGGATTCGGTGGAAGCGATAACCACCATCGCCTCCCGGGCCATCAAGGCGGGCGCCAAGGTATTTAACCTGATCACGGTGGAAGACGTGCTGGTGCGGGACGGACGGGTGTTGGGGCTGGTCCTGCTGTGGACGGCTGCCCACATGGCGCGGCTACACGTGGATCCTATCGGGGTGGAAGCAAGGGAAGTCATCGACTCCACCGGCCACGAGTGCGCGGTAGTCCACATCGTGCAGGATAAGCTCCGGGCGCAACTCCTGACGCCATCGGGACGCATCGAGGGGGAACGCAGCCTGTGGGCCGAGCAGGCGGAAGCCGCCACCCTGGTCAACACCCGCGAGGTCTACCCCGGCCTGTGGGTGTGCGGCATGGCCGCCAACGCCGTATTCGGCGGCCACCGCATGGGCCCCATCTTCGGGGGCATGCTGCTCTCCGGAAAGAAGGTAGCCGACGCCATCCTGGCCCGCCTCGCCACAGCCCAGCCGGCAGCCCCTCCGGCCTGAGCAACATCCTCGCGGACTGCCCCGAACCGCCTGACGGAACCCTCTCCCCGCGACTGGCAACCGCCCACCCGAGACGCATCGCGCCCTCGGGAACCCGGCGTTCCCCCGCGCAGGAGACGGGGCTAGCTGATGACGCCGCGCTTGAGGGCGGTAGCAACCGCTTCGGCCCGGTTGCGGGTGCCGGTCTTACGCAGGATGGCTTTCACTTCCGACTTCACAAGCGGTTCGCTGAGACCCAGGGCCCGCGCGATCTGCCGATCGCTCAGGCCCTGGCCGATGGCTCCCAGGATACGGACCTGCCTCCTCGTCAGTTCGCCCTCGGTCAGGCCAGGCCGCCCCACCTCCGCCCGCAGCAGGTCGGCGAGAACCCCTGCGGGCACCAGACAGTGCCCTGCCGCCACTACCGCCACAGCATGCAGTAGCTGATCCAGTCCCATAGCACGCGGCACATAGCCAGCGGCACCCGCCCGGAGAGCGTGATAGGCACCCGCCGGGTCGCTGCGTCCCACCACCAGCAGCACGTTCCCGCGCGCCAGCTTCTCGTGCAGCAGTCGCAGGAGGTCCAGCACCCCCCTATCGACGGTCGGAACGCTGCACACTATCGCGTCGGGTACGAACTGGGTGGCGGCTGCCACCACATCGTCAACCGAAGCAGAGCAGGTCTTCACCTGCAACCCGGCGGCACGAAGGGCCGCCGCCAGGCTTTCCCTGAACAATGCCTCACCGCCGGCCAAAAGCACCTTAAGGCCCATACTCCGTACCCCCGCGTCGGCACCGGCTTCCGTGCGCATCGGGCTGCATGGCGGTCACGTCGCCAGGCCGCCCTGACCGGACGAGGGCACGGCCGCAGAGCGCTCCCAGTAGTCGGCGAAGAAGGCGACAAATACGCCTACCATGAGCCCCAGCACCGTGGCCACGGCCACGTTCAGCAGCCGCCGTGGCTTCACCGGCGTGTCCGGCACCTCGGCCGGACCCACGATCTGGATTCCCGTAGCCACCAGTTCGCCCGTCCCCGCTGCACTTATCTCCTCATATTTGCGGGCCAGGGTCAGATATGACTCGCGGGCAGCCTGCAACCTGGTCTGCAGCTTGTCCTCCTGGACCTGCTGCTCCGCCAGTTGCACGCGCAGGTTCTGCACTTCGTTTCGCGCCGCGACCACGGCCTGCCTGACCCCTGCCAGCCGGGTTCTCAAGCCTGCCAGGTCCGAGCGCAAAGACGCTACCCGGTTCATGGCCTCCGTGTAGGCTTCGTTGACGGCCTCTGTGGTGACACTCAGCCCTCGCAGGGCGGACGCCCGATCGCCCGAAAGGGCAGACACCAGCTCGCGCAGGACGTCGTCGTCCGTCAGCGACCGCCTGGTGACGATCACCGGTGAGATGCGGGCAAGATCCGCCTCCGCCGCCTCGAGACTGGCCGCGGTAGCGGCCAGCTCCACCTCGACACGGTCCGCCTCACTCTTGAGGGTCGTCAGGTCGTGGACCCTAGCCTCTAACTCTGCCTTTAACTCGTCGGTCCCGGGTACCGAAGCAAGGAAGTCTCTCCATTCCTCCATGGCAGCGGACAGCCGCTCATCGGCCTGCTTCATCTGTTCCTCCAGCACGGCCGCAGCCCTGCTCGACTGGCCCGCCCCCAGCTGGCGCAGGTATCGTATGTACTCCTCGGCCAGGGCATTGGCCAGCTGTGCTGCCAGCGCCGGGTCCCGCTCCTCCACGGTGATCTCGATCAGGCTGGTATCCTTGACCACCTTCGTGCTCACCGCGTTGGCAAACTCGCCAACGCTCTTCTTGACTCCCACCTTCTCTAAGGCGGCCTGGAGCACGGCCGGGTGCTTGACGTGCAGGCGGTACCCTTCCACGCTCAGGCTAAGCGGGGCGCCGGCCGCCCTCACCAGGACCTCCACGGGCGACGCCCCCTGCGCCGGAGGTGGACTGGCTGAGACAGGCACCCCGATGGTGACTTTCGCTTCGTACACGGTGGGCAGCACCCACCAGCTCAACACCGCCGCAGCGACCAGCGAGGCAGCGGTGATCCCAGCGATGATCCACTTCCTGCGCAAGAGCACCAGAACAATCTCCCGCAACGAAATCTCTTCGTCCAACTCGGCCGACCTCCCGGAGTGAAAAGGCAGAACCGGGCCGGAACACCCCAGGCTCGCCCTGCCCCCATCGGGAGATTTCGACGCGCCACCCGGTTCCCCTTTATACCGGCAGGATTATCGATCTCAAATTCAGAGAACGTTAGCGCGCATTGTGAGGGCCCACATCACCCTTGGTTCCGGTGGCCGCATCATCAAGTCCGGGGTCACCCCGGAGCCTCTCACACCGGACATGCGGGTCCGCGTCCGGCGGTTCGCCAAGAATCCCGAGGTCGGGCAGAGGAGTCCTTGAGCGGCACCAGCTCCTGTTCACGCCAGTAGGCAGCCCTGAAAACGCTGCCGCCCCAAAGATACGAGGTTGCCCGGTGGAATAAGGCCCGGGTTAACATCAACTAGCGCGTGGACGTGGAGGACAACTGTTGCAGCGTTCCCTACCGGCTCAAAGAGCAGGTGGACGGCCGCTACACCGCCGCCACGGTGGAGATCATCCACAAGGGTCGCCGGGTGGCCAGCCACGCTCGCAGTTACCGGAAGGGCACCAATCCCGAACACCCCCCTGGCACCGGGAGCACCTCACCCCCGAGCGCCTCACTCACAGGGCCTTTGGCTGCTCGTGGACCAGGAGTGGACCATCAACCAGGACGCTGCTGGCCAGGCTGCTCAAGGAGGCTAGGTTAAGGCTTCCCCCCTGCACGGGGGATATCGACTACCATGCGCCCCGCGCCCTTGCCCGCACGCTCATGCGCAGCCTCGCTACGGGCAAGATGTGCTCGTGCTGGACACCTCGGGATCGCGCCGCTTGGCACCCAGCAGTCGCGGGGCACACTCGACGTGATCGATGATCGCGCCGGGACGCGATCCATTACCGTGGTCACCCAGCTTCCCATCGAACACTGGCACGGCACGATTCTTGATCCCACAGTCGCCAACCGGATCTAATCGCCTCGTGCGCGCCAGCCACAACCTCGTGTGAAACGGGGAATCCATGAGGAAGGCGAGGAACAATCCACCAAAAGTCGACCACCAGGATTCGTAACCGGACCCAGCGTACCCAGCTCATCCGTCATCGCTGTCCGGGGCAGCTGGCAGCCCACAACAGCCACCCGGAAACGTATCCCGCCGCAGCGCTGGTGCCGTTGATGGCCGTCAGATTCGATGTGCCGGCAAGCGGAACACCGGGTACCAACCGGGGACCGACCAGTACCACCTGCAACCGCCCGGGTTGAAGCGGCTCCCCCGGAACGGGCGGGACAACCTGCACTAGCGGAGCGGCACTCACTGCTCCTTCCACCGACCTTCCATCTACAGGAATCACCCAGGGGGCACGAGCAAACGCGTTGAACTCGCCGTCGGCACTCCTGGCACTAAACACAACGACGAACCCGGCCTCGGCAAGCTGACGCGTGGCCACGTTAATGGGGTGCCGGGGGTCCCATGGGCCCCCCACGGCCCAGCTATTGTTAATAACCCGCACTCCCAGAGAAGCGCCGTGTCCCATAACGTAATCCATGGCGGCCAGCACTTCCACAACCCACGCGGGGCTATTGCCAGCGCTCAACGACACCAAAGCGAGGGCCGGGACCATGCGGCGGGCCGCATGCGACCCCTCGGAAAGACACTCGCTCGACCGCCCACCCGTCGAGCGTTCAGCTGCCTCCCACCCCGCCAAGACGGCCCCCGCCACGGCCGTGCCATGACCGACCGGATCACAGTGGCTCTCCCACGGGGTGGCCGACGGGCACTGGAAATCGGTGGGAGCAGAGTCGAGCTTGAACCTGAGGTTGGCGCGGACGACCACGTCCGCAAACGCGGGGTGTGTCTCATCCAGTCCGGTGTCCACCAGCGCCACGGCGGGAATTTCCTCACTCGCAGCATCGCCCCTGCCCCCGGTAGCCCCACCCATCTGCACTCGGACGCCCCTGACCAGAGCAGCAGCAAGTGCCACCGGTTCACGGAGGCCGGAAATCCGATCTGCCCCCTCAGGAACAGGGCTGGGAACGAACACAGCCCGCTCTCCCGGATAGACGGAGAGCACGCCGTCTAGTGCTGCCAACCGCTCCACCTCGTTAGTACGTACCTTGACCGCCACCATGCGAAGGTGCCGCAATACCCAACCCCCGGTGGCACCAGCCCGCTGCAATCTGGCGAGATCTTCCCGCCCGGGCACCCGACTGTACGTCACAACGTGCCACATCTGCGCTTGTCCTGCCTCCGCTAATCCCACGTCCGCCCCCTTCAACTGCCCACCGGCAACAGGAAGTCGGCATGCAGCATCCGCGGGTTGCCAACCTCGCGGCACGCAGGGCAAGCCCACGAGCGCGGTAGTCAGGAGCAGCGCAACAACCGCCGCTCCAAACCGACACCACCCCAGCTGCAAAGAAAAGCCCTCGGCTGACACCGAGGGATCGCAAGGTCTCTGCATTTCCACCCCTACCCTTCGGCAGCCCAGCCGTCATAGCGTCCTCACGGACGCCGTAGACCCGATGGCTTTGCGTCCCCGGCTTTCGCCGGGTTTGCCTTTATCGAGGTAAGCTCTAGATCAGGTTATATTATGCCCCTACCTGCCACCTCCCCCAGTTGCCACCGGCTGACCAGCCACCTTGGAGGCCAGCAGACGCATGATCAGCGTGGCAAATTCCGCCCGGGTTATAGCACGATCCGGCTCGAAGACTCGGCCGGGACACCCACTAACCAGGCCGGCCTGCCACAGGCTGCAGATAGCCCCTTCAGCCCAATGCCCTCTCGCGTCCACGAAGGGCACGTCGTACTCGGGGCTACCCATCACCTGCTCTGGCAAGCCGAGCGCCCGCGCAATCAACACGGCGGCCTGCGCCCGCGTGCCCTGGTTCTCCGGGAAAAACCGCGGAGCCCCGCCCTTTTCAGGCACGCCGCGCACTAAACCTCGCGCGAACAGGTCTGTCACATACGGTTCAGCCCAGTGCCCCACCACGTCACCGAAGATCGCCCGCCCATGGGGAGCGCTTGCCGGGTCGGGTCGACCCTCGATATAAGCCAGAGCACGACCGAGCATGGCAACCTGTTCCGCTCGAGTGATGGCGCGGTCTGGATACAAGGCCACCCCCTGGGCGACCCGAACGCCACGCACGATGCCCAACTCCGCGAGCAAGGTCAGGGTTGGCGCAGCCCAGTGATCCGCTACGTCTAAGAACCTTCCGCCAGCAATAGGCAGAAACGTGCCCGCGCGGACTTGCCCCCGAGCCAGCGCCCACTGCCAGACCAGGTTGCGCCGCTCATTGTCAGTAGCAGCCAGTAGTTTAGCACCACCGGCCTGCCCTCCTGCGTACCCACTACCCTCTGAGGGGCCACCCTGACCCGCGCTAGCGCCCCTTGCTACCTCCGTACCGCCCCAGCCACCACTTGTCTGACCGCCCGGTGCAGCCCCGCCGGGCGTTCGCGTGTGATCCCTCCCGGGCTCCTGAGGGGTGCCGGTGCCGTCACCAGGCTGGGGTTCCCCCACCGTGCCACCGCCTGCGCCAGCATCGCCGCCGGGCCCCCCGCTGCCGGACTCTCCGGGCTGACCGGTAACTGCCGCGCTGACGCGGTAAGAAAGGCGGTACGCGGTCGGAGCGTTCAACCAGCCGCGCACGCTCACCGTCCAGGCACCCTCCATGGGCGACTCGACGATCACACTCTCCCACGCACCACCCTCCATGATCTGGAAGCGCTGAGACGCAATCCTCTGAGCGCTATCCGGGGAGGTCACAAATAGGTCGAGGTCGTTGAGTTCGCTGTCCCAAGACAACCTGACCCACAGCCGCACCGTGCGGGGCGGCACCTTGACGGTATAAAAGACCCCGTCACCTATTGCGTACGTCAGGGATGGACCCAGGGTTCCTGCTACGGTGGCCCAGGATCCGTCCACAGCGTCCTGGTTCCTCGCTTCCCGGACTCGATAAGCACGGATCTTCTCGGGCGTGTCGAGGGTCAGTGCCTCCCGTACCGCCGCCTCAGCATCGACGAGGCCTGCGCCCACCTCGTAGGGCAGACGGCCCCCCATCGGCCGGGCCGTGTTGATCAGGATCTCCTTCACCGTCTCCGGGTCCAAGCGCGGATTTGCCTCGAGCATGAGGGCGACCACACCCGCGACGTGGGGAGCCGCCATGCTCGTACCGCTCATGGTGGTATAGAACGGGATGAAATCGGGCGGGATGCCACTGGAATCGTCAGCGGCTGCAAGGGCAGTGATGCCCACCGTCTTGGTCCGGGCAGATACGATGGCCACCCCTGGGGCAGTTACGGTCGGCCGGTACAGGTCGTCGCCCGGTACACCCCGCGAGGAGAAGTCCGCCACATCTCCTTCCTTGCAGGCAGCCGCCACGCCGGTCACCCACGGCGCCACCGCGTAAGGGTTCAGCGTGTCGGGGCTGGGCCCACTGTTGCCAGCAGCGAAAACCACCACTATGCCCCGATCATAGAGGGCTCGCGTCGCCACGTTTATGGGATCATCAGGATTGAACTGCCCGGAAGTGCCCCAGCTGTTGTTAACCACGCGGATGTTGTAGCGCTCCTTGTTAGCAAGGATCCAGTCGAAGGCCTCCAGGACCGAAAACAGCGACAACCCTTCTCCGGTACCGATCCCAACCAGCGAGGCGCCCGGCGCCACCCCCACGTACGCGCCGTTGCGGGCACCGCTACTCGCGGATCCAGTTCCCGCAACGATACCAGCCACATGAGTCCCGTGACCGCTGGTAGTGTCCGTGACCAGCTGACGCGTCAGGTACACGGGCAGTACAAAACCCTCGAACCCCGAGCCCTCGAGCAAGCTCCGCCCACCTGCCACCTTCACGTTTTCAACCGTCTTGCCCCCAAACAACAGGTCGGGGTGTGTGGCATCAATGCCCGTGTCAACCACGGCCACCGTCACCCCGCGCCCGGTGAATCCCAGGACATGCCAGACCGCAGGAGCGCCGATGGTGGGAACGCTTTCGTTGAGGTAGCACTCTAGAGGTCGGTCCAGGAACACCGACCGGACACCCGGCACCCTCCTCAGCATGGCCAACTGGCGAGCGTCGACGGCAACCGCCACCATGGGTAGGTGCTGGAACACAACGCCACCAGTTACGCCAAGGGCGGAGAGAGCTTCCAGGGTACGACTAGTGGCTCCATGGTCGCAGACGATAATTGCCAGCACGCGTTCGGGCACCGGCCGCTCCTCCGGGGCTTCAGCGGCCGGGGCCGGATTCTCACCGGCACCCCCCAGGCCGGGCAAGCCGGCATTTTCCTGTAAGGGGGCTGTAGCCCTATCCACGACACCACGCAGCGCATCCTCCAAGCCCCCGCCCACGTTCCCAACGGCGTCCTGCAGCGTTCCTGTGGTCCCCGAGATACCTTGGCTAACCGCTTCCACAGCACCTTCGGCGGCACCCTGGACGGGGCTGGCCGAATCCGTGATCGCACTTTGGAGCGGGCCCGCGGTGCCTTCGACGCCGAGCTGGAGGCTGCTCGCTCCTCCCTCAAGGGTGTCCTGCACCGAACCTGGAGCTGGCTGCACCGTGCCGTCAAGCACCTCGGTCCCACCCTCTGTAACTCCTTGCGTACCGCTCACCGAAGCACCTGCTGCTGCACCAAGGTCGTTTTGGACCAATGCCCGTGTGGGGGCACCAGCCGTGACCGCGACGCATGCGACAAGAACCACTGTCAGAAGAAGGCGCATAAGACTGCGCCTGCACCGCGGTCCGCACACAGGTCATCACCTCCCGGGTGCCTCAAGCATCTGGACACCGTTGGCCAAACCAGCTATGATGCTTACGACTAATACGTACGGACGCCTGTGATTTCGGGGGGTAAGGGCAGCGGCTCCAAAACCGGGTTGCGTCAACCCCCCGGAGGGTGTTTTAGCCCGCGTATATATCCCAAGGGGAAGGTCGGCAAACATGAGTGTACGTCTGCGGTCTCGCGGCGTGAAATGGATGGAGAGACCGTCCGATGACGCAGAGTAGCACGAACTCAGACCGCGGCGCTCTAGTGGTAGCGGTCAATGGCGATAAGGCCGTGGTACTGACAGACAACGGTTTTTTCCTGGAGGTGCCGTTCCGCGGCCCTGTTCCCCGGATTGGAGCCTGCTACCGGCTGCGTGCGGTCCCCGATCCGGCTAGGCGCTCCAGTGCTTCCGTACCATGCGACATCTTAACCGCTGATTGTATCACCCTCCTGAGGGAGCAGCCACCGGTAAATACCGTCGCAGCGGAAAACCCCCGGGTACCAGCAGAACGCTTGGCCGGCCCCCGGGCTTGGCGCGCGTGGGTGCAGATCGGCCCGTGGAAGCGCTGTGCGCTTGCGGCCGCGGTGTTCCTCTTGGCTTTGATGTGGAGTCTCTGGGCCGCCCTAGCCGGACCAGCCGCCGTGGTGGCCATAGACCTCAACCCGAGCCTCAACTTGGCTCTCGATCGGTCCGGTCGCGTTCTTACCGCTGAGCCATTGAACGCCCATGCGTCGCACTTGCTGCGGAGCGTTTCCGTGGCGGGCCTCGACCTCGCAGACGCGCTAACCCGTCTCTTGGACCAAGCCTGGCACCTCGGGTACCTTTCTCCCAGTCAGCGAAACGTTGTGTTCATCGCATTCGTTCGCCTGCGCATGATTGGAAATGATCTCTCGTTGGCACCTGATGCTGCTTATCAGGCCGTAGAACGTTCCTTGATGCGCCACCGCGCGGGCGGTACGGTGTTTGTCTACGAGGCCCGCGCTCGCTTGTATCGAGAGGCCAGTGCCGCAGGAGTCACTGTGTCCCGGTATCTCCTCATTCGGAAGGCTCTGCACGGGGACCAGGGAAGCAAAGCCCGCACCCTGGACCTGAGCGAGCTTCTCGCCCAGGTGGGCGTCAGCAACCTGTTTGACAGCAACATGGTGCTCGGACCGGTCATCCAACGGCTGGTCCCCGTAAACCAGGACAGCTCTTCGTACCCCTACGTGGATCCCTTCGCCCACGGTGGCGGTGACCCGCACGAGCCTGCACCGGTCAACCAGTCCCGGGTCGTGCCAGTCGAGCGTGGAATATCCGCCAAAGAACAGAAGCAGCAAACGGCCGAGAAAGGCTCAACGGCCTCTGGTAGCAACCAGCTACAAGGTCAGACTCCATCTCCCGCAGCGTACGAGAGCGCCGTGCCACCTGGCACCGCTTCTACGGTCACACAAACGGCCGGCCAACTGGTGCAAGGGGTCTTTACAGAAGTTCCCGAGACGAGTAGGGAAGCAACCGTGACAGCGCGCACCGCCCAGCAGATGACCCCTGTCACCGAGGCTGTCACCGGGGCTGTGCACTGGGGTGATGACGAGGCAACGAGCGGGCTGATCACACGGCAAACGGCTGGAGTCGTGGGCATTCCTAGCGTCCCCCACGAACCCACTGTCGACGCCCGGGACATGACGGGGCACTCTGGAGAGCCCGCCCTGCCGGACACTTCTCCTGACGTCGGGAATACCACCCGGGCGGGGGAACCCACCATCCTGCTGCCTCCGCCCACCCAGGGGAGTGGCGAAGCGAAGCCGGCCGTACCGCAGCCGGAACCCGTGACCCCACCGGTGGGTTCGCTCCAACCTGCCTATGCGGTACTACCCATCCCCTAGCCCAAAAGCCCGGCGGACCGGGCGCGCTCCGACCTAGCCCGACAAGCCCGCGCTCGGCTGCTTCTTTGCACCCAGCTCGCCGTCCATGTGCAGGAACTGTCTCAGGCCTACGAACTGCGGGCAGGCGAGGATCAAGGTGAGCGCCACAATGTAGCGCCGCCAGGTCTCCAGAACTTTCCGGCTCACGCCCGTCCGTCTCTGGAGCTCGCTTAGGGGCAGTCTGCGCCGCACAGTAAGTTCTCCCAGCAACTGCGGGTCGCGCGCGAGCTCAAGTGCAACCTGAACGCATCGGTCCCGGGTCTCGCGGTGCCGCGGGGAACAACGCGCAAGCGAACGGAAGTTAAAGCCGAACCGCCGCAGAAGGCCGTCAAGTTCAGCGATCTCCTCGGCCAGAGCCTGTGCGTCCTGTTCTACCTCGTAACGTGTCGCTGACGACCCATATTCAGCCGGCAAGTACTCCTCTCCATCGGACGTCACCAGAACAAGGGCCAGGTGCCGATGGCGTGCTTCCCTGCGTATGTAATCCTTCAGGCGGCTGGTGATCACGAGACGCGCAAACCGGGCGAAGTCTACCCCGCGGCCGGACTCATAACGGTCAATCGCTTCGTTGAAAGCAATCAGGGCAATACTCAACTCGTCGTCCGCGGCCTCCCAAGACAGGTGCCGCCCGCACACGCTCGATGCTACCAGTCGGACGAAAGGCTGCCAGGTGCGAATGAGATTCTCGCGGGCCTCCACCTCGCCCCCCCGTGCCCGGCGGATAAGTTCCCCAAGCGACTCATTCATTTCTGCAGGGTGCCTCCCCCGCTTACTGCAGCCGAGCAACGGAGCACGGATCCCAAGCAAGCGTAGCACAGCCGTTCTTGCTACTTACATCAGCATGAAGCCCCGGCACGCGTGCCCCCGCATGCGTTGACGACCGGGCCCACGCCCCGCGCGTGCAGGCAATGTGAGTATACGAAGCAAAAAGCTGCCAGTCCTGCCTGTTCGGTCTCACGGTTTTCTGACGCTTCGTCTCGGATATTTCGGATGGCGAACGTAGCCGCTGTGACAGCCGCGGGGTCGCCTCAGGTAAGCCGCCACGGACGAGTTGGCCACACGTGGCTCACCCGACGGGGAATGCCCCAGACGTACCGGAATATCTCCTTGAACCCCTCGTGCCTGGACAGGGGTGAGGTGCACCCCGCCACCCCGAGCAGGGGGTTATGTACCTGCCGGTCTCGGAACCAGTAAGCTCGCGTATGACGATAGCGCACTACCCTCCGGCAGATGCGGTTTTGACCCGCGCGTCGACGTGCCCGACCGGAGACACTACCCTCCCCGATCCCGCCATGCAACCGCCACGCGCGGGGCGGAACAGCCAAGCGTGCTGCACTCTTCGCGATCACGTCTGGAAGCGCGCGCCAGCAGCGCGCCTGCGCATCTCGCTCCCCGGGCACGGGCCGAACCTCCGCTAACCGTGCCACTAACCGCAGTCCTCCTGCCGGCCTTGATTGAGCAGACGCCGCATACCAGGGTCCGCAGGGTGGCAGATCATCACACACCCCATTGGCAGACGAACAGGGAGGCGCCCCCGCACGCCTCCCTCCTGCTCCGCCAGGCGCTTCACCTGCACACCCTGTCTATCACCCGGTATACGTTCAGCGTTTTGGCCGGCTCGAGCGGGTCAAAGTACAACTCCACGACCCACTCAGGCTTTTTCCCGCGCCCAAAGAAGTACCACTGGTACCATTGCTCAAACGTGGGCTGCTTAACCACGACCTCCCTGATCGGATCGAGCCAGCCTTCCTCAAAAGCGAGGGCGATGTACCCGAGTTGCCTAGCGGTGAGCCCCTGCCTCATCACTCGCAAGCGCAGCACGCCACCTTCTTTGTCGTGGACAAATTCCACGTACGGATGCTCGTTCGCCTGCTTGGCCAATTCCTCGGCCCGCGACTGCTTGCCAGCCAACGTGCCGGCGGTCACCACCGCATCCAGAGCGCTCACCGGTGCATGGGGCTGGAACAAGGTAGCTTCGCCCTCCAACATCGGCACCGTAGCCCCCGTGCTCGAATCTACCGTCGCACCGCCCATAACCTTCCTCACGTCTACGCCCCGGGGCAGTTCCGATTGACCCGCGAAATCCCACTGGCCCCGAAGCGACTCCACGAACACGTAGGCTGGGTGGTGGAGCCCAACGTCGCCATAGGTCGGCACCTCTGGAGCATATTGCTTGACACGCGCGAGGAGAGCCACCGCACGCGCCAAGTCTGCCCGCTTCATCGGCGCGTCCGGGTTAAAGGCACCAAACGGAGCAAGCACCCCCGCTCGCACTAGCTTCCTAACCAAAGCGCGATCTTCGGCAGTAAGAGACTGCAGGGAGCGAGCAAACGCCTGATCGGTGAAGGTAAGCCCGAGGGGTTGAACCGTGAAGGCAAATTTCCTAGGCAGCTCCGCCCCACCAGTACCCGTGAGGACAGAGAAAGCGCCACGCAGGTTGTACCAGTACAGATCCGAGTCGTCCTCATCCCTGCCGTTGTCCACCACCGGGTCATTGATGAAGACCTTGCTGTCCATACCCGTGAACATCGCCACCGCTTCGTCGTCTCGCGGAGTGCGCTTACCGTCCGTGGGACGGTAAATCCAGATGTTGCTGGTCGAGATAAGCACATCCACCGTCGGGTCGTACTGGGAAGTTAACTTCACCGTAGTCGTCCCCAAGGGAAACGGACGGCTGAACTTGTAGTACTGCCGCCGCCCCGTTACGTAGGAGCCGGCCTCCTGCCACGGGTCCCCCAACGGCATCATCGCGTATCCGCAGTCAGGTCTGTCCCCGTAGGGTACCGGAGTGGCGACAGGGTAACCCCGCCCGTAAGGCAGGTCAAGGCCAAGCGCCCTCTTAGCCAGCACTTTGTGGACGGCAGCATATGCATCGACGTATCCCGCGCCGACCTGGTACTCGGCATATTGGACCATGGGTTGTGCCGTCTCCACCAGCACCTGGTACACTTGGGCCGGCGTCAAGCTGGGATCCGCACTCAGCAGAAGAGCAACCACGCCCGCCACATGGGGCGTAGCCATGCTTGTGCCGCTCATGACCGTGTAGAAAGCAGCCTTCGTGCCCAGCGTGGTCACGTCCGTGGTGGCGGCCAGAACCGGCAGGACGCCCGTGCTAGCCCGCGCAGAGATGATGTCCACACCCGGTGCGGTGATGTCGGGATGGAGGAGGTCGATGAGCCGGAAAGACCACTGCCCCAACCGGTGCACCTTGTAGAACCTGCCATCGTGCTCCATGAGGGGATCATACCCGCGCGACGAAAAACCGGCCAACTCGCCCGACTTGGTTCCGGCCGCAACGCTGATTACCCACGGCCAGACCGAATACGGGTTAATCGTCCCGTAGCCGCCGTCGTTCCCAGCCGCGAATAAGGTAACCACGCCCTGCTCGTAGAGCATCCGTGTGGCAACGACGACGGGATTGTAAAGGTACGTCAGGAATCCGTACTGCGGATCAAACGGGTCAGCGGGCGCACTGGTACCCCAACTGTTAGTGGTGACGCGGATGGGGTCGTTGGGATGCCGCAAGTTGTACTCAAGTACCCAGTCAAACGCCTCGACGGCAGAAAGGATAAACAGAGTTTCGCCCGTACCGAGTCCGATCAGCTTCACGTTGCGGGCGACGCCTGCATTTTCCTGCCACATCGTCCCCAGGCCACCCACCGTGCCCGCCACGTGGGTCCCGTGCCCGCTCGTGGTATCGGTGTTGGGCAGAATCGGGGACAACTTCAGGCCAATGATGTCCGGCACGCCCAACTCTTCCACCACGCTCAACCCCAGTACCTTCCGGTTCTCTACCACCTTGTCACCCAGGGGCAAATCTGGATGGAGGGCGTCGATACCGCTGTCGATCACGGCCACCTTGACCCCGGTCCCCAAGGGCGGAACGGGCTGGCCTGTGGCGGGATCCTTCCGGGGCCACAGAGTCTGGAAGCGCCGGTCCTTCTCTAGCTTGTCGACCCCAATGAGGACACGGCTGTCTTTCATGAAATACTGCAACTTCTGGTTGTACCAAATGGAGACGACCCCCGGCAGCGCAGCAATGTCGTCCACCGCTGAGATGGGAGCCACAACTGCAATCACGGGCAGCACATTCATCTGTATGCCGCCGCGGACCTCCGTCTCCAGGAGCCTCACACGGTCAGCCTGAGTAGGGTAATGATCGTAAGTGATGAGCAATTCCACCGTGTCACCTGGTTTGAGTGTCTCGAGCAAGTCAGTGAGAGTAGGGCCAACCAAGGCTTTGCCGATACGCGGCAGACCGACAGGAAGTTCGCCGACGCGTTGCTGTGCACGCGCCAAGATATCCCCTGCTCGGTACACAGCATCCTTAAGCACGTCGGCCGCTTGCCCAACCAGTTCGGTGCCCAGGTCCTTCGCTTCATCCGCAACGGATCTGGCACTCTGTCGGATGGCCTCGTCAACCTCGTCGGCCATCTGGGCCAGCTGACGGACGACCTCGGCAGCCTGTTCCCTGGCTAGGTTTAGCTGGTCGACGAGCACCTGCTGTGCACCGTCAGTCGCCTGCAGATCGGTGACATCCTTGACGTCAGAGGGGAGGGGCAAGGTCCCGGCAGCATGCACCGTTCCCCCTGGCTGCGGCATGCCGCCGTACACAGGGGCAACAAGGACGAAGAACATGATCAAACCCACTGCCGCTCTCAACAGCCGGCTCCCCCTCCGATAGTGAGGCATACGCATCTCCCTCCTCAGACAAGACGTTCTTGGGGCGAACCCCCGACAGCTACCAAACGCCATCCCGCCGGCCAGAAGAGCAACTCACGGCGGGTCCGGGGATACTGCTGTCCCCGCATTAGCTCATACGCAGGTCCCGGGACGGTTTGGGGGGTTTACTTCGGTCGCGTTGGTAAGCCACAGCCAAGAAACCACCGCAAGTTCCCGAGGCGACGGTAATTGAAGGCATCGGGGCAGTTGGGTTCTCGCTCAACCGCGACTTCCGCCCGGCGGCTACGGCAAGGGTAACCCCAGATGGCAAAGGATCCGGCGGTCCAGGTCGCCCGGTTGGGTCCGAGGTCGAACTGCTGGTCCGCTGGATCGTTCAACCAGTACCCATCGGCAGGTCCATCGCTTCCTCCACGACTCCCGCACCGGGCGGTGGCCGCATTGCCCGCCCGCTCCAGGATGGTGTATGCTCTACGCAGGACAGACATCGCTTACGGCCCGTCCGCAAGGAGGGGTATGGACATGAGGGACAACGACGACCGCGGTACCGCTGACGCCGGCACCCCCCGGACGCCGCCTCCCGACCCGGAAGCGGCGTCCCGCTTGGCCGAAGAAGCCCGCCAAGCGGTCGGTTACATCGCCTCCCTTTCGGCGGGTGACATGATCCAGTGGGCCATTGCCGGCCTGGCGGAGAAAGCCTGGGAGCGCATGGGGCTGGTGGCCAACCCGGCCACGGGCAAGATCACCCGGGACTTCGAAGATGCCCGCCTGGCCATCGACGCCATCGCCGCCCTGGTCGATCTGCTGGCTCCGCGCATCGAGCCCGCGGGCCTGCGGCGGTTGCAGACCCTGCTCGCGGACCTGCGCATAAACTACGCCGCCCAGCGCTCCCGCGCCGAATCAGCCCCCCGGCAAGATGCCCAGGGCCCCCACACCGAACCCCCGTACCCGGCGGGTCGGTGATTAAGGAATCCGACCACGGTCACCGATGACTTACACGAGGAGCGATGAGGCCGACCGCCCGGTTGCTTTCACGGTGTGCTTGTTCCTGTGCTGGCACGAAGGCCGTCGCCAACTCCGCCCGGGCAGGGCTACGACCATGCAGGTCACCGGTTGGGAGGTGCTGGAATGAGCCAGGTGCTGGGTCTGGATCTCGGCTACGGGTTTGTCAAGGTGACGGACGGCGAGAGAGGCTACGTCTTCCCCAGTGTGGTGGGGGAAGGTCACACCAAGCCGATCTTTCGCGCTGACTCACAGCAACCTTCAGCACTGAACCACCTCAGGGTAGGCCTGGGGGACAGGGTTTTCTTCGTCGGAAAGGCCGCGATACGGCACTCCCGGCTGCCCTTCCGCGATCTGTCGCCCACCCGGGCCGAAAGAGGGGATTTCGAGGTCCTTCTGCTGGCAGGCCTGAGCCTCTTTTGTGGCGGCACTGCGAACAGGCTCCAGGTGGTGACTGGCGTCCCACCCGGTCAGATGCACCTGGCTCCCGTCCTGTCCGGTACCCTCAGGCAACAGCGCCGCCTGACCCTGTACGACCGTGACCAGCCACGGGAAGTGGAAATCGAGGTCGAGCGGATCGAGATCGTGCCCCAGCCCCTGGGTACATTCTGGTCCCGTGCCCTTGACCCGTGGGGGCAACCGGTGGAGGGAAAGTGGGAAGGCCGGATCGGGGTCCTTGACGTCGGATTCCGCACCACCGACCTGGCCGCCGTCGAGGATGGGGAATTCATCCCAGAAAAGAGCAGGACCATCGCGGTCGGCCTGGCCGCCGCCTACGCAGAGATAGCGAACCACCTGCTCACCCGGTACGGGCTGGAACGGGAGAACCACGCCCTGGACGAAGCCGTGATCACGGGCAGGATCAGGGTGGCAGGCCGCGAGGTGGACATCACCGACATCAGGAACCAGGTCTTCAAAGAACTGGCCGCCAAGGTGCTGGTAGAGCTCCACTCTACCTGGCGGGTGCTGGAGTTCGACCGGCTGCTGGTGAGTGGTGGAGGGGGCCAGGCCCTCAGCAACTACCTCCTGCCCCATCTCTCCCACGCGGAACTGGTGCCCGACCCCGTAACTGCCAACTGTAAGGGATACCTGGCCTGGGCCCGCCGGCTGTGGAAGTAATGCCCCTCGTTGGGGCGGCCCCGGAGGAGACCGACGGATGGTCCATGCCGACATCCGCGGGCAGGTCAACGGTGACATATGCGGCGCGGGAAGGGTGAGAGTGGCCAGCACCGGCTTATGCAGGAGCAGGATCCTGGCCGACTACCTGGAAGTCGCCGGTGAGGTCAAAGGCGTCGTCGAAGCCGGCAGGCTGGTTGTTCTCCGCACCGGACGAGTACACGGTGGGGCCCGGTTCAAGTCGCTGTTCATCCAACCGGGCGGTATCCTGGAAGTTGGACAGGACGAATACCCCACTGACGCACCGCGGCGTGCGGAGGCTGAGCCCGCCCCACGCGATCCTGTGAAGGTCACAGCGACCCCGCCTGCGCCGGAGTGCGAAACCGTAATGAACGCGGGCCCGCCCGCAAGCGCCAGCCGACCGAGCGGACCCGTCTTCCACATCAGTTTCTGAAACAGGGTCAGGCGAGGCCGGCCAGGCGCCGGAACTCTTCTTCGGTGAGCATCTTCACGCCCAGCTCGCGGGCGCGGTCGTACTTGGACCCCGGGTTGGCGCCCACCACCACGTAGTCGGTGTGGCGGCTCACGCTGCCTGACGGCTTCCCGCCCAGGGAGGCCACCAGTTCTTCCGCTTCCTTGCGTCCCATGGACTGCAGGGTGCCGGTGAAGACCACCGTCTTGCCCGCCAGGGGGCTCTCCCGCGCCGGCGCCGCCCGGCGCTGTTCCATGTTGACGCCCGCGCGGCGCAGCTTTTCCAGCACCCGGCGGGTCTGCTCCTGCCGGAAGAAGGCCACCACGCTGGCGGCGATCTTGGGCCCGATCTCGGGGATGCGGGTGAGTTCCTCCTCGGTGGCGCGGGCCAGGGCGTCCATGGAACCAAAGTGGTCGGCCAGGACGCGCGAGACCTTCTCGCCCACGTAGCGGATGCCCAGGGCGTATATCAACCGGTGCAGGGGATTGCCGCGCGTGGCGGCGATGGCATCGAGCAGGTTGCGCGCCGACTTGTCCGCCATCCGCTCCAGCTTCACCACGTCTTCGTACTTCAGGAAGTACAGGTCGGCGGCATCCTTCACCAGGCCGGCGTCCATGAGCTGGGTGATGATGGCGGGGCCCAACCCCTCGATGTTCATGGCGTCCCGGGAGGCAAAGTGGATGAGTTGCTCCTTGAGCTGGGCCGGGCACGCCACCCCGGTGCAGCGCACCGCCACCTCGCCCGGCAAGCGCACCGCCTCGGCCCCGCACACCGGGCAGCGGTCGGGCATGCGGAACTCGCGTTCCTGGCCGGTGCGCTTCTCCTTCACCACGGCCACCACTTCCGGGATCACGTCCCCCGCCCGCTGTACGATAACGGTGTCGCCGATGCGCACGTCCTTCTGGCGGATGATGTCCTCGTTGTGCAGGGTGGCGCGGCTCACGGTGGCCCCGGCCAGGCGCACGGGATCCAGCAAGGCCGTGGGCGTAAGCACCCCCGTTCTCCCCACCTGGATGATGATGTCGCGCACGCGGCTGGTGGCCTGCTCGGCCGGAAACTTGTAGGCGATGGCCCAGCGGGGATGGTGAGTGGTGGCCCCCAGGCGGCGCTGCTGCTCGAAGGAGTTGACTTTGATCACGGACCCGTCCATCTCGTATCCCACGTCGTGACGGTGCTCGGCCCAGTAGCGGCAGTAATCGATCACCTCATCGATGTCCCGGCACAGGCGCCGGTGGGGGTTCACCTTGAACCCGAGTCGCCCCAGCATCTCGAGGGCCTCCCACTGCGTCTCCGGCCCCTCCGGGCCCTGAGCCTCCCAGCGGCGGATCTCGTAGATGAAGGTATCCAGGGGACGGCCCGCCGTGACACGGGGGTCAAGCTGGCGGACCGATCCGGCCGCCGCGTTGCGGGGGTTGGCGAAGGTGGGCTCGCCCCTTTCCTCGCGTTCCCGGTTGAGGCGCTGGAACGCCTGCACGGGCATGTACACCTCCCCCCGCACCTCCAGTTCTGTCAGCATCTCCCCGGGCGGCTGCAGGACAAGGGGGATGCTCCGTACCGTGCGCAGGTTGGCGGTCACGTCCTCGCCCCGTTCCCCGTCCCCCCGCGTCGCCCCCCGCACGAACCTGCCCCGTTCGTAGTGCAGCGCCACGGAAAGCCCGTCGATCTTCAGTTCCGCCACGTACTCGGGCCGCTCGCCGCCCAGCAGGCTCCTCACCCGGCGGTCGAAGTCCAGCAGATCCTCCGGAGAGAAAGCGTTGTCCAGGCTGAGCATGGGGCTGGAGTGCACCACCGTCCCGAACGCCTCCGACGGCGCCCCCGCCACCCGCTGGGTGGGCGAGTCCGGCGTCACCAGCTGGGGATACAGTTCCTCCAGGCGCCGCAGTTCCCGCACCAGTTCGTCGTACTCGGCGTCGCTGATCTCGGGGGCATCCAGCACGTAATACAGGTGGTCATGGTGGCGAATCTGGCGGCGCAGTTCTTCCACCCGCGCCCTGGCTTCCTCAAAGGCAGGCACGCTCATGGCGCTCCCCTCCCCATCCCCTCACGTGTCCCCCCAATTCGCCCCGGTACGCGGCTGCCCGGTGTGCAGCTTCGCGTTCCCCACATCCGGCCTGGCTTACCAGCCCACCGTCACGGTTCTGCGCCCAGGTCCAGCCTGGCGTAGCGCGCCACCAGGGTCCGCACGCCGTTGTCGTGGAAGGCGACCTTCACCTCGGCGTCCTCCCCCTCACCCCGGCAGGACAGCACCACGCCCGTACCAAACTGAGGATGCCTCACCTTTCGTCCCGGCGCAAGAGGTTCGCCCCGCCATATCCTGCCGCCGCGGACCGTCCCGCCGGTGGCTGCGGCATCCCTCCTGTCCTCAGCAGCTTGCCGGAGACCGGTCCCCGTAACAAGCCCAGCCAACCCGTGGCGCGAAGGCTCCAGGGCCATCTCCTTGTCCCGGGGATGCTCCCAGGATGGTAACTCGTCGCAGGAGGGGAGTTCCTGCACCAGGTGCGGGGGGACTTCCTCCAGGAAGCGCGAGGGCAGCACGCGGCCCCCGTGCAGTTCGCGGTAGCGGGAGTGACTCAGGTAGAGGAGGTCACGGGCGCGGGTCATACCCACGTAGCACAGCCGGCGCTCTTCCTCCAGCTCATCCTCGCTGTCCCGGGAGCGGGCATGGGGAAACACGCCCTCCTCCAACCCGGCCAGGAAGACCACCGGGAACTCCAGCCCCTTGGCGGCGTGCAGGGTCATCAGGGTCACCGCCGGGCCACCCGCCCGTGTGGTGTCCACACTGGTGAAGAGCGCTACCTCGGCCAGGAATGCCTCCGCCCGGGGGTCGGACGACCGTCGAGAGAAGTCCACCGCCGAAATGACCAGCTCGCGCAGGTTCTCGATGCGGTCCTCGGCCTCGCGGGTGCGCTCCGCCTGCAGTTCGGCCAGGTACCCGGTGCGCTCGATGACCCAGGTGATCACCTCGTGGACAGGAAGATCCAGGCGCTGCTCCACCTCGTCCAGCAGGCGGGCAAACTCTTCCACCCGCCGGCAGGCTGCCTTCCCCAGGCCGGAATCCGCCGGGTGGGATGCCGCCTCACGCAGGCCGATGCCTTCCCGCCGGGCGAAATCCTTCAGCCGGCGCACCGTCTCCTCCCCGATCCCGCGCCGGGGGACGTTGATGATGCGCTCGGTGCTCACATCATCTCTGGGATTGAGCGCCGCCCGCAGGTAGGCGAGGACGTCCTTGATCTCTTTGCGCTGATAGAAGTGGACGGACCCCACCACCACGTAGGCCACACCGTGGCGGAGAAAGGCTTCCTCCAGGACGCGCGCCTGCGCATGGGTGCGGTACAGCACCGCCATGTCCGACAGGGCGTATCCGTGCCGCCCGGCCAGCCGTATCGCCTCTTCCACTATGAAGTGAGCCTCATCGTGCTCGTTCTCCGCCCGGTACAGGAGGACGGGCGCGCCGCCCCGGCGCTCGGTCCACAGGCGCTTGCTCTTCCGCCCCCGGTTGTGTTTGATCACCCCCTGGGCGGCGTCCAGGATGACCTGCGTGGAGCGGTAGTTCTGCTCCAGGCGGATCACCCGCGCCCCCGGGAAGTCGTGCTCGAAATCCAGGATGTTGCGCAGGTCAGCGCCGCGGAACCCGTAGATGGACTGGTCGTCGTCCCCCACCACGGTCAGGTTGCCGTGGTGGGAGGCCAGCTGCCGCAGCAGTATGTACTGCACGCGGTTGGTGTCCTGGAACTCGTCCACCAGGATGTGCTGGAACCGGCGGGCATACCTCTCCAGAACGTCGGGATGCTCGCGGAAGAGGCGCACCGCGTTTACCAGCAGGTCATCGAAATCCATCAGGTTCGATTCCCGGAGGCGCTCCTGGTACAGGCGGTAGATTTCCCCCGTCTTCTCATCCCAGAATCCCCGCGCCCGGGCCAGGTATTCCCCGGGGCCGACCAGTTGGTCCTTGGCCCGCCCTATCTCGGCCAGTACCGCGCCCGGCTTGTGGGTGCGCTCCACCCCCAGGTCGCGGATGATCCCCTGCACGATGCGGGCCTGGTCGTCGCCATCCGCTATGCCGAAGCGGTTGTCGTACCCCAGCTTCGCCGCATGAGGACGCAGGATGCGGACGCAGATGGCATGGAACGTCCCCATCCAGATCCCCCGCACCGCCTGGTCCTGCCCCGCACCAACCGCCTCCCCGTCCCCGCCTTCATCCCCGCGGCTCTCCGCCTGCCCGTCCCCACCCGCTGCGGCCCCCGTCTGCACGGCCTGACAGTCAAGCATGGCGTGGACGCGCTGGGTCATTTCCCCTGCCGCCTTGTTGGTGAAGGTCATCGCCAGGATGGCGTGCGGTGGAATCCCATTGGCGATGAGCCACGCGATCCGGTACGTGAGCACCCTGGTCTTGCCGGATCCGGCTCCCGCCAGTACCAGCAGCGGACCCCCCGGCCACGTCACCGCCTCGCGCTGGGCCTCGTTCAGCCCCTCCAGCATTCCCTCGATCCCCTGTCGCCGTAATCCCAAATGGCTGCCTCCCTTGCTTCCTGGCCGACGGTATCATACAGCCCATCCCGACCCTGCCTCAACCCTCCCCCGACCCGTGGAAAGCACAGTTGATGGGTGGGCACCCGGCGCCACGGGGTGACACTCGGGATGCCCACCCAGCTACGACTGAAAGCAAGCTGCTTTCGGGGAGCACTGCGAGTTCGCGAGAGGGTGTTACGCGCAGGGGGTGGTATGCGCGAGGAGGGACAGCTAGAATTCGGTGACGCCGGTGAAGTTGAAGCGGGATAGCTTGACGGCGGGGACCGTTGCGCTGCCGAATCCCTCGCTCACCAGGACCAGATCCCGGCCGATGGCCTCGACCGCTGAGAAGGCTTCCAGCAGCCCCTGCGTAAATCGGAAGTTCTTGATGGGGGCGCGGATTTCGCCGTTATCGATCAGGAAGGTGCCGTCGCGGGTCATCCCGGTGATGATACCGCGGGCTGGATGGACGGGGTTGGTGTAGTGGAACCTGGTGACCAGGATACCCCGGCGCGTTGACCTGATCATGTCCTCCAGGGAAGCATCCCCGGGGGCCATGAACAGGTTGGTGGGCACGGGACCCGACCACCATCCCCAGGCGACGGCATGTCCCGTGCTGGTCTTCCCCTCCCGATGCGCAGTCCGGCTGTCATAGACCAGGGCATTGGCTTTGCCCTGATCGACCAGTACCACCTTTTGCTTGGGCACGCCCTCGGCATCGAAGGGGAGTGGAATCCCGCGGGCGTCGAGCCCGTCATCCCAGATGGTGACCGAGGGATGGACGATCTGCTGCCCGAGTTTACCGCACACGAAGCTGCGTCCTTCCTGGTAAGCCTCCGCCGAGAAGCCCAGCCTCCCGATGTATTCCACCAGATCCGCCACCGCCAGCGGCTCCAATACCACCTCGTATTCGCCCGGGTCGAGCCTGATGCTGTTCCGGCCGTCGCGGCATTTCTGCGCGGCGCGCTGTCCGATCGCCCGGGGGTCGATGCCGGCCACATCGGTGGAGGCGCCCAGCGCAAACCCGGCCGAATCGGGCGACATCACCACTGCCGTCATTATCGCCATGGTGCCGGCATGATAGGCCCTGATGCCCCGGCTGTTGGCCACTGCCACTTCTGCCGCCGTGGTGGAGAACGCTCCCGCCGCCTCGAACCCCATCGCGCGGGCGATCTCGATGACCTCGCGGGCGCCGCGGGCTCGATCGATGGGGCTGAACCGGGCGGTAGCAGGTACGAAAGCATCCACCGCAGGGACAGGCTGCGGTTCCGGCACCGGGGGAAGTTCCGGGTTATCCGGTTGCACGCGGGCGATCTCCACCGCCTGCCGGATCACTTCCTCCAGGGAAGGGTCATCCAGCCGGTTGGTGGTGGCCTGCCCCACCTTCTGGCCGAACCGTATCTTCACCGTCAGGCTGGCGTTGTGCTCGCCTACATTCTGATGGATGTAGTTGCAGGCGTAACGCGTGAGGTAGGAATCTCCCCCGTACAGCATGACCTCGGTGGCGTCCCCGGGGGACAGGGACAGGACCTTCTCCAGCAGGGCGAGGGCTCCCTCTTTACCTACCATTTTCCCACCCCCACTCTCACATTCACCATCTCCCTACGCCGACTCTCACGTTGCGGAAGCGTGCCGGCGCCGTCCCGTGCCCTACGTGCGCCAGTTGGGGAGGTTCTCCCTTGCCGCAGTTGGGCAGACCCCACAGGTGCCAGTGCTTCTTGTCACAGACGGCGTCGCAGGCCCCCCAGAACTCGGGCGTGATCCCCGTGTACGTGGGATTCTTGAGGATGCGTCCCAGGGAGCCGTCCTTGATCTCCCAGGCGATCTCGGTGCCAAACTGGAAGTTGAGGCGCTTGTCGTCGATGGACCAGGACTTGTTGGTCTCCATGTAGATGCCCTCTTTGGTGTCGCGGATCAGTTCGTCGAAGGTCCAGTCACCGGGCTCCAGGTTGATGTTGGTCATCCGGATGATGGGGAGCCGGTTCCACCCGTCCGCCCGCATGGTCCCATTTGACCGCGCCACCTGGCAACCGGCCCCGCCGCCCGCCGTGCTGCCGCCCGGAGCGCCGGCATGGCGGGCAAGGAGTGCGGCCGTCTCCCGGGAGGTGAGGTAGTTGACGAACAGCCCATTCCGCACCAGGGTGATCCGCTGGGCCGGGACACCCTCGTCGTCGTAACCGAAGCTGCCCAGGCCCCCGGGGATGGTGGCGTCCGCCACCAGGTTGACTGCCGCAGATCCATATTGCAGCTTCCCCAGCTTGTCGGGAGTGATGAAGCTGGTCCCTGCGTACGAGGCCTCGGTGCCGAAGACACGGTCCAGTTCGCTGGGATGACCGCAGGATTCGTGCACCTGCAGTGCCATCTGGGCGGAACCCAGGATCACCGTGGTCTTGCCGGACGGGCACTGGGGAGCCTCCAGCAAGGCCAGGGCTTCGTCAGCCACCTGCTCAGCGTGACCGGCAAGGTCCATCTCACGTACGTACTCGTAACCGCGGGACGCGTAGTCACCTCCAAACGAGGAGGGGTACGACCGCCGTTGCACCTCGCCAGCGTCGGCAGCCAGGGCAGAAATACCGGCCCCCGTCTCCGTCTTACTTTGCTCCACGTAGGTACCCTCGGTGCTGGCAAACACTTTATCTTCGCGGAAGGCCGACAGCAAACCCTGGGTCACCCTGATGCGGGGATCCTTGCGCATCAGGCGGTCTGCCTCCAGCAGGAGATCGATCTTCTCCTCCAGTTTCACCTCGAAGGGATCTTCCTTCATCGGTGATTCCCAGCGATCCTCGACCGGCTCCACGGGAGCCAGCTCCACGGGAGGCTCGGCCCTGGCCAGGGCACTGGCCCGGGCAATCTCCACCGCCTTCTCCGCTATCCGCATTACTTCCCGATCATCGATCACCGAACTGGCCGCAAATCCCCATGCCCCGTCGACCAGTGCGCGCACGCCTATCCCGCGCGACTGCAGGGCTGAAACCGACTCTACCTTCCCGTTCTTGATGGCCACCCGCTCCTCGCGCCGGGTCACCACGCGGGCGTCGGCGTAGCCGGCTCCCCGCGCCCGCGCTACTTCCAGTGCTTTCCGCACCACGTCGCGCATCCCCGCACCCCCAGTCTCGTGGTCTACAACAGCACCACACTCTTCACCCCATCGTTCGGTCAACCCCTGGTAGATTCTCCGCTACCCAAAACATTCCTGCCGCCCGGCCGCGGGTAGGCGGACACGCAGGGTGCGCAGGCGGTTGAGTGCGGCTGCCACCTCCAGGGGGCGCGCCCAGGCGTAGTCACCGGGAGGGGGGCCCGGCGGCGCCACCACGTCCAGTCCCTCCTTCTCGACCCGGGCAACCAGCATGTCGAGAGCCTCCCGCAAGGTGCGGCGGCCGTCCAGGCAGTTCCGCGCCATCCAGTACAGAGCGTCACCCGTGAAGCGCACCTGGCCCTCGTCCACGATTTGCTCAACGCAGTCCAGCACGATGTCCTCCCGCCCGAACCGGATGTGCTCGGTACCGCGAGCGGAGATCTTCACCCTGCCTCCCTTGGACGGGTCGAGGGAATCCCCCAGGGGAATCCGTGACACCGGGCGCGCCATGGGCGCCGGCTCTTCGGGCCGGCGGCGGGTGGGCATCGCGGCGGCGATCTCGCGGGCGCGGGCGGTTACATCATGCGGACGGTAAGCGTCCATCATGATGACGGTATCCGCCACGTCGAAATAGTCGCCCGATCCCCCCATGACCAGCACGCTGGAGACTCCCATATGTTCCCAGAGCGAACGCACCCGGTCCAGAAAGGGGATGATGGGCTCCTTCTCCCTGGATACCAGCATCTGCATGCGGGCGTCCCGGATCATGAAGTTGGTGGCGGACGTGTCCTCGTCCAGCAGGAGGACGTCGGCCCCCGCCTCCAGGGCTTCCACGATGTTGGCCGCCTGGGATGTGGAACCAGAGGCCGATTCGGTGGAAAAGCACCGCGTGTCCTGTCCGAAAGGCAGGTAGGAGATGAACGGGCTGATGTCCACCTTCTCGACGCGTCGGCCGTCCTCGGCCCTGATCTTCACCGCGCCGGGCACCGTCACCACCAGTTCCCGCCCGTCCCCCGGGATGTGCCCGTAGACACCCCGCTCCAGCGCCCGCAGCAGGGTGGATTTGCCGTGGTAGCCGCCGCCCACGATGACTGTCACCCCTCGGGGTATCCCCATCCCCCGCACGGGACCGCCGTTGGGGAGGAAGAACTCCACCTCCAGAGAGGGAGGCGACACGAAGGGGATCACCCGCCCCTCTCGCAGCGGGCGGTCGGACACCCCGCTTTCCCGGGGCAGGATGGCGCCGTTGGCCACAAAGGCCACCAATCCCCGGCGGGGCAGCTCCTCCCTTATGTACTCCTGATCCTCGGCCAGGTACGCCCAGCGACGGGCCTGGTCCCGGTCGATCCTCTCCCAGTACAGAGCGGACATCACCGCCCGCGGGAGTTCCCCGAGCAGCATGGCCTCCGCCTCCCGACCCAGGACGGTGCGCCCGGCCGCGGGCAGTCCCACCACCAGGCGGGCCTCTACCCGCTCGGCGTTGACGGAGATGGCCGACCGCCACAAAATTTCCTGCCCGTGGGGCATCACTGCCATCAGGCCGCTCGTACCCGTGCCCCGGTGGCCTCGCGCCTGGCGCCCAAGGGCAGCGGCCAGGGTCCGCAGGAGGAAGTCCTCCAGGCCCAGGCGCCGGAACCGGTCCTGGTAGAGATCGGCGGGAAAGCGAGCCAGGTCCTGGGGCACCACCACCCTCACCTCCGAGGGGGAGGCGAAGGGGTCGCCCTGCACCCTATCCACGTACAGGCGGAATCCCGGGAACTGATAGCTGCCCTTTATGTCCAGATAAGCCTTGTAGCCGCGGCCATCGATGCGCCGCAGAATGCTCCTCAGATCCTCACTGGTGACCACGTTGGCTGCTCACCTCACCATTTGTCACGGTCGGACTCACCCTGCACCGTCGCCGGGGCGACGGTGCGGTGAAATTCCTTATCTGTGATCTCCATTACCAGGCAGGGGAAGAAGAGATACGCCTTGCCGTAACCGGCCTGGCGGAATCCGCATTTCTCGTAGCAGCGGATGGCCCGCTCGTTGTCGGGCATCACCCGCAGCCACACCCGGCGCAGGCCCAGGGAGTCGAACAGGTACCCCAGCAGGGCCCGGATAGCCCGGGGTCCCAAACCCTGCCCGCGGTAATCGGGGTAGAGTTCGATACCAATCTCGGCGCTACCCCGGCGCCGGCTCAAGTTGCGGTAAGCCACCGTGCCCACCCGCTGACCCCCCGGCAGCAGGACCCGGAAGGCCACCTCGACCAGGGAGAACCCGGGCTCCCGCTCCAGGCAGACTCCATCACCCGGGATCGTGCAGGATGGTGCTACACGGGCAGAGAAAAGATACATATTCGGACCCACTCCCGGCCTAGGTGGCAGACCACCTGCTGGGCAAGCAACCCCTCCGTGGCGACAACGGCCGTGGATTGCCGGCATAGCCGCCGAGGCAAGTTTCGGCGGTGGCGCCGGGGCATACCGCGGGGTGGTGCCAGTGCGCGGACCTGCGGTCGTCCAGAGTGATCGTACCATATTGCTGGAAGTAGATCATCCCCTGTACGAGGATGCCCGCGACGCTCTGGCTCCTTTCGCCGATCTGGAAAAGAGCCCCGAGCACGTGCACACCTACCGCATCACACCCCTCTCCCTGTGGAATGCGGCAGCAGCCGGGCTCACCGCAGACGACATCCTGCGTGCGCTGGACAGTTACTCCCGTTACCCGGTCCCGGAAAACCTGCGCCGGGACATCGTTGACTACGTGGGCCGCTACGGGCGGCTGAAACTGTATCGGGACGGGGACCGGCTCGTCCTGCGCTCCCCAGACCCCGTACTCCTCACCCAGATCTGGAACCACCGCCAGGTGCGTGCCTGCCTGGACGAACAAGCCCCCGATGGCATCTACGTGACCGCGGGCAAACGCGGCTACCTCAAGCAGGCCCTGATCAAGGTCGGTTGGCCCGTGGAAGACCTGGCCGGCTACACGCCGGGCGCCCCTCTGGACATCTCCCTGCGCACCGAGACGCGGGCGGGCCGACCATTCCGGCTGCGACCCTACCAGCAGGAAGCGGCCGACCGCTTCTGGAAGGGCGGGGGCCCCGCGGGGGGAAGCGGCGTGATCGTCCTCCCCTGCGGGGCGGGCAAGACCATCGTGGGGCTGGCCATCCTGGCGCAGGCCCGCACCCGCACCCTCATCCTCTGCACCGGGGTAACCGCAGCCCGCCAGTGGCGGGACGAGTTGCTCGACAAGACCTCACTCCTGCCCGGCGACATCGGGGAGTACACGGGCGAGGAAAAGCAGATCCGCCCCGTCACGGTGTCCACCTACCAGGTGCTCACCTACCATCCCCGCAAGAGCGAGGATTTCCCCCACCTGAAGCTGTTCGACCGGGAGGACTGGGGCCTCATCGTATACGACGAGGTGCACCTGCTGCCGGCTCCCGTCTTCCGGGCGACGGCGGAAATCCAGGCCCGGAGGCGCCTGGGCCTCACCGCCACCCTGGTGCGCGAGGACGGCCGGGAGGACGACGTCTTCTCCCTGATCGGCCCCAAGCGGTACGACGTGGCCTGGAAGGCGCTGGAGAGGCAGGGCTGGATTGCAGAAGCCACCTGCCACGAGATCAGGGTGAATATGCCGGAGGACCTGCGCCTGCTCTACTCCGTCTCCGACGAGCGCTCCCGCTTCCGGCTGGCCTCAGAAAACCCGGCCAAGATCCCCCTGGTGCACCGTCTGGTGAGGGCTCACTCCCGGGATCAGGTGCTGGTCATCGGCCAGTTCCTGGAGCAGCTGGCCGATATCGCCGCATCCCTGGGAGCACCGCTCATCACGGGTACAACCCCCAACCGGGAGCGGGAGAAACTCTACCGGCGGTTCCGCAACGGGGAACTGCGGCTGCTGGTGGTATCCAAGGTGGCCAACTTCGCCCTCGACCTCCCCGAGGCCAGCGTGGCCATCCAGGTCTCCGGCACCTTCGGCTCCCGCCAGGAGGAAGCCCAGCGCCTGGGGCGCATCCTGCGGCCCAAGGCCTCCGGCATCCCCGCCACCTTCTACACGCTGGTCTCCCGGGAAACCAGGGAGCAGGATTTCGCCCAGAAGCGCCAACTGTTCCTCACCGAGCAGGGGTACCGCTACTCCATCCATTATGATCACGAATTGCTCGCCGGACAGGAACCGCTGCCGCCCCGGCGCACGACGGAGGCATCACCATGAACGCGGTGGTACGGGTGTGTGGGCTGGACACCTTCCTGCCCCCCGCCCCCACGCTGGCCGAATGCCTGGCCTCGGCGCCTCCCTGGTACCTGGCATCCCTCTGCACGCATAGCCGTGCAGCATCGCCACAGGAAACGGTAGCATCGCTCACGGAGCCGGGGCACCTGGAGGCGGTACTGGCGGGCCTCGATCCGGTCGAGAAAACCGCCTTCTGGCTGGTGGGGACATTCGACGCCGGCCGGGGCGTGCCCGTCGAACAGTGCTGGGCCACCCTGGCTGAAATGACCGGACAGCGTCACCGGCGATACCAGCCCATCCTGGATTCCCTGCGCCGCAAGGGCCTGGTGTTCGTCGGACATCACAACTACCGCTCCGTATACTTCATCCCGCGCGACCTGCGCCGGCTGGCAGAGGAAATCTTCTTCCGCCCCGTAATAGCCCATGCCGTCCTCCCCGAAGACGCGTACCGCCCCCTTCCCCACCAGCCCACCGCCCTCCGCGACATGCAGTTGTTCCTGGTGGCGGCGGCCAGAGGCGAAGTCAGCATCACTCAGCACGGGGACATCTACCGTCGCCAGCAAATCAGGCTGGCCCGCTTGCTGGGATGGCCCACCTGGGGGCCAGCCGACGTCCAGTTGCCACGGGAGGATTACCTGGCCGCCAGGCTGTCACTGCTGTGGGAGTATGCCCTCAGTCGTCACCTGGCGGAACGCCGCTCGAGCACCGTTACTCTCACTCCCGCCGTGGAGGATTGGCTGGACCTCTCCTGGGCGGAACGGTGGATCGATATGGTGGAAGCAACCCTCCGCCAGAGCATGAGCTGGTATCAGAACGTGTTCACGGCACTGCAGGTATTGCTGTGGGCACCCCCGGGCAAGTGGCTGCCCATGGGACAGGCGTTTCCCCGTCCGCGCTACAACCCCGCTTCCCCGAGCGCAAGCCAGTCTCTCAACCAGTGGCTCCACCGCCTGGCCTACCTGGGCTTGCTGGAACAGGCGGAAGATGGGGACCCGGCTTCACTCCCTCTCCGCCTCACGCCGCTGGGGCGGGCATGCCTGGAGGCAATCTACGGTCAACGGGAGGGCATGCCTGCCGAGCTTCTCCCCACCGACGAGAGGTCGTTCATCGTGGCGCCCAACTTCGAGGTGGTGGCACCGTTCAGCATCCACCCCCGTCTCCTCCTGGAGGTGGGGGCCCTCGCCGACCTGGTGCACGCCGACCAGGCCCTCATGTTTCGCATCAGCCGCAATTCAATATACCGGGCATTGAAGGCGGGCATGGACGGGGAGGCCATCCTGGGGGTACTCAGGCAGGGCAGCCCTCACCCTCTCCCCCAAAACGTGGAGGTCACCATCCGGGAATGGGTAGCCGCGTACGGGCAGGTGTGGCTGGCCCGCTTTCACCTCCTCCGCTGCGCGGACCCCGAGGTCGCCGCCCGGCTGAAGGCTTCTCCCCGACTGCAACCGTTTCTGGCGGGGGAACTCACTCCCCGGGACCTCATCCTGCGCGAGGGTGACCTGACTTTCCTGCCCCGCATCCTTGAGAAGGAGGGATACCTGCCCCGGGCCGAGGTGGAACTCGCCCCTCCCCTCGACGGTGCCTTCCCCGCCAGTCTACCCCACCCACAAGGACGCCACGCCGCCGTATCCCGGCGCGATACCGGCCTTCTCCGGCACGAGACCGATCCTCTGCCGGCCATCCGCATCATTCCGTCCGACTGGCTCGACCTGGCCGGCCGCCGCTAGCAGCGGGTTCTCCCGGTCGAGCCGAGGAGGGACTGCAGGCGAGGGCGGCGGCACAGGTACAGTAACAGGGGGTAACCCAGGCCGTAGCAGGCGACCAGCTCTCCCAGCCCCACCCAGGCCCAGCCCACGGGCAGGAACACCCGCAGCCCCAGCAGCTTTGGCACATAGGTGCCTACGACGAGAGCGTTCAGGACGACCGGGGGCAGGGGAGCCAGCCAGGGCGCCCTGACCCGGGAGGTCAACAATGCCGCCGCCAGGGTGGTCAGGCTGCCCAGGATCATGTCCACCGGGCCCAGGCCCCCCGCCACGTTGGCCACCAGGCAACCGATGAACAGCCCGGGTACCGCTGCGCGGGTCAGGTAGGGCAGCACGGTGAGCGCCTCCGCCACCCGCACCTGAATCATGCCGTAGCTTATGGCCCGCAAGGGGGGGAGCAAGGTCAGCACGGCATACACCGCCCCTATGAGCGCCACCCGCCCCCAGTAACCGACCGGATGCTGCGGTTGCTGCCCTGCGGGAGTCCCTGCAGATTTCACTGTGCATCACCACCCTCAGCCGCCGGGGACAGGGCGATGTCCCGGCGGTAGTGCATCCCCTCGAAGGAAATGCGGGCGCAGGCCCGGTAGGCTCGCTCGCGGGCTTCCGCCAGGCTGGGGGCCCATGCCGTCACCCCCAGCACCCTGCCCCCGGCGGTCACCAGCTTCCCCGCGGCGTCGCACGCCGTTCCGGCTTCGAACACCACCACGCCCGGCACCTCCTCGGCCCGCTCCAGCCCGGTGATAGGGAAACCGCGTCGGTAGGGCCCGGGATAACCGCCGGAGGCGATCACGACGCACACGGCATACCGGTTGTGCAGGGCCGGGCGTCGCCGGGGGAGCTCGCCACGGGCGGCCGCAGCCAGTAGTTGACCCAGATCCTCATCCAGGAGGGGCAGGATCACCTGCGCTTCCGGGTCTCCAAACCGGCAGTTGAATTCGAGCACAGCCGGACCGTCCCGGGTGAGCATGAGTCCCGCATACAGCACCCCGCGGTAGGGACGCCCCTCCCGGGCCATCCCCTGCACCGCGGGAGCAATGACCTTATCTGTCACCGCGTCCAGGAGCCCGGCGGGCAGGGGAACGGGGGCGTAGGCACCCATCCCGCCGGTGTTGGGACCGGTATCCCCGTCACAGACCCGTTTGTGGTCGCGGGCAGGGGGTAGCACCATGAAGTTTTCCCCGTCGCACAGGGCCAGGACGGACAGTTCCTCCCCCTCCAGACGGTCTTCCACGACCACCACCTGGCCGGCAGCCCCCAGGATCCGGCGCTCCATGAGGCCGGTCACCACCTCCAGGGCCTCCCCCGGGGTGGAGCAGACGAAAGCACCCTTACCCCCCGCCAGCCCGTCCGCCTTCACCACCACGGGCCCTCCCCGCGATTGTATGTAAGCACGGGCCCGGGCCGCATCGTCGAAGATCCGAAACGGGGCGGTGGGAATCCCGTGCCGGGCCATGAATTCCTTGGCGAAGGCCTTGCTACCCTCGATGCGCGCCCCCTCCCGGGAGGGACCGAATACCAGGAGGCCCGCCTGGGCGAAGACATCGCCGGCGCCCGCCACGAGCGGATCCTCCGGCCCGACCACGGTGAGGTCTACGCCCTGCCGCCGCGCGAAGTCGCACAGGGCGTCCAGGTCGGTGGCGGCGATATCCACGTTCCTCGCCAGGGCCCCCGTCCCGGCATTCCCCGGCGCGCAAAAGAGTTCCGTGACGGAGGAATCCTGGGCCAGTTTCCACACCAGGGCGTGCTCCCGGCCGCCCCCTCCCACTACCATGACCTTCATGCCGACCACCCCCGCGGCGGCTAATGGAGGAAATGGCGGACCCCGGTGAACATCATGGCCAGGCCGGCCCGGTCGCAGGCGGCGATGGACTCGCCATCGCGCAGGCTGCCGCCGGGCTGGACGATGGCGGTGATCCCGGCCCGCACCGCCTCTTCCACCACGTCGGGAAAGGGAAAGAAACCATCGGAAGCCATGACCGCCCCGCGGGCCCGCGGCCCGGCCCGCGATATAGCAAGCCGGGCGGCATCCACCCGGTTGGGCTGTCCCTGCCCTATCCCCACGGTCGCCTCGTCTTTGGCCAGCACGATGGCGTTGGAACGCACGTGCTTGGCCACCCTCCAGGCAAAAGCCAGGTCGGCCACTTCCCTGGAGGTGGGACGCCTTACCGTGACGGTGCGCCAGCCGGCGGGATCGTCCTGATCCCCCAGGCGGTCAGATTCCTGCACCAGCAGCCCACCGTCGATCTGGCGCAGGTGCCATCTCTCCAGAGGCGCGGGCACGGCAGGGGCAGGCGCGCAGGGTACCTGGAGGAGGCGCACGTTGTGGCGTCGACCCAGGTGCCACATGGCCTCTTCCGTGAAAGCAGGGGACACCACCACCTCCAGGAAGATGCGGGCCATTTCGCCGGCGGCAGCCTCGTCCACGGGGACATTCAGCGCCACGATCCCCCCGAATACAGAAACCGGGTCGCCTTCGCGGGCGCGGCGGAAAGCGGTGGCCGCATCCGGGCCAACAGCACAGGCACAGGGCACGGCGTGCTTAACCACCACCGCGACCGGTCGGGAATCACCGAACTCGCGGGCCAGGGCCCAGGCAGAACTGGCATCGGCCAGGTTGTTGTAGGAGAGTTCCTTGCCCTGGATCTGGCGGGCGGCGGCCAGGCCCACCACCGGGGCCCCCAGAGGACGGTAGAGAGCGGCCTTCTGATGGGGGTTTTCCCCGTACCTGAGGGTACGCACCAGTTCCCAGCCCAGGTGCAGTTGAGCGGGGAAGGCCTCCGTCCCGCCTGCCGCGCCGAACGCGACCCCGGCTGCAACGGCGGCCCCTGCCCCGCCCGCATTGCCAGCCGCGGCTCCGGCTACCGTGCCGGGGCCGGCTGTTTGCTCGCCGGCGGAAAGGTACTGGCTCACCAGGTAGTCGTAGGCCGTGGTGTGGCGGAAGGCTTCGCCAGCGAGGCGCCGGCGCAGCATCCCCTCCTCTTCCGGAGGGAGAGCCCCTGCCGCCTTGCGCCGGAGGGCATCCAGCACCACCCCGTACTGCTCGGGCCGGCAAACCGCCAGCACGTGGGGAAAGTTCTTTGCCGCCGCCCGCAGCAGGGCAGGGCCGCCGATGTCTATCATCTCCAGGGCGGCACCCAGATCGGCTCCGTCCTCAAGGGCCTGGTGGAAGGGGTAGAGGTTGACCGTCACCAGGTCGATGGGGTGCGCCCCCAGGTCGCGGAGCTGGGCCATGTCGGAGGCACGGTCCCGGCGGGCCAGGATGCCCGCGTGCACCAGGGGATGCAGCGTCTTCACCCTACCCTCCAGGAGGGCGCCAAAGCCCGTGAGTTCCTCCACCCGGGTCACCGGCACCCCCGACCCCGCCAGATGGTCGGCCGTCCCCCCGGAGGCCAGGATGGCGAACCCCAGATCCACCAGGCCGCGGGCAAAACCTGCCACCCCCGTCTTGTCCCACACGCTCACGATGGCCCATCGCTGCTCCCCCATCTTTACCCCCCCCTGCTCAGGCCGATCCCCCGCTCGCGGGAGGCAGGATCTTCACCCGCCGCCCCTCGATGCGGAGGCGTCCTTCCGCGTACAGGCGGATGGCCTCCACGTAGACGCGGTGCTCCTGCTCGAGGATGCGCGCGGCCAGGGTCTCAGGAGTATCATCCCCCAACACGGGCACCGCCGCCTGCAACACGATGGGGCCGGCATCAACCTCCGGCACCACGAAGTGTACCGTGCACCCCGCCACCTTCACCCCATACTCCCAAGCCTGCCGTTGCGCCTCCAGGCCGGGGAAAGCGGGAAGGAGTGACGGGTGGATGTTGAGCACCCTCCCCTCCCACTCCTCCAGAAAAGACCGTCCCAGCACCCGCATGTAGCCGGCCAGGCACACCAGCTCCACTCCGTGCTCCCGCAGATGGCGGCAGATCTCACCCTCGAAGTCACTTTTCTTCCTGCCCCGGGGGTCCACGAAGACCGCGGGCACGCCCGCCCGCCGCGCGCGTTCCAGGGCCTGGGCACCCGGGTTGTCGCTGACCACGACCGTCACGCGGGCAGGCAGCTCCCCGCGGGCACAGGCATCCAGGATGGCCTGCAGGTTGGTGCCCCGCCCCGAGGCCAGCACTCCCACCCTGAGCAAGCTGCCCTGCCATGCTCCCGTCACTGGTCCGGGTTCCGACCCCCGCGCTTCTGGCGACCGGGTTGATCCCAACGTACCCGGCAAACCGCCCGACCCCCCAGTGCCCTACTGCAACAGAACGCCTTCGCCCGGCTCCACGAACCCGATCCGGTACACCTGCTCCCCCGCCCGGGAAAGGATATCCGCCGCCCGGTCGGCGTGGGCGGGATCGACCACCAGCACGAACCCCAGCCCCATATTAAACACGCGCCACATCTCTTCCTCCGGGATAGGCCCTTCCCGCTGCAGCAGGTGGAAGATGGGTGGGACGGGCCAGGCTCCCCGCCGGATGACCACCCGGCATCCCCGCGGGATGACGCGGGGAACGTTCTCGACCAATCCCCCGCCGGTGACGTGAGCCATGGCGTGCACCGGCACCCGCTGCAACAGATCCAGCACCGGGCGCACGTAAATGCGGGTCGGTTCCAGCAGGACCTCCCCCAGGGTTTTGCCTTCCAGTTCAGGCACCGGTCGACTGAGGCGCTCCCGTATGTCCTCGTGGGTGCCCCTTCCGCGGGTGCCGGGGTGCACGTCCCGGGGGGAACTGCCGTGTGCGTCATGGAGCAGGACGCGGCGCACCAGGGAAAAACCGTTGGAATGCAGGCCGGAAGAGGCCAGCCCCAGCACCACGTCGCCGGGCCGAACGGCGGAACCATCGATGAGGCGAGACCGCTCTACCACCCCCACCGCAAATCCGGCCAGGTCGTACTCCCCGGGGGTGTAGAATCCTGGCATCTCAGCGGTCTCGCCACCCAGCAGGGCGCATCCCGCCCGCCGGCAGCCTTCCGCCACCCCCGCCACCACCTGCGCCACCTGCTCGGGATCCAGCTTCCCCACCGCCAGGTAATCCAAGAAGAACAAAGGCTCGGCACCGTGGGTCAGGATGTCGTTGACGTTCATGGCCACGCAGTCGATGCCCACCGTGTCGTGCCTGCCCAGGGCAAGCGCCACCTTGAGCTTGGTCCCCACCCCGTCCGCGCCCGCCACCAGGACCGGCTCCCGGTACCCCGCGGGCAGGGCGAAGAACCCGCCGAAGCCCCCTATGTCCCCCAGGACCTCCGGCCGAAAGGTGGCCCGCGCCAGCGGCCGGATGAGACGCACCGCCCGGTCGCCCGCCTCGATGTCCACCCCCGCGCTGCGGTAGTCCACCGCTACACCTCCCGAGGGAAGTACCCGCGCTCGAAGAGAAGCTTGTCCAACGGGACCAGCACGGGCACCAGGTACTCACCGGTGAAGCAAGCCAGACAGTACCGGTCGAGGGGTCTCCCCAAGGCCTCAGCCAATCCCTCCACCGGCAGGTAGGCCAGGGTGTCAGCACCCACCAGGCGGCGGATTCCCTCGACATCCTTGCCCGCCGCCACCAGTTCCCCGTGGGCGGAGGTATCGATGCCGTAGTAGCACGGGAATCGGTAGGGAGGCGAGGATATGCGCAGGTGCACCTCGCGGGCACCCGCCTCCCGCAGCAGCCCCACGATGTACCGGGAGGTAGTCCCCCGCACGATGGAGTCATCCACGAGAATGACACGCTTGCCGTCCACAACCCGCCTCAAGGGGTTGAGTTTCAGCCGCACCGCCAGGGCACGCCCCTCCTGGCGGGGTTCGATGAAGGTGCGCCCGATGTAACGGTTCTTGACCAGTCCCATCTCGTAAGGGATGCCGGCTTCCTCCGCATATCCGGTCGCGGCGGAAATGCTGGAGTCGGGCACACCGGTCACCAGGTCGGCCGGCACGGGCTGGACCCGGGCCAGGACCCGCCCCAGTTGCTTGCGCACGGCGTGTACGTTTAGCCCGTCCAGGTCAGAATCCGGACGGGCGAAGTAAATGTACTCGAACACGCACAGGCCCGGGCGACCCGCGGGCGTGGCGCGGTGGCTGGTCAGCCCCTGCCGCGTCACCACCACCATCTCTCCCGGCTCCACCTCGCGCACGAATTCCGCCCCCACGGCATCGAGGGCGCACGTCTCGGAAGCAAGGCACCACGACCCGTCCAGCTTACCCAGGCAGAGGGGACGAATCCCGTGGGAATCACGGGCCCCGATGAGGGCTTCCGGGGTCAGGAAGACCAGGGCGTACCCGCCCTTCACCTCCGCCAGGGACCCGGCCACCGCGTCTACCAGTTCCCTGGTGGGCCGCCTGGCGATGAGATGGGCGATCACTTCCGTATCGAGCGTGGTTTGAAATATGGACCCCTGGGCCTCCAGTTCATGCCTCAACTGGGCGGCGTTCACCAGGTTGCCGTTGTGGGCCAGCCCGAGCATCCCTCGCTGGTACCTCACCAGGAGCGGCTGGGCGTTAACCGGGTCGGAAGATCCAAAGGTGGAATAGCGCACGTGGCCGATGGCAGCCTCTCCCGCCATATCGCGCAGGACACCCTCGCTGAACACCTCGGAGACCAGACCCATCCCTTTGTGAAGACGCAGGTGACCGTCCCTGACGCTCGCCAGTCCCGCGCTTTCCTGCCCCCTGTGCTGCAGGGCAAACAGGGCTACATGCGTCAGCTCCACCGCGTGGGGATGCCCCCAGATCCCGAACACGCCGCATTCCTCCCGCAACAGACCACCTCCACGAACCCCGACTAACGGCTACCCCGTACCCCGAGCCGCCCCGGCCCCTGGCCACCCTGGCCCACCACCAGGCGGGGTATGGCGCGGAGCCATGCCTCCCGCAGATCCCCCACCGGCACATCCACCAGGAGCCGCCCGTTCACGCGCAGACGCAGGCGTTCGCCCCGCACCCATCCCACCGGCTGGGCGAGGACACCCACCGCCCGCGACAGCCGATCCAGGCGGGGCCAGTCACCCGGCCGGCAACTCACCACCACCCGGCCGGTACTCTCGCCGAACAGCACGGCGTCCACTCGCACTCCCCCTGCCGCCGGGATGTCCACTTCCACCCCGTACAGGGCCCCGTACCGGTCATGCGCGGAGGCGAAGCAGGACTCGGCCAGAGCCACCGCCAGGCCTCCGTCGGATACATCGTGAGCGGAGGCCAGGATGCCGTCCTTTGCCGCCTGGACGAGCAGGGTGATGAGGGACCTCTCCTTCTTGAGGTCGGGGATGGGCGGCTGGCCCGCCACCATCCCGTGCCACACGGCCAGGTACTCCGACCCACCCAGGCCCTGCCATCCCCGATCCGTATCCGGGCGCAGCAGTGGCCCGAGCAGCACCACCATGTCCCCCGCCCGCTTGAAGGCTGGCGTTACCACCCGTGCCACGTCGCCCAGGAGGCCAACCATCCCCACCACGGGAGTGGGGTAAACGGCCCGCTCCCCAGTCTGGTTGTAAAAGCTCACGTTGCCCCCCGTCACCGGGGTGCTGAGCTCCCGTGCCGCCTCGGACATCCCCTCGATCACCCGGGCGAACTGCCACATCACGCCGGGATCCTCGGGGCTGCCGAAGTTAAGGCAGTTGGTCAGCCCGATGGGCTCTGCCCCCACGCAGGCCACGTTGCGGGCCGCCTCGGCCACCGCCGCGGCTCCTCCGGAGCGGGGGTCAAGGTAGCACCAGCGGCCGTTGCCATCGGTGCAGACGGCAATGCCCCGGGAAGTCCCCTTCAGACGAAGCACGGCGGCATCGGCACCGGGGGCGACCACCGTATTCACCTGCACCATGTGGTCGTACTGGCTGAAAACCCACTCCTTGCTGGCCACACTGGGGGAAGCCACCAGCTTCTCCAGGATGGCGGGGAACGCCTCCTCGGCGGGCAGGGGTACCACCACGGGATCCTGATCGCGGGCCCGCGCAGCTTCCTCGGGCTCCACCTGGGGAGGCGTGTACGTCGGCGACCCGGCCGCCAGCAGGGAAGCCGGGACCTCGGCCACCACCTCATCCCCATCCCGCACGCGGAAGAGGCCCACCTCCGTCACCCTCCCGATCACGGTGGCGGGCACGTCCCAGCGGCGGAACACCGCCAGCACCTCGTCCTCGTGCCCCTTCTGCACGATGAGCAGCATGCGTTCCTGAGACTCCGACAGCATGACCTCGAAGGGGGACATCCCCCGCTCGCGGCGAGGCACAAGGGAAATGTCGATCTCCACGCCGGTGCCGGCGCGGGCTGCCGCCTCGGCGCAAGCCGAGGTGAGCCCGGCCGCGCCCAGATCCTGCAGACCCACCACTGCCCCCGTCTCCAGGGCCTGGAGACAGGCCTCGATGACGACCTTTTCCATGAAGGGATCGCCCACCTGGACGGCGGGTCTCATCTCGGCGGCCTTCTCGTCGAACGTGCGCGAGGCGAGCAGCCCCGCCCCGTGGATGCCATCCCGCCCCGTGGGCGACCCCACCAGCACCAGCGCGTTCCCCACGCCTGCGGCCTGCCCCTTCATGAGGCGGTCGCGGGGGACCAGCCCCAGGCACATGACGTTGACCAGGGGGTTGTACTGATAGGCGGGGGCAAACACCACTTCTCCCCCCACCGTGGGAACCCCGATGCTGTTGCCGTACGAGGCGATGCCCGATACCACGCCTCCGAACAGGTAACGGGTCAGGGGCGAGGCAGGGTCGCCGAAGCGGAGGGAATCCAGCAGGGCCACCGGACGGGCACCCACCGCCAGGATGTCCCTCACGATACCCCCGATGCCGGTGGCCGCGCCCTGGAATGGCTCCACGAAGGATGGGTGGTTGTGGGACTCAATGCGCAGGGCCAGAGCCACCGGCTCGTCAATGTCCAGGACACCTGCATTTTCGCCCGGTCCCTGCAGCACCCGCCGCCCCTGCGAGGGAAGCTGGCGCAGGAGCAAGCGGGAATGCTTGTAGGCACAGTGTTCGGACCAGAGCACGGAGAACATCCCCAGTTCCGTCCAGTTGGGCTCCCGCCCCAGCCCGTCCGCGATCAGGCGGTACTCGTAGTCGGTCAGTCCCAGTTCCCGCCACGCCCGGCGGGCCTCGATCTCCTCACGGCTCAGCACAGCGGCCCTCCCGTCTCCCACCACAGAAGCCGCCTAGCGGCGACGCAGGTACTCCACCACCGACCGGAAGATGAGCTTCCCATCCTCACTCCCCAGGACCGCTTCCGCAGCCCGCTCGGGGTGGGGCATCATGCCCAGCACGTTCCCGGCCGGGTTACGCAGGGCCGCGATGTTCCCCACCGAGCCGTTGGGATTGGCCTCCGGCACTACCTCCCCGGCGGGCGTACTGTAGCGCATCACCACCCGGCCCTCTCTCTCGATCTCTTCCAGTTCTCGCGGAGGGGCGTAAAAGTTGCCTTCGTAGTGGGCAATGGGGATGCGCAGGACCTGACCTTTTTCGCACAGCAACGTGAACGGGGTGGTATTGTCCTCCACCCGCAGCCACGTCCACTGGCAGCGGAAGGTGAGCCCCTCGTTCTTGCACATGGCTCCCGGGAGCAGGCCGGCCTCTTGCAGGATCTGAAATCCATTGCATATCCCCAGCACCAGCCCGCCATCGGCGGCGAAGCGGGCTATCTCGGCCATCACGGGCGAAAACCTCGCTATGGCCCCCGTCCGCAGGTAGTCCCCGTAGGAGAAGCCACCCGGCAGTACCAGGCAGTCGTAGCCGGCCACCCTCGTGTCCCGGTGCCAGACGTACTCCACCCGGGCGCCGGTACCCACTCCGATGGCGTGGTAGCAGTCGGCGTCGCAGTTGGACCCCGGGAACACCACCACGCCGAACCTCACCGCTCCAGCCCCCCGCCCCCCGCACGGGTCGGAGAGCCCCCGTGCGGATCGCCCGCCCAGCCACCATGTCCCGGCTCACCGCCCTGTTCGGCTGGCTCGACGGCGAAGCGGAAGTCTTCCAGCACCGGGTTGGCCAGCAGCCGCTTGCCCATCTCGGCCAGTTGCTGCCGCACGTGGGCGTGATCGGCCCCCCTGAGCCTGATCTCGATGAGCTTGCCCACCCTGACCTCTTCCACGCCCGGATAACCCAGCGAGTGCAGGGCTCCCGCGATGGTACGCCCCTGGGGATCCAGTACCCCCTCCTTCAAGGTGACCCTCATCACTCCCCGGAAAACCTGCTCCGCGGGAGCACCCGCCGGCGGGCGGGGCTCACCCTGGACGCGGCGCAGGACCTCCTCGTAAGCCTCCTCGACCCGGCCCAGGTCGCGCCGGAAGCGGTCCTTGTCCAGCTTTTCGCCGGTGCCGACGTCCCACAGCCGGCAGGTATCGGGGGATATCTCATCGCCCAGAACAAGACGCCCGGCGGTGTCACGGCCGAACTCCAGCTTGAAGTCCACCAGTTCCAGGCCCCTCGCCCCCAGGAATCGACGCAGGAGGGCGTTGGTGGCCAGGGCCATCTCCCTCAACTCCTCCAGTTCCCGCGGGGTGGCCAGGCCCAGGGCGAGGGCATGGTCTTCGTTCACCATGGGGTCCCCCAGGGCGTCGCTTTTGTACGAAAACTCCAGCACCGGCCTGGCCAGCGGGGTTCCTTCTTCGATCCCCAGGCGGCGGGAAATCCCGCCGGCCGCCCGGTTGCGCACCACCACTTCCAGGGGGACGATCTCAAGCCGCCGGCAGAGCAACTCGTTGTCGCTAACCTGGTCGATGAAGTGGGTGGCGATCCCCTCCTGCTCCAGATAGCGAAAGAGGATGGTGGACATGGTGGCGTTGAACCGCCCCTTGCCACCGATCACACCACGCTTGGCCCCGTCGAAGGCGGTGGCCGCATCCGTGAATTCCATCACCACCCGTTCCGGGTCGTCGGTGGCCCACACTACCTTGGCCTTACCCCGGTAAATTTCCCGCAGCTTCACGCCCCTCCACCTCCACTGCGCGCATGGTCACCGGCCCGGCCCGCACCCGCCTCTGCCCCGGAAGCTGCCACCGGGTCGCCCGGAAGGAGGCCCAGACGACCGAAGATGTACTCCACCCGGGCCAGGAACGGACTCAGGTCGAAACACCGGGCCACCGCGCCCGCATCCAGCACCTTGCCCACCCGCGGGTCGGTCTCCACCAGATCCCGGAAAGATGCTCCCGTGTCCAGCGCCCGGTGAGCCAGTTCCTGCACCACCTGATAGGCATCCTCGCGGCTCATGCCCCGGTCCACCAGGGCCAGCAGAACGCGCTCGGAAAAAGCCAGACCGCCTCCGGCATAGACGTTGGCCTCCATCCGCTCGGGGTAGACCCGCATGCCCTCCACCACCCGGGTGAAGGTGTGCAGCATATAGTCCACTACCGTGGTGGCATCCGGGATGATCACCCTTTCCACGGACGAGTGGGAAATGTCGCGCTCGTGCCACAGGGCCACGTTTTCCAGGGCGGCCATGGCGTACGAGCGGACCAGCCGGGCCAGCCCGCACATGCGCTCGGACAGGATGGGATTCCGCTTGTGGGGCATGGCGGACGACCCCTTCTGCCCCTCACGGAAGGGTTCCTCCACCTCGCGCACCTCGCTGCGGGCAAGACCCCTGATTTCCAGGGCGAACTTCTCGATGGAAGCGGCCAGGTTGGCGAGAGTGCACAGGTAGTGGGCATGGCGATCCCGACTCAGCACCTGGCTGGAGATGGGGGCGGGCTCCAGCCCCAGGTGCCGGCAGACGTACTCCTCCACGCGGGGATCCAGGTGGGCGAAGTTCCCCACCGCCCCCGATAGCTTCCCCACCGCCACCTGCCGCCGCGCCTCCGCCAGGCGCTCCCGGTGCCGGCCCAGCTCCGCCCACCACAGGGCCAGCTTGAGGCCGAAGGTAGTCGGCTCCGCGTGCACCCCGTGGGTGCGTCCCATGATCACGGTATTGCGGTACTGCAGGGCCTTCTCTCGCACCACCCCGGCCAACCGGGAGACACCCTCCGCGATCAGGTCGAGCGCCTCTACCATGAGGCAGGAGAGGGCTGTGTCCATCACGTCCGAGGAGGTGAGCCCGTAGTGGAGGTAACGGCCGTCTTCCCCCACCGTCTCCGCTACTGCCGATACGAAGGCAATTACTTCGTGCTCAACCCGGTGCTCCAGTTCGCGCACGCGCTCCACCGAGAAGGCAGCCCGCTCCCGGATGCGGCGGGCAGCGTCCGGGGGGATGACGCCCAGGGAGGCCCAGGCGTCGCAGGCTGCCACCTCGATCTGAAGCCACTTGCGGTAGCGGTTCTCGTCGGACCAGAGCCGCCCCATCACCGGGCGGGTGTAGCGCTCGATCACGCCTTCATCCCTCCCTCCCCGCCACCCCGGCTCCTGTCCCCATCATGGCCCGGCCATGCCCAGCTCGGCCACACGGGCGTTCTTCTCCCTGACGGCCTCTGCCTGCTCCTGGCGGAAGCGCTGCAGCCTTTCCCGGAGATCCTCGTACTTGACGGCCAAGATGGCGGCCGCCAGCAACGCCGCGTTCCGGGCGGCGTCCAGGCCCACACAGGCTACGGGCACACCGGGCGGCATCTGCACCACGGACAGGAGCGCGTCCAGCCCTCCCAGGCTGCCCACCGCTCGCGGCACTCCTATCACCGGCACCGTGGTGTGGGCAGCGATCACCCCCGGCAGGTGGGCAGCCATCCCGGCACAGGCGATGATCACATCCACCCCCCGCTCCCCGGCGCTACGGGCGAAGGAGGCAACGGCATCGGGCGTGCGGTGGGCCGATGCCACCAGCACCCGGCAGCCGATCCCCCAACTCCCCAGCAAGTCGTACGCTTCTTTCATGAGGGGAAGGTCGGAATCGCTCCCCACCACAATGGCCACCAGCGGCCCCTCCGCCCCTCGATTGTCCTCCGGCCGACCACCCGGCGCCCGCGTTGGCCCGCGCTCGTCCACCCTTACCTCACCCCTAAACAGCTTGCCCAGGGGATAGGTCTCCGCGGCAAGAAACCTACCCACCTGGGCTTTTGTCCCGTGGTGTAGCGCTCCCGGGATGACACCCCTGACCCGCCCCGCACGGCTTCTTCGGGGTCATCCCTGCTGCGCCTGCGCCGCTCGGTCACTGCCACCTCCATACGGGTGCGGAACCCTAGGCGCACTTTCCCCCGCCTGATCTGCTTGTCCACCGAAAATGATATCCCAGCCAACTGGCAGCGTCAAGGCTTCTGACCATTCGCCGCCAGTGTCATCACCCATAAGAAGGACTTTGGGTTGCTCGCCTGGAATAATATGCAGTGCATTTGCCTGCCGTAGTCTTACGTTTCAAGCACGCCCAACTCGTGCCGGCCAAGCAAACAGAAAGAGAGGCTTGTGCCAGGTAAAACCGACGGCGGGTCGGCACGGAATCCGGCGAAGGGAGGTGGCCGCCTGCAGGTATGAGCGTGGGAGCCCGATGCCAGGACGAACGTTCGCCCTAAAAGGAGGGAGGATGTGATGCGCAGAAGGCTGGCACTCGTCGTCTTCCTCGCCGCAGCTCTCGTGGGCATGAGCGTTTCGGGGTGCGCACAGAAAGAGGCCGAGATCAAGATTGGACTCAACGCCGAACTCACCGGTTCCATCCCCGTGGTGGGGCAGTCGTGCAAGAACGCTGCTCTGATGGCCGTGGACGAGGTCAATGCTGCAGGCGGACTTGAGGTAGGGGGCAAGAAGTATAAGATCACCCTGATCATAGAAGACAACGAGGATAAAGCGGAATCGGCGGCGGCCGCGGCGCAAAAACTGATCAACCAGAATCAGGTGCTGGCCATGATCGGCCCCAACGCGAGCCGGAACGCCATACCGGCGGCAACCGTCGCGGAAGGTGCCAAGGTTCCCATGATCAGCCCCTGGTCCACCAACCCCAAGACCACTCAGGACAAGAAGTACGTATTCCGGGCCTGCTTCATCGATGACTTCCAGGGCGTGGTATGCGCCAAGTTCGCGCTCAAGACCCTGGGTGCGAAAAAGGCAGCCGTGCTGTACGACGTGGCCAGCGAGTACAACAAGGGTATCGCCGAGGTATTCAAGCGCACCTTCGAGGCAGAGGGCGGGACCGTGGTGGCCTTCGAGACCTACACCACCGGCGACAAGGACTTCAGCGCCCAGCTTACCAAGATCAAAGCCGCCGGGCCTGATGTCCTGTTCCTGCCCAACTATTACAGTGAGGTACCGCTACAGGTTCAACAGGCCCTCAAGCTCGGGTACACGGGCAAGTTCCTGGGCAGCGATAGCTGGGGCAGCACCGACCTGATCAAACTCGGCGGCGAGGCAATGGAGGGCCATTTCTTCAGCACTCACTATGCCCCGGACATCGCCACCCCCGAGGCCCAGAAGTTCATCAACGCGTACAAGAGCAAGTACGGCAGCACGCCGGACGACGTAGCCGCCTTGACCTACGATTCCTTCGGGCTTCTTTTCCAGGCTCTCAAGGCCGCCGGTAAGGTAGACCGCGAGGCACTCCGGGATGCGCTGGCCAGCATCAAGGAGTATAAAGGCGTCACCGGCCAGATGCAGTTCAAGGGCACCGGCGATCCCATCAAGAGCGCGGTGATCCTGCAGATCCAGGGCGGTCAGTTCAAGTACTACGAAACCGCCAGTCCGTAGGTCAGGGTAGAGGGGGGCAGCCACTCCGGCTGCCCCCCATCCCGTCTGCAAACCCGGCCGGGGAGAGGTGGGCATGACTCACATCATCCAGCAGGTCCTCAACGCCCTCCAGTTGGGGAGCGTGTACGCCCTTATATGTCTTGGCTACACCATGGTGTACGGGGTCTTGAGACTGATCAACTTTGCCCACGGCGACATCTTCATGGTGGCTTGCTACATTAGCTTTTTCGCGACCACTTTCTTTCTGACCTGGGGCCACCTGGCACCCACCACCACCTTCGTCTTAGGTATGCTGCTGGCCATGATGCTCACGGCCCTGCTGGCGGTGATCATCGAGCGCGTGGCCTACCGCCCCCTCCGCAACGCCCCGCGCGTCTCGGCCGTCATCACCGCCCTGGGCGTGGGAATCTTCCTGGAGAACTTCACCTTGGCCACCCTGGGGCCGGAACCCCGCCACATGCCGCCTCTCGTCCCCATGATCAACTTCAACGTGGGCGGGGTCACGGTTTCCGCCGTGCAGGTCGTAATCATCCTGGTATCCGTCGTGCTCATGGTATTGCTCGACACCACCGTCATGAAGACCATGACCGGCATGGCCATGCGGGCGGTTTCATATGACCGCACGGTGGCCCCTCTGCTGGGCGTGCCCGTGAACCGCATCATCTCCGTCACCTTCGCCCTCGGTGCGGCGGTAGCGGGAGCAGGCGGGATCCTTTACGGGCAGGCTTACCCCATCATCGATCCTTACATGGGCATCCGCATCGGATGGTGGGCATTTATCGCCGCCGTCGTGGGGGGCATCGGAAACGTGAGGGGTGCCATGATCGGGTCCTTCATCCTGGGCTTTATCGAGATCTTCACCCCCGTTTTCCTGCCCTCGTCCACTTACCGGGACTTCGTGGCCTTCTCCCTGCTGCTCCTGTTCCTGGTTTTCCGCCCCACGGGCATCCTGGGGCAACCGGCCATGAAGAAGGTCTGACGGGGGCAAGGGGGTATCGGACGTGCTGAAGCTGCTCAGACATCCGCGCATGTTCTGGTGGATCCTGGTGGCCCTCTTGCCGGTCACCCTGCTCCTGCCCGAACTGGGGTTGATTAACCCCTACCTCCAGCAGGTGTTCATGTACGTGGGCATCAACATCATCCTTACCGTCAGCCTCAACCTGGTCAACGGCTACATGGGTGAGTTCTCCGTCGGACATGCAGGATTCATGGCCGTTGGCGCATACGTTTCTTCTATCCTGACCGTGTGGGTGTTCCCCCGCCCTTACGGTCCGTTCATCTTCCCCCTCGTCCTCATCGCGGGCGGGTTGGCCGCAGCGGTGGCCGGGCTGGTGGTGGCGATCCCGTCTTTCCGGACCCGCGGCGACTACCTGGCCATCGTAACGCTGGCGTTCAACATGATCGTGAAGAGCGCCCTGGAAAACATCGAGGCCGTGGGCGGACCGCGCGGGTTCATGGGCATGGACAGGCTGACCAACATGGCCTGGGTGTACGTCTGGACCATCGCGGCCCTGTTCTGCATACGCAACTTCGTTTACAGCAACTACGGTCGGGGCGTACTGTCCATACGGGAAGACGAAATCGCCGCTGAACTGGTAACCGTCAACACCCGGCAATGCAAGGTGCTGGCCTTCGTCATCGCCGCCTTTTTCGCCGGGATCGCCGGGGGGCTGTTTGCCCACCTCCTGCAGTTCATCAACCCCCGCAGCTTTGCCCTCTTCCCCAAGTCCACGGAAATCCTGGTCATGGTCTACCTGGGCGGCATTGGCAGCATTGCCGGGTCTGTCCTGGGCGCCACCATCTTTACCGTGGTGCTGGAGCTGCTCCGCCCGCTCGGGGTGTGGCGCTGGGTGGTGGTGCCTCTGACCCTCGTGTTACTCATGCTCTTCCGCCCCACCGGGATCATGGGACTGCGAGAGTTCCGGCCCCTGATCCCCGCAGGCGAACTGGCCCGCGAGGAGGTGAAGGCCCGTGCCTCTGCTGCAGATTGAAGGCCTGACCCACTACTTCGGAGGGCTGCGGGCCGTTTACGACTTCAACCTGGAGCTGGAGCCGGGGGAACTGGTGGGGATCATAGGCCCCAACGGCGCCGGCAAGACCACCGTGTTTAACCTGATCACCGGGGTGTACGTCCCCACCCGGGGCAAAATCATGTTCAACGGCATGAACCTGGTGGGGCTCCCCTCTCACCGGATAACGTCTCTGGGGGTGGCGCGCACCTTTCAGACCATCCGCCTCTTCCGAGACCTCACCGTACTTGACAACGTGCGCATCGCCCACTATTCACAGTGCCGGTACGGGGTGGGCAGCGCCATCCTGCGCACCCCTGGCTTCGCGGGCGAGGAGGCCCGCATCCGGGAGCGCTCGCTGGAACTGCTGCGGCTCCTCAACCTCGACCGCTATGCGGGGCAGCCCGCCAGGGCTCTGCCTTACGGGGAACAGCGGCGCCTGGAGATCGCGCGGGCACTGGCGTGCCGGCCCAGGCTGCTTCTCCTCGACGAGCCGGCAGCGGGGATGAACCCCGGTGAGATCGTGCGCCTTATGGAGTTCATCCAGTGGATCCGCAGCCAGTTCAGCCTGACCATCCTGCTCATCGAGCACCAGATGCGGGTAGTAATGGGGATTTGCGAACGCATCAAGGTACTCGACTTCGGCGAGACCATCGCCCACGGCCCGCCTGCAGAGATCCAGCGCAACCCGCGGGTGCTGGAAGCCTACCTGGGGAGGGGGACAACCCAGTGAGTACGGTCAGTGCCAATCACCGCAGTTCAGCCCCCGGCCAGGCTCAGCCCGGCTGGACCGCTGGCCAGCCTCAGGCGGGCGCGCCTGCGGGCCAGGCGCCCCTCCTTTCGGTCCAGGACCTGCATGTTTCCTACGGCGCCATCCGCGCCGTGAGGGGCATCTCCTTCCAGGTCTTCCCGGGGCAGATCGTCACCCTGATCGGAGCCAATGGCGCGGGCAAGTCCACCACCCTGCGGGCCATCTCCGGCATCGTGCCGGTGACGAGCGGGAGCATCACCTTCGCCGGTCAAAACCTGGTGCGCATGCCCGCGGAACGCATTACCGGGCTGGGCGTGGCCCACGTCCCCGAAGGCAGGGGCATATTCGGGAACCTGACGGTTTACGAGAATCTGAAGCTGGCCACGTTCCTGCGTCGCGACCGGGAGGAAGTCCGGCAAGACTTTGAGCGGGTGTTCACCATCTTCCCGCGTCTCAAGGAACGCCAGCGTCAGTTAGCCGGCACCCTGTCCGGCGGTGAGCAGCAGATGCTGGCGGTGGCCCGGGCCCTTATGACCCGCGGCCGCCTCATGCTCCTCGACGAGCCGTCCATGGGCCTTTCCCCCATCCTCGTCGAGGAAATCTTCGCCATCATCGAGGAGATAAGGAAGGCGGGCACAACCATCCTCCTGGTGGAGCAAAACGCGCACATGGCGCTGAAGGTCGCGGATTACTGCTACGTGCTGGAGACGGGGACGATAGCCATGAGTGGGACGCCCGCCGAACTGGCCGGCGACCCGCGGGTGAAGGCGGCCTACCTGGGCATCGCCTGAAGCTACCACTTCCGAAGCCCCGAGCCGGCGCCGGGGAGCCCGGAAGGAATACCTCGTTGCACGAAGTAATATATCAAGCATGAGCAACGGGGAACTGCGGGCCTGCCCTGATCCGGGGGGCTCCTTCATCTATTGGCGGCGGAACCTTTACGTGGCGTGCGCGGCCCAGTTCATCCTGATGGCGGCCATCCAGCTCATCATGCCTTTCCTGGCGCTGTTCATCCGCCAGGATCTGGGCATACGGGACATGCGCCAGGTAGAGCTTTGGGCGGGGGCCATCCAGTCGTCAAACATGCTGGTGGCGGCCCTGGTATCCCCCCTGTGGGGCGCCCTGGCCGACCGTTACGGGCGTAAGGTGATGGTACTGCGGGCCTCGGCCGCCGTGGGTGTATTCAGCATGCTGGCCGCCCTGGTGCGTAACGTCTACGAGCTGCTGGGCGTACGCCTGCTCATGGGCTTGTTCAGTGGCTTCGGGGCCACGGCCGTGGCCCTGGTGGGAGCCGGAACGCCTCCCCAGTACCTCGGGTACGCCCTGGGCATCCTCTCCGCGGGACAACTGGCCGGGATCGTTTTCGGGCCCCTCGTCGGAGGAATTCTGGCGCCCACCATAGGCTACCGCAACACGTTTCTGGTCACGGGCGCGCTCTCCCTGTCCGCCTGCGTGCTGGTGGCAGCCCTGGCCAGGGAACGCTTTGCCCCCGCACCCCGCTCGCAGACCGAACCACTGCGCAGCCAGGTGCGCGGGGTGCTGGCCGTGCCCGGCCTGCTGGCCATGTTCGGAGTTCTCCTCATGGCCCAGGTGGCCACCTCCAGCGCCGGCCCCCAGCTTTCCCTCTTCGTGCTGGAACTCACCGGCGACCCCGACCGGGCCGCTGCCCTTTCGGGCATGACATTCGCCGCCGCAGGGCTGGGAAGCTCGCTGGCCGCTCCCCTGCTGGGAAGGCGGGCCGACGCCCTGGGATGCAAGCCCACCCTGGCCCTGGCCACGGCGGGAGCCACCCTCTTCGTGCTCCCCCAGGCCCTGGTCCGGGAGGTTTGGCAGTTGGCCGCCCTGCGCTTTGGACTGGGCGTGTTCCTGGGGGGCATCCTGCCCACGGCCAACGCCCTCGTCGGCCACCTCGCCCCCCACGAGCGACGGGCCACGGCCTACGGCCTGACCTCCAGCGCCACCTTCCTGGGCAACTTCCTGGGACCCCTCCTGGGCGGACTGGTGGTGGCCACTTTCGGATTGCGAACCATATTCGTATTCACCGGCCTGCTCCTGGTGGCCAACCTTATCTGGATGACCCTCACCGTGCACGAGCCCGCGCCGACAGGCGACAGGGAGCAGGTGCCGCTTTCACCTCGCCCCGGCGATACACGGTAGGCCAGCGCCGGACGCGCCGCACACCCCGAGCGCCGGGGGAAACCGCTACTCCCACTCGATGGTAGCGGGAGGCTTGGACGTTATGTCGTAGACCACCCGGCTAACAGCCGGCAGTTCATTCACGATACGAGTAGCGATGGATTCCAGCACGTCGTGGGGAAGCCGCGCCCAGTCGGCGGTCATGGCGTCTTCGCTTTCCACCGCGCGCACCGCCACCGTCCAGCCGTACGCCCGGGCGTCCCCCTTCACCCCGACGGAACGCGTGTCCGTCAACACGGCAAACGCCTGCCAGAGCCGGCGGTACCAGCCGGCCCGCTGGATCTCTTCGATAACGATGGCATCGGCCCGGCGCAGGACGGCCACCTTCTCGGGAGTGACTTTTCCCACGATGCGCACGGCCAGGCCCGGTCCGGGGAAGGGGTGCCGCCAGACCAGGGTTTCCGGCAACCCCAGGGCTTCCCCTACCGCCCGCACCTCGTCTTTGAAGAGTTCCCGCAGGGGCTCCACCAGCTTGAAGGTCATGTGCTCCGGCAGTCCCCCCACGTTGTGGTGGGTCTTGATGGTGGCGGCCGTGGCCGTGCCGCTCTCGATCACGTCCGGATACACGGTCCCCTGGACCAGGAACTCGACCGGTCCCAGGCGCGCTGCCTCCTCTTCGAAGATGCGCACGAACAGTTCCCCGACCCGCTGGCGCTTCACCTCGGGGTCGACCACACCCCGCAGGGCAGCGAAGAAGCGGTCGGCCGCCTTCACGTGGACCAGGGGCAGGCCGAATACGTCCCGGAAGGTGGCCACCACCTGCTCCGGCTCCCCTTCCCGCAGGAGACCGGTGTCCACGAACACACAGGTGAGGCGGTCGCCAATGGCCCGGTGGGTGAGGGCCGCCGCCACCGACGAGTCCACTCCTCCGGATAAGGCACATACCGCCCGCCCGTCGCCCACCTGCTCCCTCACGCGCTCGATCGCCTGGTCGATGAAAGAGGAGGTCGTCCACCCTCTCCGGCAACCGCACACCCGGAACAGGAAATTGGCCAGGACCTCCCTGCCCCGGGGCGTGTGCACGACCTCGGGGTGGAACTGCACCCCGTACAGCCGCCGGTCGGTGTCGGCCATCGCCACCACCGGGGCATTGGGAGTACGGGCCAGAACCCGGAACCCGGCCGGGGGTTCCCGCACCAGGTCGCCGTGGCTCATCCACACGTCCAGGGGCCCGGGACCGAGGCCAGCCAGGATGTCGTCTTCGTCCAGCAGCTCCACCCGGGCCCGCCCGAACTCGCACCTTTCCCCGCGCTCGACCGTGCCGCCCAGCAGGTAGGCCAGCAGCTGCATGCCGTAGCAGATCCCCAGCATCGGTACCCCCGCGCTCAACAACTCCGGATCAAGGCGGGGAGCACCCTCCGCGTACACGCTGGCCGGCCCGCCGCTCAGGATCAGGCCCGCCGGCCCCTCGCCCAGGATGCGGGACGCCGGCCAGTTGGCCGGCACGATTTTGCTGAACACACCCGCCTCACGCACCCGGCGGGCGATCAACTGGGCGTACTGCGCCCCGAAATCCAGCACCAGTATGACGTCCATCTCATCTCACCGGCCCCATCTCAGGGCCTCCCGCGCACGGACCAGCAACTCCGTCCAGCACCGTGCATCTTCCGCGCCAGTCACCGTCCCGCACGGTGCGGCATCCCATCAACCTCCCGTGCCGGTCGCTCCCGGCTCTGCCTCAAGCCGGGCGATGTAAGGCAATTCCCGGTAGCGTTCCTGGTAGTCGAGCCCGTACCCCACCACGAAGACGTTGGGTACTTCGAACCCCACGTAGTCCAGGGGTACCTTGACCCGGCGGTGGGCCGCTTTATCCAGCAGGGTACACACCTTCAGGCTGGCGGGATCCCGGGCCAGCAACAGATCGCACAGGTAGGAGAGGGTCAGCCCCGTGTCCACGATGTCCTCCACCAGCAGCACATGGCGGCCCTCGATACTGGTATCGAGGTCCTTGAGGATCCGCACCTGCCCTGACGTCACCGTGCTCTGCCCGTAACTGGACACCGCCATGAAGTCCACGTTAACCGGGACCGTCAGGTGCCGCACCAGATCGGCCAAAAAGATGACGGCCCCTTTGAGCACGCATACCAGCAGGGGCTCCTTGCCCTGGTAGTCCTGAGAGATCTCTTTCCCCAGTTTCTTCACCCTGTGCGCTATTTCCTCGGCCGTGATCAGCACATTCCGTTCTTCCATGGCAGCCCCCTCTGCTATTCTTCACCGCGCGCATCACCACCCAGCGCCCCTTAATCGCCTGGCAAGGGGCCCGGGCAGCCTTCCCTTAGCTTTCTTCACGCAGGGCCCTCCGTCCTGCCGAGGGCGGGGGTTACTCACCCCCGCCCTCAGCGGCAGTATCCGGAACGTGGGGTAACGCTTCCGGCTGCGGTGCCGGTACTGACGGGGAACCCTCCCCGCCGGGGAACAGGCGCGACAGCCACTGGCGGGCGGCCGAAAGCAGGCAGGCGGCTTCGCCAGCATGCCACACCGCCGCCCGGGACGGCAATTCGGCTGCTACACTCAGGCTGAGTTGGAGGTCGCCGGTATCGCCCATGGTGACGGCGACGGGGGTGATCACGCCCCAGGGAGAACGACCGGGATGGGGCACGGCTGCCCATCCCGGGTAAAACCGGGCAAAGCGCCGGTAGATTTCCCGGGAGATACGGCTGTCGGGGGCCTCCACGCCGCACAGGACGGGAAATAGCTGGGCCACCGCGTCCGGGTACCACTGCCGCCAGTTGGGCAGGCGCCGCGTGCCCGACATCTTGATCGCCCAGTAGTACTCGCCCCGACGGGGGTTGTACATCACCTGTCTCACACCCTGGCGTACGGCCTCGGCCCGGGCCGCCCAGTAGGCGGCGGACTCGGCGTCTCCCAGCCTGGCCAGCAGCCAGGCATAGTCGCTCAACCCCTGGTAGTTCTCGGCGTTGTCCATGAGGTACTTGACCCAGTGCCCGGGACGAGCCCAGGCCAGGCCATCGGCGTCCTGCAGGGCCACGATGACCCCCGCCACCAGGTCGAGTTCGCTGCGGTGATCGAGCACGAACCGGGTGTCACCCGTCACCTGCCAGTAGCGGGCCACTGCGGTGAGGAACGTAGCCGCATAGGCGTCGGCCGAATCGTACGATCCCGTGGGCACCTCGCGGTCCCCCTCGATGCGGTAATCGTACGCCGTCCCCACCAGGCCCCAGCGATCGGGCCGGTTGAGGTGGCTGAGGTACCAATCCAGGTGAGCCCTGACTTCCCCGGGATATTCCGGCAACAGCGACCAGGCGGCCTGGTTCGCAAAATAGGGGATGATGAGGTCGGATGCGGGCGCCACGGCAAAGGTGCCGCCGGGGGTGCGACAGGCCAGCAGCCATTCTGTCTGCTGGGACACCAGCCGCTCCAGCCCGGCACCGATGTCCGTCGCACCCACCGCCACCGGGCTCCCACCCTCATTGACGCCCGATGGAACAGGCCCAACTCCGCGCTGGTATACCCCCGGGGGCACGGTGTGGTACAACCGGTCACCGGCCAGTGTGCCCACCACCGTCTCTACCGCAATCTCCAACCGGGAGGGCACCTCACCCAGCCACGCAACCCGGGGATAGGCCCAGGCGCCTCCCACCAGCAATCCCGCTAACGTTACCACGCCCACGATGCACGCCAGGGGCTGTTTCGGAAATGCCATATGCCCCGCTCCCGCCCTGTCATCCCCGCATTGCATCCTTGCGGAGTTTACATAAGCAGTTAGCGGGGCAGACCGCTATCGCCTTTAACGTTCCCTAACAATTATGCTACAGGCATGTTACAGTGAGGCCAGCACCATGCACCAGCCCACACCTGCCCATCCCGACCTGCTACGGGGCATGCGGTGGCGGGGCCTGCCCGAGGATCAGCGGCGCAGGCGGGCGCAGTCGATCGCCTTTCCCTGGAGGAGTTCCACCGCATGGGGCAGGGCGGGCAACAGCACCTCCAGGCTCTCCTGCACAGCGCGGGGGCTGCCGGGCAGGTTGACTACCAGGGTGCTCCCCCTGACTCCCGCCACGCCCCGCGAAAGCATGGCATGGGGGGTTTTCCTCGTTCCCGCCGCCCGCAGGGCCTCGGCGATGCCGGGCACCTCCCGCTCGATGATCGCCCGCGTCGCCTCGGGTGTGCGGTCGCGGGGTCCCAGCCCGGTACCGCCGGTGGTCAGGATGACGTCCACCCCGAGGCCATCCGCCATGTACTTCATTTCCATGGCCAGGGCCCCCTCTTCGTCGGGCAGGACCTTCTGGTGGACGATCTCCATGCCCGCCTTCTCCAGGATGGCGGCAATGAGGGGACCGCTTTCGTCCTGCCGCTCGCCCCGGTAGGCGCTGTCGCTTGCGGTTAAGATCCCTGCTCTGATTTTTCGCTGGAGGGCCAGGGCTCCTCACCTCCCCTCTGCCACCGGCCGCTGCGCCCGCCTTCCTTGCGGACCAGGCGCACCTGGCCGATGACCATGTCCCTGTCGACTCCCTTGCACATATCGTAAACCGCCAGGGCCGCCCCCATGACGCCGGTGAGTGCCTCCATCTCAGCTCCGGTGGGAGCCCGGGTGCGCACGGTGGCCTGGATGAGTACGCGGGCGGTGGCATCCTCCGCGGCCGCGCCCGGCGCGGCGACGGAAGGGTCCTCCAGTCTAAGGTCGACCTGTACGTGGTCCAGGGGCAGGGGATGACAGAGGGGGATCAGACGGGCAGCCTCCTTGGCGGCCATGATCCCCGCCACCCGGGCCACGGCCAGCACATCCCCCTTGGGCAGGGCGGCACGCCTGATGAGCTCCAGGGTGCGGGGAGCCATGGTCACCTGGCCCCGTGCCACCGCCTCCCGTAAGGAAGGTTCTTTCCCCGACACGTCCACCATCCGCACTTGCCCGGCCTCATCCAGGTGGGTGAGACCCGTGTTCCGTTCACTCATCCTCAGCAGTCCCCTTCCGCTGGCGTCCCGCTCACGCCTGCAGCTAGCCGCCCAGGCGGGACATCTGCCGCCCGCATGCCACCTCGTCGGGCGTCATGTGGTGCTCGCGGGGCTTCTGGGACACGGCCAGGGCGATGAGGCGAGCCAGATCGTCATCCGTCGCCCCTGAACGCAAAGGACCGCGCACGTCCACCTCGCCCACCCCGGCCAGACAGGGGCTCAGATGCCCGTACGACGTGAGACGCAGTCGGTTACACCCCTGGCAGAAGTGCTGGCTGAGCGGGGTGATGAGGCCCAGTCTCCCGGGCGCACCCCGGTAGGCGAAATAGCGGGCGGGGCCACCACCATCGCCGGCAGGGGTGGAAACCTCCTCGACGGGGCCCAGCGCCTGCAACCGGGGCCAGATGGTTTCCGCGGGCAGGTACCGGCGCTCCTGCCCTAACCCATTTTCCCCCAGAGGCATGATCTCGATGAACCTCACCCACAGGGGATACTCCCGGGTCAGGCGGGCAAAATCCTCCACCTCATCGTCGTTGATACCCGCCATCAGCACCACGTTCACCTTGACCGGCACCAGTCCCTCGCGCAGGGCGGCCATTATCCCCGCCCACGCGCGTCCAAATTCCGGACGGCGGGTGATCCAGGCAAACCTGTCCTCGCGCAGAGTGTCCAGGCTCACGTTCACCCGGTGCAACCCGGCCCGGCGCAGGTCCCGAGCCATGTCCGCAAGGAGCACGCCGTTGGTGGTGAGGGAAACATCGGTTATGCCGGGGATGGACGCCAGCCGCCTCACGAATCCCACGATGCCCTTGCGCACCAGTGGCTCCCCGCCCGTCACCCGCACCCGCCAGAAGCCCAGCCGCGCCGCCACCCGCACCAGCCGCTCGATCTCCTCGTAGCGGAGGACATCGGCATGGGCGATGGACTCCACGCCCTCCTCGGGCATGCAGTAGCGGCAGCGCAGGTTGCAGCGGTCGGTCACCGAGACCCGCAAGTAATTAATCTCCCGGCCGAAGGCATCCCGCACCCCCGTCGCCCCCCCCTCACAGCGGGCCGACCTCCTGCCCGTCGCCGTCGGCCGGTCGATAGCCGCCCATGGCCTCCAGGGCGCGGGCAAAGGCATCGCTCCGCACCACCTCCACCAGGGCGCGGACGCGCTCGTCGCCGAACGTCTCGGGCAGGAAAGCCAGGTCGTACCGCTCCTCGGCCACCGGGATGAACTCCAGCCCCAGGGCGCGGGCGGCGCTCAGCACCCCCAGGCCAGCGTCGGCCGTCCCGCTCTCAACGGCCACGGCCACCTGAGCGTGGGTGAACAGTTCCCGCGCATAACCGTTCACCTGGCGGGGAGAGATTCCCTTCCGGCCGAGCAGCCAGTCCAGCAGGACCCGCGTCCCCGACCCCCGCTGGCGGTTCACAAAGGTAACATCCGGGCGGGCAAGATCTTCAATCCCGTGGATCCCCTTGGGGTTTCCCTTCCCCACCATGATCCCCTGCTGCCGGAAGTGCAGGGGAAACAGGATCACCCTGCGTTCGGGAAGCAATCGCCGCACGTAGGCAACATTGTACTCGCCGCTTTCGGGGTCGAGCAGGTGACATCCCGCCGCATGGCACTCCCCTCGCCCCAGAGCTACCAGGCCGGCCAGGCTACCCACGTTGGCGGAACTCAGTCCCAGTCCGGGGAACCGCTCACTCATGAGGCTGCTCACCACGTCCAGGGCGGGATCGTGACTTCCCGTCACCAGCAGGCGGCCCTCTATTTCCTCCCGGCTCCGCAGGAGCTGCACCTCCACCCCATGGCCCTCCGGGAACCCTTCCACCCCTGCGGGCACCACCAGCCAGCCATCGGCCCGCACCAGGCTGGTGGTCACTCCCGCTCCGCGGGGCAAAGGCGTCACCACCAGTTCATCCCCGACCCGGCCCACGCGCACCCGCACGAATTCCTCCACTCCCGCACTGGAGGCCAGGCGCCGGGTCAGCCGCCCGCGCACCACCTCACGGGCGGGGGGCGGAAGCCCCTGCCAGGCAAGCACCAGGGGCCGCACGAACAGTTCCATGGCCAGCACGGCCGACACCGGGTACCCGGGGATACCCACCGCCGCCTTGCCGTCCACCTTCCCCAACACTACCGGCTTGCCCGGCCGGGTGTTGACCCCGTGCACCAGCACCTCGCCGCACTCTGCCATGGCCCGGGCGGTATAGTCGCCCGAGCCGGCCGAGGAACCCCCGATGGTGAGCACCAGGTCGCATTCCCCCGCCGCCCGCAGCATGGCTTCCCGCACGGTCCCGGGGTCATCCGGAACCGGCGGGTACACCACGTGATCCGCTCCCCACTCGGCCAGCATTCCGGCCAGGATAGCCGAGTTGAATTCGGGGATCTGCCCCGGCGCCATGGCTTCGCCGGGGGGCACCAGTTCGTCTCCCGTAGGCACGATGGCCACCCGGGGACGACGCCGCACCGGTACCTGGGTCACCCCTGCCGCCAGCAACGCCCCCACGTCGACGGGGCGCAACCGGTGTCCGGCCGGGACCACCATCTCGCCGACCACCACGTCCTCCCCCACGGGACGCACGTTGTCCCAGGGGGGCACGGAGGCGATCACCTCCAGGCGACCGTCGGGCAGGAGGTGCAGATCCTCGCTCATGATGACCGCGTCGCGCCCGGGGGGCAGGGGGTCACCCGTGTCCACCGGGTCGTACCGGTCCGGGCTGAGAACCACGGGATGAGACTCGCTGGCCCCTGCCGCGTCCCGGCTGGACACGGCCACGCCGTCCATGGCGGCGGCGTGATAATGAGGCCAGGAGACTGCAGCGAACACCGGCGCCGCGGTGACCCGGCCCACCGCGCGGCCGGTGGGTACCAGTTCCCCCTCGGTGCGCCCCTGGCGCCCCGGCCCCAGCACGGCGTCCAGGAACACCTCCTGTGCCTCCTGCCAGGCCACCGTTTTCAGGTAGACGTCCTTCCGCAACACTTTCCAACCTCCAGCACGCCAGCCGCGGTCACCACGAAGGGATGGTACCCCCCCTGGCTCCTCTCTTAAACGGGCAGGATCGGCATTACCTCCACCTCTTCACCCTGGGCCAGGCCGGTGGCCTCCGCCGGGATGCGCACCAGCCCCCAGGCCCGCGCCAGGGTGGAAATCAGCCCCGACTTCCCCAGGACGGGATGGGCCACCAGCACCCCGCCGTCCCGGCACAGACTCACCCGCACGTACTCCTCCACCCCCGGCCGGGAGGCCAGGTTGCGCCCCAGACGGGCACGCACGGTTGCCTCCACCGGGAAAGGTTCTGCCCCCGCCAGGAATCGCAGCACCGGGCGCACCAGCAGGTAAAAGGTGACCAGGGCGGATACGGGATGGCCGGGCAACCCGAAGATGGGCCTGCTGCGCGCAACGGCGGCGATGACGGGCTTGCCCGGCCTCACGGCCACGCCATGAACCAGGATGCCGGGTTCCCCCAGGGAAGCGATGGCCTGGGCCACCAGGTCGCGAGCACCCACCGAGCTACCGCCCGACACCAGCAGGCAGTCGGCCCGCAATCCTTCCTGCAGCGCACGGTCAAGGGCAGGACGGTCGTCGGGCACGATCCCCAGCAGGCGGGGGTTCCCTCCCTCGGCCTGCACCGCCGCCGCCAGAGTATGAGAATTCACGTCCCGGACCCGGCCCGGACCCGGCGTCTCCCCGGGAGGCACCAGTTCGTCCCCCGTGGAGACGATGGCCACCCGGGGACGCACGAACACCGGCAATTCCGTATATCCCAGGGCGGCGGCCACCCCCAGGTCCGGCGCCCGCAGGACGCGGCCCCGCCGGATCACCACCTGGCCCGCAGCCACGTCCTCCCCGGGACGCACCAGGTTCTCCCCCGGGGAAACCGGCCGCATCACGGCCACCGTGCCGTCCCCGGGCGTCTCGGTGTGCTCCAGCATGACCACCGCATCGGCGCCCGCGGGGAGCGCCCCCCCGGTGGCCACGGCCATGCACTCGCCGTCTCCCAGGTGCCGCTCCGCCGCCTGCCCCATGCGCAGTTCTCCCGCCAGCGTCAGGTACGCGGGCAGAGATTCGCTGGCGCCGAAGGTATCCTGGGCCCGCACCGCATACCCGTCCACCGTGGAACGCGCAAACCCGGGCACGTCCTCGCGCGCCACCAGGTCCGCAGCCAGCACCCTGCCCAGGGCTTCCTCCAGCCCCACCAACTCAACCGCCCGGGCGTGCCCGGGCGCCCCAGCCCCCCCCGACGGCGGAGCCGCCAATGTGGCCAGGATTTTCTCCTGTGCCTGCCGCACTGTCACCACCTTGAAGAACAAAACCGCCTCACCGCCCTGACTGCCAACGGCACCTGCTGCCCCACGCCAGCGACCATCCTACTGCCCCGAACAGTATGACCGTCCCCTCACTTAAAGCATCCCAGTTGACAGGCAACTATCTTGATACCCAGGCGATCGGCCAGTTCGCCCACGCGGGCCGGCGGAATCTTCAGTTCCCGGGCCAACTCCAGGGCCCGGGCACAGGGGAGCCGTCCGTCCCGGGCTGCCTCCCGCACCGACCGTGCCGCCTGATCCAGTTCACCATGCTCGCGTTCCGTCATGCAGTTCAGCCTCCGCCCTCTGCCAGCATCGCCTGCCCCGGCAAGCAAGTCTTATGCCTGACTGCCGCAGCAAGCGTTCGCGCTCTCTCTGGAACGCCACCGTTATGCTCAGGCAGGTATTTCGACCCCACGGAGCACTATACCTCCAGGATCGCCTGCCTGGCCACCACTTCAGTAGGTGTAAAAGCCGCGGCCCGTCTTGCGCCCCAGCAGACCCGCACTTACCATGCGCCGCAGCAGGGGACAGGGCCGGTACCTGGGGTCACCCAGGCCACGGTGCAGCGTCTCCAGGATGGCCAGGCAGGTATCGAGGCCGATCAGATCAGCCAGGGCCAGGGGCCCCATGGGATGGTTCATGCCCAGCTTCATCACTGTGTCTATGTCTTCGGCCGAAGCCACACCTTCCATCAGGCAGTAGATGGCTTCGTTGATCATGGGGAACAGAACCCGGTTGGCCACGAATCCCGGATAGTCCTGCACTGTCACCGGGGTCTTCCCCATACGCACGGCCAGGTCGCGGATCACCCGGTGGGTCTCGTCGGAAGTCAGGTGGCCGCGCACGATCTCCACCAGTTGCATAACCGGGACCGGGTTCATAAAATGCATGCCTATAAACCGGTCCGGACGCCGGGTACTCGACGCCAGTTCCGTGATGGGCAGCGACGAGGTGTTCGATGCCAGGATGGTGGCCGCCGGGCAGATGCGGTCCAGTTCGGCGAACAGGTCCTTCTTGGCCTGTAGATTCTCGACTATCGCCTCTATGACCACGTCGGCATCCGCGGCCCCGTCCAGGTCCAGCGTGGTCTGGAGCCGGTCCAGGATAGCCTGTTGCTCCTCGGGCGTGATGCGGCCCTTCTCCACGCTGCGTTGCAGGTTGCGGCGGATGGTGGCCATTCCTTTCTCGGTGAATTCCGGGGCGATATCCCGCATGGTTACCTGCAGACCGGCCTGGGCTGCCACCTGCGCTATGCCGGAGCCCATCTGGCCTGCTCCCACCACGAAAACCCTCCGTACTTCCATACCAGTCCCCTCCCTTCTGCACGGGTACCGTGCCCGCCTGCGCTTCCACCCTGCCGGGCGACATCATACACCCAGGATTGATCCGCCAGCGCCACCCCGGCGCCTCAGGGCTCGACGCGGATGACGGTGGCCTCGCCCTGGCCCCCGCCCGCGCACAGGCAGGCCACCCCCAGGCCGCCTCCCCGCCGGCGCAGTTCGAAGGCCAGAGTGAGCAGGATACGCGCCCCCGACGCCCCGATGGGATGCCCGAGCGCCACCGCCCCACCGTTGACGTTCACCTTCTCCTCGGGCCAGTCGCCCAGCTTCATGTTCACCAGTGCTACCGCAGCAAACGCCTCGTTCACCTCGATCAGGTCCACGTCGGCGAAGGTAAGTCCCGCCTTTTGCAGGGCAGCCTGCGCGGCCGGATAGGGGGTGAGGGGAAACTCCTCCGGTGGCCGCGACACCCAGCCCTGGGACACGATGGTGGCCAGGGGCTTCAACCCCAATTCCTTCGCCCTGCGCCCGGACATGAGCACCAGGGCAGCGGCGCCGTCGTTGATCCCGGGTGCGTTGCCGGCGGTGATGGTGCCGTCGGGCAAGAACACCGGCTTGAGGGAAGCCAGCTTCTCGGGGGAGGTGTCCGGCCGGGGGGATTCATCGGTATCGAATACCACCGGCGGCCCCTTGCGCTGGGGAACCTCCACCGGCACGATCTCCTCCTTCAGGCGCCCCGCCCGGATGGCGTCCAGCGCCCGCACGTGGCTGCGGTACGACCAAGCGTCCTGCTCTTCGCGGCCGATCCCGTACTGGCGCGACACCCGGTCGGCATGGACCCCCATGTGGACGTCGTGGAAAGCGCACCACAGCCCGTCGTTCACCGTGGCGTCCACCAGGGTCTGGTTCCAAAGCCGGTAACCCCAGCGGGCGCCGGGAACCAGGTAGGGGCTGCGGCTCATGTTCTCCATCCCGCCGGCCACCGCGATCTCCAGGTCGCCGGCCCGGATGAGGGCATCGGCTATGTTCACACAGCGCAGTGACGACGCACAGACCTTGTTGATGGTATCGCTGGGGACGTGATGCGGTATCCCCGCCTTGATGGCAGCCTGCCGGGCCGGACTCTGTCCCGCCCCCGCCTGCACCACCATCCCCATCAGCACGTACTGCACCTGCTCGGCGGATATCCCCGCCCTGCCCAGCGCCCCGCGGATGGCGAGTGCCCCCAGTTCGGCCGCGGCAATATCTCTCAGGCTGCCTCCGAAGCTACCGAATGGGGTCCGGCATCCGCTCACTATTACCGTTTCCTGCATCTGCTCTCCCCCCCGCATGTTTGGGTTCAAGCCATCACTCTCTCGGGAAACGTGTACACGTTGAGGTGACCCGCCCGGGCGAACCCCACCAGGGTGAGGCCGGTCAGGTAAGCCAGCCGGATACCCAGGGAGGTGGGCGCCGCCCGCGATACCAGGACGGGAGCCCCCAGGCGACTCACCTTGAGGACGATGTCCGACGACAGGCGCCCCGTGGTGAGCACCACCAGGCCCTGCGCACTCTGCGGCCCGGCTGCGCGGCGAGTGAGCCACCATCCGGCGATCTTGTCGATGGCGTTGTGCCTGCCTACGTCTTCCCTCAGGCAGAGGATCCCCCCTCGCTGTGCCAGAGCGGCCGCGTGCGTCGCGCCCGTCACCCGGTGCACCGGGGCCCGGGTGAGGCCGGCCAGCAAGTCCATTATCTCCGCCACGGTTACGCACAGGTTACCGGAAATTGTGGGGAGCTCCGATTGGCGTTCTGGGAAAGCCTGGCCGCAACCGGTGGGGACGAGGCGCGCCGCCTGCCAGCCAGTCAGGCGAGCCTCTGCCCCCGCGGCCAGGGTAACCTCCACCCGCCCGGCACCCGGTTCCGCTTCCACCTTCAGGTCCCGTACTTCGTCCGGCGACAAAATGAGGCCCCCGGTGTAAAGGAATCCGAGGGCCAGTTCGTCCAGGTGCTCCGGTGTACACATGAGGGTGGCCAGTTCCCGGCCCTGGCACACCAGGGTGACAGGGTACTCCTGGGCCACCCGGTCACCCACTTCCTCCTCCGACCCGCCTCGTATGCGGCGGACTACCACCGCCATTACTGGTTCCACAGCCAATCCCCACCCCCCGTCCTCGGCGGTAGGGTCATCAGGCAAACTGGGCCAGCACCTCCTTGACCCTCTGGGGGTTGAGGCGGGCGAATGTCTGGTCGTTCACCATCATGGTGGGGGCAAGGCCACAGCAACCAAGGCAGGCTACCCGCTCCAGGGTGAACTTCAGGTCGGGCGTGGTCTCCCCGGGGGCAATCCCCAGTTCCTTGCTCACGGCCTCCAGCACCTTTTCTCCGCCCCGCACGTGACAGGCCGTCCCCAGGCAGACCCGGAGGACATACTTGCCCCGCGGCTTGAGGTGGAACTGGGCGTAAAAGGTGATAACCCCGTACGCCTTGCTGAGGGGAATCTTCAGCCAGCGGGCGGCTTCCTCCACCGCCTCCCGGGGGAGGTAGCCGAACTCGGCCTGGATGTCCTGCATGATGGGAATGAGTCTGGAAGGGGCCGTCCCGTGACGACGCAGGATGGGCTCCAGCCTTTGCTTCAGTTCCTGGGGCCTGGGGGCAACGGCAGCCACAGCGGGAACACCTCCTCATGCCTGGGGCGCAGGTCTCGTCGGGCACCGGCCGACCGGGGCGGGTTCAGGCGGGGCGGATGCGCACGGCACACACCTTGAGTTCGGGGATGCGGGCCCGGGGGTCGAGGGCCGGGTTGGTGAGCACGTTCGCCGCCGCCTCGGCGTAGTGGAAGGGGATGAACACCACCCCGGGGGCGGTGCGATCCGTCACCAGCGCCCGCAGGCAGATGGAGCCCCGGCGAGAGGTGACCTCGACCATATCCCCGTCCCGGACGCCCAGGCGGGCAGCCGTCTCCGGGTGCACCTCCACGTAGGGGTGGGGCCGGATGGCCTGCAGGCCCCGGGACCGCCGGGTCATGGAACCGGTGTGGTAGTGGAACAGGATGCGGCCCGTGGTCAGGTAGAGCGGATATTCGGAATCGGGGACCTCGGCGGGAGGACGGAACTCCAGGGGGAACAGCCGGGCCCTGCCGCGCGCGAACTTCTCCCGGTGCAGGATGGGCGTCCCCGGATGGCCGGGGTGCGGGCACGGCCACTGCTTGCCGTCCTCCCCCAGGTACGGGTACCCCATGCCGCCGTAGCTGGGCACCAGGCGGGCGATCTCGTCCATGATCTCGGCCGGGGACCCGTAATGCATGGGATATCCCATCCGGGTGGAAATGCGGCAGATGATCTCCCAGTCGGGCAGCGCCTCCCCGGGCGGCAGGATGGCCCGGCGCAACCTTTGCACCCGCCGCTCGGTGTTGGTGAAGGTGCCTTCCTTCTCGGCGAAGGCAGCGGCGGGCAGCACAACGTGGGCCAACCGGGCGGTCTCGGTGAGGAAGATGTCCTGCACCACCAGGAACTCGAGAGACCGGAGGGCTTCTTCCACGTGGCCCAGGTCGGGGTCGGACAGCATGGGGTTCTCCCCCATGATGTACATGCCCCGGATGCGGCCCCGGGAAGCCGCCTCCATCATCTCCACCACGGTGAGGCCGTCCCCGGTGGGGAGGGACCGTCCCCAGGCGGCCTCGAACTTCTGGCGCAACCCTTCGTCCCGGTAGGACTGGTATCCGGGCAGGACGTTGGGCAGGCCGCCCATGTCGCAGGCGCCCTGCACGTTGTTCTGGCCACGCAGGGGATTGACCCCCGTGCCCTCCCGGCCCACCTGACCGCAGATGGCCGCCAGGGCGGCGATGGCCAGCACATTATCGGTGCCGGTGGTGTGCTGGGTGATCCCCATGGCGTACAGGATGGCGGCCCGTTCCGCCCGCGCGTACTCACGTGCCGCCTGGCGGATGAGGCCGGCGGGGACTCCGGTGACCTCCTGGGCGTACTCGGGCGTGAGCCCCGCTACCGAGGCACGCAGATCCTCGATCCCCTCGGTGCGCTCGGCCACGAAATCCCTGTTTTCCAACCCCTCCTCAAGGATGACGTGGATCATGGCCCCCAGGAGGGCTACATCAGTGCCGGGCAGGTGCTGCAGGAAAATGTCAGCCCGCTCCGCCAGCTCCGTGCGGCGGGGATCGGCGACGATGAGCCTTGCCCCCGCCCGCAGCCCCCGCTTCACCCGCAGGGACAGCACGGGGTGGCCCTCGGTGGTGTTGGAGCCGATGACAAAGTACAGGCTGGCCTGCTCCAGGTCGGCCAGGGAGTTGGTCATGGCCCCGCTGCCGTACGCCATCCCCAGTCCCACCACGGAGGAGGCGTGACACAGGCGGGCGCAGTGGTCCACGTTGTTGGTGCCCCACACCGCCCGCACCAGTTTCTGGAACAGGTAGTTTTCCTCGTTGGTGCACTTGGCCGAACACAGGCCCGCCAGGCTGTCGGACCCGTACTTTTCCTTGATCTCGCCCAGCCGACGCGCCACCAGGTCCAGGGCCTCGTCCCAGGTGGCCTCCCGGAAGGTGTCGCCTTCCCGGATAAGGGGCCGGGTGAGCCGGTCGGGGCTGTGGAGGAAGTCCCAGCCGAAGCGGCCCTTGACGCACAGCAGCCCTTCGTTGGTGGGGCCATCCCCGCCGCTGGCCCCCACCACGCGCCCCCCGCGGCCGTTGCGGCCATCGCGGACTTCCAGGTCGAGGGAGCAACCCACACCGCAGTACGGGCATACCGTGCGCACCTTGCGGATCTCCCAGCGCCGGCCCTGTCCCACCGATAGCTTGGGCTGCAGGGCCCCGGTAGGGCACGCGGCCACGCAGTTACCGCAGAACACGCAGGGGCTGTCCTCCAGGCCCACCTCGTAGGCGGTGGCCACCTTGGTGCGGAACCCCCGGTAAGCGTAGTCGATGGCGTTAACCGCCATCACCTCGTCGCACACCCGGATGCAACGCCCGCACATGATGCACTTGTCGTGGAACCGGTAAAAAAAGGGGTTGGACTCGTCGGGCGGGTAGTCCCGCCGCTCACCATCGTAACTGGTGCGCGCCACCCCGTACCGGTAAGCGTACTCCTGCAGGGTGCAGTCGCCGCATTTCTCGCACGTGAGGCACTCGGCGGAGTGGTTGGCCAGGATGAGATCCAGGATCACCCGACGCGCCTCCACCACCCGTTCGGACTCGCTGTGCACCACCATGCCGGGCGCCACCGGAGTGGTGCACGAGGTGGGGAGCCCGCGGGCGCCCTCGATCTCGACCACGCACAGCCGGCACGCCCCGCTGGGTTTCAACCAGGGATGGTGGCACAGATGCGGGATCTCGACCCCAGCCGCCCGGGCGGCCTCGAACACCGTGGTACCGGCGGGAACGTTCACCTGCCGCCCGTCTATGGTCAAAGTGACGATTTGCGTGGCATTCACCGGGTGCTCACCATCCTCTCAGTGGCTGATGGCGCCGAAGGGGCAGGTGGCCTCGCAGGCACCACAACGGATGCACAGGGACGGATCGATGACGTGGGGCTGCCGCCTCTCTCCCGAGATGGCACCCGACGGGCAGGAGCGCTTGCAGAGCAAGCATCCCCGACAAAGCTGGGGATCGATGCGGTAGTCGCGCAATCCCGCGCACACCCGGGCGGGGCAGCGCTTGTCCACGACGTGGGCGCGGTACTCGTCCCGGAAATAGCGGAGCGTGGTGAGCACCGGATTGGGAGCGGTCTGGCCCAGCCCGCACAGGGAAGTGTCCTTGACCACCCGGGCCAGCTGCTCCAGCCGATCGAGATCTTCGGGGTCTCCCTTGCCCTCGGAGATCCGGGTCAGGATCTCCAGCATGCGCCTGGTGCCCTCCCGGCAGGGCGTGCACTTACCGCAGGACTCGCTCTGGGTGAAGTTGAGGAAGAAGCGGGCGATGTCCACCATGCAACTGTCTTCGTCCAGGACCACCACGCCACCGGAACCCATGATGGCGCCCGTGGCCGTCAGGGAGTCGTAGTCGATGGGGGTGTCCAGCAGGGCTTCGGGCAGACAGCCCCCGGATGGCCCCCCGATCTGCACCGCCTTGAAGCGCTTGCCTTCTTTGATGCCCCCGCCCACATCGAATATGAGTTCCCGCAGCGTGAGGCCCATGGGGACCTCCACCAGCCCGGTGCGGGCCACCTTGCCGGCCAGGGAGAACACCTTGGACCCCTTGCTGCGCTCGGTGCCCACGGAGGCGAACCAGTCCGCCCCGTGGGTGATGATGGCGGGGACGTTGGCGTAAGTCTCCACGTTGTTGATGTTGGTGGGCTGGCCCCACAGACCCGACTGGGCGGGAAAGGGAGGCCGGGGACGGGGCATCCCCCGTTCCCCCTGGATGGAAGCCAAAAGCGCCGTCTCCTCACCGCAGACGAAGGCGCCGGCGCCCTCCTTGATATGCAGATCGAAGGAAAAATCGGTGCCGAGCACGTGGTCACCCAGCAGCCCCCACGCACGGGCCTGCTCGATGGCCAGCTTGAGGTGCTTCACCGCCAGGGGGTACTCGGCCCGCACGTACAGGTAGCCTTCGTCGGCCCCGATGGCATAGGCGGCGATCATCATGCCCTCCAGGACCGAGTGGGGATCGCCCTCCAGCACACTGCGGTCCATGAAGGCACCCGGGTCGCCCTCGTCACCGTTGCACACCACGTACTTCTTCCTGCCGTTGGCCCGGCGGGTGGCCTCCCACTTGCGCCCGGTGGGGAAACCGGCACCCCCCCGCCCACGCAGTCCCGAGCGCAGCACCTCGTCGATCACCTGCTCTGGTGTCATCCCGGTCAGGACCTTTAGCAGGGCCCCGTATCCGCCCCAGGCCAGGTAGTCCTCGATGCTGCGGGGATCGATGAAGCCGCAGCGGGCCAGCACCAGCCGGCGCTGCTTGGCATAGAAGGGAAGCTCGCGGTAGGGTTGAGCGGGGTCGGTAATTCGCCCCACCAGGTGTTCCTCCACCGGGTGCCCCTCGAGCACGTGCTTCTCCACGATATCGGGCACCACCTCGGGTGACACGTGTCCGTAGGTGATGCGGGGCTCACCCGGGCGGATCACATCGAGCAGGGGCTCGGACTCGCACATGCCGATGCATCCCGTCCGCACCATCCTGGCCGGGATACCACGCCGGCCCAGCTCTTCCTCCACCCTGTCCCAAACAGCCTGAGCCCCCGCCGCCAGACCGCACGTCCCCATTCCCACGTATATCTCGAGCCCGGGGGAACGCGTCCTCTCTGCCATGAGCTGCTGCCGCCGCCGGGAAAACTCCTCCAGACCGAGCATGGACGACTCCTCCGTTTCCTGACCGGGCGCTCAGACACTGGCTAATTCGCTTCTTGCCCCACCGCCTCCTGCCTGTACCGCCCTGCCACGCCACGGCCGCAAAGCACCCCACCCTTCCGCAGCACGCCGTGCCCGCGGCTCCACTCCGCTGGTGCCGTGGCGCCGTGCCAGCGGTCGCTCAGGGCTCCAGGCGGCGGCCCGGCCGATGGCCGCGGTCCTGGGCAACCTCGTCGAGGTAGCGGGTCACCACATAGAGCAGGGTGGCCGGCAACGCGCTCATGGCCACCAGGTGCACCCAGAACACGTCGTAAAACCACATGGTCATCAGGGCCTGGGCCACCGCCAGGGGAACGCCCCACAGGAAGTGGGGGAAGAGGTGGTGGGCAAGATAGTCGTCCCAGTAAAGCCAGGTGCGCCGGCGGGGTTCCAGGCGCCAGTAGGAAAGATCACCGGCCAGCCTGGTGATGAGGACCAGAGCCAGCAGGCGCACAAACCCCGGCATCCCCGACCAGGCCAGTTGGGCCAGGTCGCAGAGTACCTCGGCCGCGGCAAAGGCACATATGGCAACCACGCCCAGTCTTTGCGCCCTCGTCATCTTCGGCTGACCACACTAAAGGGTACCCCGTCGACCACGATCAACTGGCCGTCCACACAGCGTCAGGGAGAGGGAGCGGGCTCGAGAGGGATGAGCACCTCGGGGCGGACAGCGCCCGCCCGCACCTGGGTGGTACCGTCCAGGGAAACCGTGCGACCCTGGTGGTACGCCAGTTCCCCGAAGAGACTGGAATCCATGGCCCGGCGCCCGAATCCGGACATCAGCACCACCGTGGGTCCCGGCTCCTGCCCGGTGATCCCCACCACCATCTCTTTGCCGGTGAAGGCGACCAGGTCACCCTGGTTGGCGCTGCCAGTTATGATCCCGCGCACCCCAACCTCCCGCGCCCGGCGCAGAGCATCCAGGGTCACGAGCGACCCGCCAAGCAGCACCCTCCCCGAGTCATCATCGCCGATCGACCCCACGTCCAGTACCTCCTCCGGACCGGAGACGGCCACCCGCAGCGCCCCGTAGGCCTGCCCCCCGATGCCGAATACCCCGGTGACCTCGTGGCCCAGGGCAGCGATGGCGGCTCCCCACTCGGGGAACACCTCCACCACCCGTCCCGCCAGGTAGGCATCCACCTCTGCGGGACGGTGGGGACGGCGGATGGCCAGCCCGCCCGTGCGGGCATCCACCTTTTCCACCACCCCGGACACCGGGGCATATACCCGGGCCGCCATGAGTCCTTCCAGGCCCTGAGCGATCAGTTCACCCGCCTGTACCTCGTCTCCCTCCTTGACCCGCAGGAAAGCCCGGATCCGCTCCGGGCGTACGTCCAGCCGGCGGGCTACATCCACCCACACCACGGGGGCAGCCTTGCGGGCGTCCTCCCGCACCAGCACCTGCCCGTGACCGGTCAGTATGGCCTCCACCACCCCGTCGCAGGGGCTGCGACATTCCCGCACGCCACCCAACCCTTTGTCCACCCGAGCCAGCACCTCGCCGGTCCCCACCCTTTCCCCGGGTACCTTCAGGACGTGTCGCCGTATTTCAGCCGGCTCAACCCCCAGCTCCCGGGCCACCTCCACCACGTAGGGCATCCCGGGCACCAGGGTGGCGCGCGCCACCACCGTGTGGGGCTCGACAATCTGGCCCGGCTCCGCCAGCACTTCCCCGGGAAAAGGAAGCCGCCGTTCCCGCCGGATCAGCGTCACCTGCATCAATTCCGACCCCCCTCGGCCCCGCGCCCCTGGCACGCTGTAAGAGCCTCCCTGGGATAGGCGTCCAGGAACTGCATGATGCCCAGCAGCCAGTCGCGGCGGGCAGCCTCGTCTTCGGGAGGGGAGAGGGGCCGTCCCCGGGCATCCAGGATCACGCCGTACTGGCCCCCTTCCAGCCGGGTACGCACCAGTTTCCCGGGTCCGGCCCCCACGTCCACCGCCCGGGCCGGGCGCAGTTCCACCTCCAGGACTTCCCCCCGGTACCAGGGGAAGATGCGGAAGTCTCCCTGGCGGATAATTTCCCGGCCCACCGTCCCCTGCCGACTCACTACCATTTCCGCGATTCGAGCGCCGGGGCGAGTCCGCGGTGCCACCGGGGCGATTACGGTGGCCAGGTGGACCAGACTCTCCTGGAGCAGGCGCAGGCCCAGTTCCGGGTCGGATTCGGCCAGGGCTCCCAGGTGGGGGAGCAGAAAGCCCCGGTCCCAATAAAGCTCCGTTACCCCCTCGGGCTGGAGCCCGTCCAGGAGGATGAGAAGTCCCTGCTGGGGCCGGGGGGCATGGGATATCACCCCACCGGCACCCACGATGGCGTCCACGGTGCGCATCTCCACCAGGGGAGCCCCGGACGATTTAGGCGAAAAGATGTCCGCGATGGTGCGCTGTAACTGGATCCCCTTGAGTTCCCTGGCCAGGCGCAGGTGCTCGCGAAAAGAAAGGCGCAGGGCTTCCCGGGCGAGGGCGTGTTCCACCATGAGTTCTTCCACGGTTTCGGGCAACACGGTGGGCCGGATCATCTTGTTCGCGATCCAGTTGCGCAATTCGTCCTCGCACACGGCAAAGGGCAGCCAGCGCGCCAGGTTGGCGAAGCTGGCCTGGGCGAAAACATGCGGGCTGCTGTAGGAAAGGCCCAGGTTGGCGGACACCGTGCGGTTGAACACTCCCCCCACCACGGAAAACACGTCGGTGGTGGCTCCTCCGATGTCCACCGCCAGCACATTGCCCCGCCATTTCTCCGCCAGAAGGCGCACGGCCGTGCCGACCGCCACCGGAGTGGGGAGGATCCTGCCCCCCGTCCACTCCAGGAGCCGGGGATACCCGGGGGCATGCTTCATCACATGTTCCAGAAAGAGCCGGAGGATTTCCTGTCGCGCCGGCTCCGGTTCCTCCCTCTCCAGCACGGGGCGCAGGTTGGACACCATGGAGACGACGAAATGCTCGCCCAGTTGCTCCTGCACGTGGGGGCGGGCGCGCACGTTTCCCGCGTACACCACGGGCAGGCGGTAACCTTCCCCGAACCGGGGCCGGGGCTGGGCCGCCCGCAGGCACTCGGCCAGGGCTACCACGTGGGACACCCCGCCCCCGTCCGTACCTCCGGACAGGAGTACCATGTCGGGACGGACGGCACGGACGGCGTGCACCTTCTCCACGGGCGAGCGCCCGTCGTCGATGGCGAGCACGTCCACCACGATGGCACCTGCTCCCAGGGCAGCCCGCTCGGCGCTCTCTGCCGTGAGCTCGCGCATCACGCCCGCCACCAGCATCTGCAGTCCGCCCCCCGCGCTGGAACTGGCCGCCACCACGTCCACCCCCCGGTCACCCTGGCGGGGGCGGATCAATTCGCCCCTCTCGTCCAGCAGAACGCGCCCCGTGACCTGCCCGAGCCGGCGCAGGCTCTCCCTCACCCCCACCATTACGTCCTCCAGGGGGGCTTCCACCGTGGTGGGGGCATTGGCCTGCCCGGCCAGACGCCATCCCTCCGGCCCCTCTTCAAAGAGGGTGGCTTTGGTGGTGGTGCTCCCCACGTCCAGACCCAGGATCAAACGGCTCACGCCCCCACCTCCATCCCTGAAGCTCCCGTGCCGCGCTTTTGACGGGCCCTCGACGGCGCCCACCCCGAAACCGACAGGGGCGGGGGTCAGAGGCCCTTGAGGAGGTCCACCGGGCTGCGCCGCAGGGCACGCCAGGCCGGGATGAGGCCAAACAGCACGCCCATGAGGGCGGAAAGCAACAACACCTGGACCAGGTGATCCAGCGTGCGCACCGCCACCTCCAGCCAGGGCATGCGGTTGGATACCAGGTTCCAGGTGCCCAGCAGGTGGATGAAGCCAAAGGCCACCCCGCTCCCGACCAGGCTCACCGCCAGGCACTCGCCCAGCACCATGGCCATAACCTCGTGCCCGCGCGCCCCCAGGGCCCGCAGCACGCCGATTTCCTCCTGCCGACCCGACACCAGCACCAGCATGTTCACCGCTACCAGCATCCCCGCCACCGCGTACACGAGGTAGAGCCCCGACCGGCCCGGATCCACGGGGATGACGGCCTGGGGGGGCGGCGGAGGGGCAACCGTTCCCTTTCCCGCCAGCCTAATTCCCCCTGCCCCGGCGTAGGGCAGGCCGACGAGCCCGCGGCGCCACTCCTCCGGGAGGACCAGCCCGTCACCGACCCCCTCGTGGAGCAACCGCGGGACACTTACTGCCGCCCACTGGGGGTAACGCCGCCCCAGGGCGGCCGCTACCTCCTCCAGGTATGCCACCGAGGTCAGGCGCACCAGGGCGGCCGGTGCCCGGTCCAGTTCCCGGCCGGTCACCTCCCGGTAAATGCCCTCCAGGGTGCGGGCGGGTACGAAGATTTCCCCGGGCTGCCACGATACCGGCACGGTGACCGGCGTGTCTCCCTCTCGGCTCACCGTGACCACCCGCCCGGGCAGCTTAAGCACGCCCACCACCTGGAACCGGTACTCCCGGCCCCCGCGGTCGTCAGCCCGCAGGTCCTCGCCATCCTGGCGCAAGGCCGGCACCCACACCGTCAGCGTGTCACCCACCCGTGCAGCACCCGAGAACACCACCGCCACCGGGCGTCCCTCGTCACCGGGCTCCAGGTAGCGCCCCTCCAACACCATTTCCTCACACCGCCACCAGGCCAGGTCCTTCACCACATCCCTCCCCCGGAGGGCCACCGGTTCACCCAACCATGCCACCCGGCCCTGCTCGTCTACCACCTGCCGGATCAGCCGCGCCGGCAGCAGCCAGTAGGGCACCACGCCCTCGACCGCCTCTCCCGTCACGGCAGCGAGCTCCCCGGCTTCGACGAGCCCGGGCATATCGGCAGGCGCGACAAATCCCCGGGTGAAGGCCCCCGGCTGGAAATAGCCCAGGGGAAAGATCAGGTCGGGGTTCGCCTTTTGCAGCCTCATCTCACCGCCCCGATCCGCGAACCAGTAGCGGGCCGGAAACAGGACGATGTCTCCCCCCAGCACGAAGCGGTACTCCAGCCCGGCTGCCGCAGGGTACCCCGTCCCCAGGGAGAGAGAAGCGGTGAAAACCGCCGCTGCCAGCCCCACCCCAATGAGGGCAACCGCACTGCGGGAGAGGTTGCGCCAGGCGTTCACGAACCCAAGCAGCAGGAACACGTCTCACCCACCCCCACCGCGCTGCCCGCCACCCGGAGGCGGCACGTCGCCCACCGGGCGGCCGAAGCCCCTGGAGGGAATGCCGCCTGCCTGGTGTTGGCCCCGCGCCGCGCCGCTTACCTGCGGCCAGGCCGGCCGAGGGGTGCCGATGCGCTGGTGCCACAGGCGGATGGTACGTCCGTGCAGGAGTTCGCTCACCGTGGCGGCCCGCGCCATAGCCGCCGGTCCCGCCGCGGCCAGGGTCGCCGTCACCAGCACCGCCAGCGCTGCGCCCAGCACCATCCCCGAGGAGATGATCAGCGACGCTCCCCCAGGTCCCCCCAGCCAGGGTCGCATCAGGACCGCCCCGGCCCAACCCAGCCCGCATCCCAGGAGGCCAGCGGCCAGGGCCTCCAGAGTGAGGATGCGACCGATTTCCCGGCCAGGGATGCCCACCGCTTTCAAGATGGCCAGTTCCCGGCGGCGGTCGAGCACGGCCAGCAGGGTGCTGGCGAACACACCCAGGCCGGCAAAGACGAACAGCAGGGGGAACAGGGACTGCACCGGCCCGTACATGTGCCAGGTGAGAGCGGCCACCATTTCCCGTGGCGTCTCCGCCTGCACGATTTCGTACACCTGATATTCCGAATTGTTAAGAATCCGCCAGAAGAGGGCGGCATCTGCCTCTTCCCGGAAACTGACCAGGAGCGTATTCGCGTAGGGCCAGGCTACCTCTCCCTTTTCCCGCAATTCCCCGGCATAATCGCGCTCCTCCAGATCACCCAGGGGCAACAGGGGCACGGCCAGAACGGGATCGATTCCGCTGTATATTCCCGCTACCCGGCACGTCTGAACGCGCAAAAAGCCTGTGCCGGGATCGATGAACCCCAGTTCTATCTCGTCTCCCACCCCCACGCCGGCCCGCCCGGCCCACTGGGCAGGCAGTCCGACCTCTCCCGTCCCCCGGGGGGGCCCGCCGGCTTCCCACGCCAGGGCAGAGACCAAACGCCCGCCGGGCACCACGTACCACACTTCCCCCTGCCCCAGGGGACCCGTGAGGAGGGGCACCGCTGCCGCCCCCTCCATCCAGGCCACATTCGCCTTTTGCACTGCCCGGGCCAGATCCCCCCCGAACACGCTGTCGTAGCGGTAGGTGGGAGGGATGTTGTTCTCGGGCTGACCGGGGTCCACCAGCACCCGTACCGCCGGCGGTACCCGCAGCACCAGGTCGCAGGGAAGGCGGATACGAGGGCATTCCCGTCCCAGCAGCCGCCCGTGGGCGGAAATATAGGCGAGGCTCAGCACCAGCACCGCCATGCCCGCCCCCAGCACAAGGGCGGTCAGCAGGTACCGCCACCACCAGCGGCACAGGTTGCCCAGCGCCAGCCCGATTTCTTCCCCCAGGTTAGCCGTCATCGGGTAATCCGGCCTACGGTGCATCCCCGTCCCCCCCGGAGGCAGGGCCGTACAGCCGCCCGTCCCGCATGTCCAGGACCCGCGAGGCGTACGGCAGGAAGGTTTCCCGGTGGTGGGTTACCACCAGGAAGGCTATCCCTTCCCGGCGGAAACGATCGAAGAGAGCCGCTATGGCCCGGCCGGAAGCGGCATCCAGGTTGCCGGTGGGCTCGTCGGCCAGCACCACCAGGGGCCGGTTGGCCAGGGCCCGGGCCACTGCCACGCGCTGCTGCTCGCCTCCGGAAAGCTCCCCGGGCAGGTGCTGGGCCCGGGCAGCCAGTCCCACGCTCTCCAGCAGTTCCATGGCCCGCCTGCGGGCCGCCCGCCCCCTCACCCCCGCCATCCGCAGGGGTAGGGCCACATTTTCCCAGGCCCGCAGGTGGGAGATCAGGTGAAACCCCTGAAACACGAAACCTATGTATCGCCGCCGCAGCCGGGCCAGACCTCCAGGCCCCAGGCGGGAGTACGCGCGACCCTGCAGGTACACCTCGCCGCCGGTGGGACGGTCCATGGCCCCCAGGAGGGAGAGCAGGGTGGTCTTGCCGCAGCCAGAAGGACCCGCCACCACCACCAGTTCGCCCGCGGCGACAGCCAGGTCCACATCCCTTACCGCCCATATTTCCTCTCCCAGCATGTATCTGCGCGACAGACCCCGCGCCTCAAGTACGGCCACCGCCGCCCCACCCCCGCGCTCGGCTACCCGGGCAGCAACTCCAGGTTGGACAGGGGCACGATCACCAGGCTTCCATCGTTCAACCTGACCCGGGCGGCTGGCACCGGCACCTCGGTCGGGAGCACCACCGGCTCGGGTAAGACCTCCACCACCGTGCCTTCCTGCCCGGCCCGACGCAGGCCTGTCAGGCACACTCTGGCCCCCGGCACCACATCGGCCCGGCATCCACGGGCCACCTGTCCCCCGGTCGCGAATGTCATCTCCGTCTTACCGTGGTCAGGCCCGGTCCCGCTCCGGGCCCCCGCAATGCCCACCCAGGGAGGAGTGCATTCCTCCCCGCTCACGTAACACCACTTGTCCTGGGCCGCGACGAGAGCGCCGTAATCGTCCCGGGAGAGCGGCACCGGGCCGAATCCTCCCATGGTGACCAGGCTCAGGGGCAGGCCATCCTGGTCCTGCCACAGCGGCTCTCCCGCCGCCCCCCGCGGGCCCTCGTACACCCGGGCCAGGTACTCGTCCGGGGACATGCCGGCCCGCACCCTCTGGAGCCACTCCACCGCCGCCTGCGCCACCCCGCCCAGGACGAGGGCCGCCACTCCCAGCGCAAATGCCCGCTCTACGGCTTCCCGGTCCGCCCAGCCCCCGGCCACCACCCGCCCCGTATGCTCATGACCCAGCCGGGCGGGAGAGACTTCGCCATTGGGTAGCACCACCAGGTCTCCTCCCCGGGCCGGTCCCCAGGCGGCTCTCCCCAGCAGAGGGATACCCTCCGCAGAAATGACGGCACGGTCACCTCTGACCTCTTCCACCCGGCCCCTGACCAGGGCCTTCACCGCGGGCGGGAAGGGCTGCACCATGACCCGGCCGCTTTCAATGGCCACCACCTCGCCGTCCACCGGGGAAACGAATTCCCGGTAACCCAGCCCAAACATGAAAGAATAGAAGGCCAGGGGCTCCCCCCGCGCCACCCGGTCACCCACCTGGTGCAGGAGGGTGGCGACCGTCTGCCCCTGGTCCGTCTCCAGCAGCACCGCCCGGGGCGGGGGGGCAGGCCGGTAGCCCACCACGCTGGCCGGCTCCACGTCGTCCCCGGGGCGGCAGACCGCCCGACCGCCCGCACCCCACACCCTCTCCACCCGCATCACCGGCACCACCTGACCTCCTCAACCCACCCAACAGCTCCTAAACCCCGACCCCGCCAGCCATTTCACCGTCCCGCGCCCCTCCGGTTCGACCGGCCGGGCCCGCGATGGTGCCGTCCCGCATGACCAGCACCCGAGTCGCCCTCTCCACCAGCGCGCGGTCGTGGCTGACCACCACCAGGGTACGCCCCCGCCGGTTGATCTGCTCGAACAAGTCCGCCACCTGGGCGGCGGTGCGGGAGTCCAGGTTCCCGGTCGGTTCATCGGCCAGCACCAGGTCGGGATCACCCGCCACGGCGCGGGCGATGGCCACCCGCTGCTGCTCCCCTCCGGAGAGCTCACCGGGCCGGTGCCGCCAGCGGGCTCCCAGGCCCACTTCTTCCAGGATCTCGCGGGCGCGCCGGGTGGCCCGGTCCCGGTTCCATCCCCGGAAGCGCAGGGGCAGGGCCACGTTTTCCACGGCGTTGAGGTGGGGCAGCAGGTTGGAGAACTGGAACACGTATCCTATGCGCTGCCTGCGGAGGGCGGACAAGTCGTCTTCGGACAGGCTACCGTAGGCTACGTCACCCAGTACCACCTCGCCTGCGGAGGGACGGTCCATCCCCGCCAGGATGTTAAGCAGGGTGGTCTTGCCACAACCCGAAGGCCCGGTGATGACGAGCAACTCACCCGCTGCCACCGCCAGGCTGACCCCGGCCAGGGCGTGCACCACGCGCCGCCCCTGAACGAACACCCGGCGCAGGTTCACCCCCCGCAGCAGCAAGTCAGGCACCTGAGCACCTCCTCGATGTCCGTGCCGCCCCTCTCGCAGACCGACCCATGCTTCCCCTGCGCACAGTCGCGCGCGAAGGGCGCACATGAGCAAAGGGGCCGCCCGTCACCGGGCGGCCCCTGCCAGGTTCTCCCGTCAGCCTCCCAACCCCAGCCAGGTGTTGAAGATGAGCTTCATGCGGGGATAAAGCAGGTTGTAGCGGTACAGGATGGTGTTGCCGAATGAGGCACCCAGGGCGATCATGATGGCCCACTTGCCCACCGTGCTCAGGCCCTTCATACCGCGGCTCTCCTTGCTCACGGTGAAGAAGAAGTAGGCCAGCGAGGTGAGGACGAACAGCCACAGGATAAGGTTGTTGAAGCTGTTCAGGCTGACGAAGCTGGCCCTGATCTGCCCCAGCAAAGGCTTGATGTCGAAACCCAGCGAGTAGCCGGCGCCATATCCGATCATGTAGGCCATGGCGTACCGGCCCAGCCAGCCCCATCCGGGGATGAACCGGGTGTACAGCAGGATGCCCAGGATGAGCGGGATCAGGAAGGACCACTGCCCTTCCTTGATCATCTTGTCGGCGATGAAGGGCTTGATGTAGTTGTGGTAGCCGTAGGCGATGCTGTACCCGGTGTAACCGGCCACGATGGCGTACTCGAAGATACGCCAGAACCAGTTTTCCTTGTACAGGTAAGTCAGGACGCCGATGGTGCATATCACCTGCAACCAGACACCCACGTCGGTGGACATGAATTCACCTCCTTACCTGCCCAGCCTCGCCTAACGGCTCCGGGTGGTCAAGTAAATGACGTTGCCCAGGATGATGAGCAGGCCCACCAGGCCCGCGGCCAGGGTCTGCCCGTCCATGGCCCGCACCGCCGCCGCTGGCTTCCCCACCAGTTGTTCGTACTCGGCCGCGCCCCGCAGGCCGGGGATCATGCCCTTATACTGCCCCGAATGGACGAACTGCATGGAGTCGGCCACCGACATCTGGATCTGGCCCACGCCCATGGGCACGCCCTTGACCTCGGTGACGATGGCCAGGTACTGGGGGGCGCCAGGAGAACCGGCCGGGAAGTCGATGATGAATGCCACGTACGGCTTATCGAGGGCTTTCACTTCCCGGGTGAGCGGGAACTCGTCCAGTGACTTGCCCTGATAATCGACCCCCGCAGCCGCCTCCTTGATGCTGGAAGTCATGAGCCGCAAGTTGGTATCACCACCGGGCTTGAACCCGAGGTCCACCCAGTCCTTACCGTACTCCTTGTTATACTCCTTCATCAGCTTCTGGATGATGTTTCTTCCCAGGGTCCCCTGGGTGTTCCACATGGTGTACGTGATGATGCGGAGGTTCTTGCGGAAAGCGTGATGGACCACGGCTTCCAGCTGGGGATTCAGTTCTCCGGCCACGCTGGGCCCGTAGTCAAGCCCCAGCCAGAGCACCGACCCGGGGGGGAGCTTGTCGACGTAGTCGTACATGGCCTTGGTCATGGGGGTAACACGCACGGGCAATCCCAAGGGGAAGATCACCACGATGGCGATCAGGACGAACACTGCCAGAAATATCCACCGCCGGTCCAGATCTACCAGTGCCCTCACGGTAATGCACCTCCTCTCCCGGCAGCACTGTTACCGCGCGCCACCCAGGTACGCCCGCTCCAGGCCCAGCATCACGCGCAGGGCCGCCGCCAGCGTACCCAGATAGATACCGATGGTGATGCCCCGCTGCCCACCAGCGTTGGGGTAGCTCAGCAGCCAGTCCTTGAAAGCCCCCCAGCCCGGGATGATGAGGTCGCCCAGGGGCGACACGCCCAGGAGGACGATAAAGGCCGTGAGCAGCATCAGGGTGGCCTCCAGCGTCCTGGCCCGGAAGGCCCGGAAAGAAGCCGAGGTGATGTAAAACGCCAGCAGGGCGAACACGGTAGAGTCGATGGGGGTGATGAAGTTCTTGAAAACCCAGTCCGCCTGGGGGCCGTCCACGGTCTGGATAAGAGCAAGGATCATGTAGCCCCACATGAACAGGAGCAGCCAGATGCTGTAGGCCCAGTTGGGACGCCGCTTGACCACCGCCATCACGTGGATACGGGTCAGGTTGACCAGGCCGAGGCCCATGGCCAGGTAATACAGCAGGTTATTCCATTTGTCAAACATGTCCATCCATTCGAGCTTGTTGATCGGGAAGATATACATGGACAGGACCACGACCGCGGCCATGACGATGCATATGATGGTCGGCAACTCTTTACGCATTCCCACACCTCCCTTCTCGGGCCAGCCCTACTTGCTGAAGATGCTGGTGATGACGTTGGCCTTCCCCTGGATCAGCTGGAATATGGTACCGACGATGATCACGGCGAAGAAGCCAATGCGCATCCAGTCCTGGGAGACCACGGTCCCGTACAGCACGGGTTCCTTGGACAGGTACGCCGAGGCCGCGTACATCTCCTCGCCGATCAGGGCGTAGTCGCAGGCGGCCACGAAGAAGGGGATCTGGTGCATGTTCGCGGTGGCCCCGATCTGGATGGACCCGGTGCGGTTTCCCTCCTCGGCGAAGATCAGGGACTCCGCCCAGAAGGCACCGAACAGGATGTTGGCCGCGGGCCGCTCCCGATGGTAGATACCGAGCACCCCCGAGCAGTACCCGAACTGCCAGTCCGAGAGGAACCTGACGTCGTCCGGGTTGTAAGCGTCGGGCCGCCCGGCCTCCAGGTAGGACTGCCGGATGATCTCCTCGGCGATGGGCAGCACGATGGGGTCAGCGCAGGTGAAGATGAAGCGGGTGTCGTACTGGGCCGTACGCTTGGCCACGTGGCCGAGCATGGCGTAAGAAGCGATGGTCTGCATGTTGGAAGATCCAGCGATGCCGGGCACGTAGTTCACCGGGCGCCCCATCTCCGTTGCGCGGCCGATGGCCTCGTCCAGCGCTTCCAGGCCCGCGATCTTGCGGATGGTGGGGATGGGCAACCCCGCCCGGGCCCGCTGGATGAAGAAGTAAACCAGGATAGCGTAGATGATGAAGATGATGAGCGCTACAAAGGAGCCTTTTACGAAGATGCCGAGGTACGGTTCCGCCGCCAGCTGGTAATACACGAGCTGTTCACCTCCTTGCCGTTGTTAACCTGGGCCGACTCCTCGCCGGCACCCGCGTAGGAAGATGCCGGCTCCACATACCCCTTATTCAACGTCGTATGGAAAATTCCTGCCGCAGCAGTTCCCGGTCACAAGCGGATCTCATAAAGCAAGAACCATTCGCTCCAATTCTTCTTCCCGTTGCAGCCCAGGGTCACGGCCCGCCTCAGCACCCACTCCAGGTTTCCGGGCAGGCTGTACGCCAGGCACCCCAGCCCGCCCCAGGACGTGAGCAGGCGGACCACCCTGGCACCCAGGGAGCAGCACTCCTCGATCTGGAAGCGGGCGAACTCGGTGCCCAGCCCCCGCCCCTGCAGGTCGGGATCAATACGCATCCCGCCCAGATAGGCCTCTCCCGGCCGTACGAACCGGATGCTAACCCGGTAGGGTGTAGTTGGGCGCCTCCCGGGTGATCTGCACGTCGTGGGGGTGACTTTCCCTCAGCCCGGCCATGGTCACCCGGATGAACCTGCCCTTTTCCTGCAACTCGGGTATGCTGCGGGCTCCACAGTAACCCATGCCCGCCCGCAGTCCCCCCACGAGCTGGTACACCGTCTCCGCCAGGGGACCCCGGTAGGGTACGCGACCCTCGATACCCTCGGGCACCAGCTTGGGCATCTCTTCCTGGAAGTAGCGGTCGGCGGAGCCATCCCGCATGGCCCCCAGGGAACCCATCCCCCGGTACACCTTGAAGCTCCGCCCCTGGTATATCTCCATCTCCCCCGGGCTCTCTTCGGTCCCGGCGAACAGGCTCCCCACCATGACGGCATTGGCCCCCGCCGCCAGGGCCTTGGTGATGTCCCCCGACCAGCGCACGCCCCCGTCCGCCACAACGGGGATCCCGGCCGGGCGGGCTTCCCGGGCCGCTTCCCAAATGGCGGTCAACTGGGGAACGCCGATCCCGGCCACCACCCGGGTGGTGCAGATGGAACCGGGGCCCACGCCCACCTTCACCGCGTCCGCCCCGGCCTCTATGAGGGCCCGGGCACCCGCCCCCGTGGCCACGTTCCCGCCCATTACCTCGCACCTGAAGTTTCGCTTGATCTGCCGTACCGTGTCCAGCACCCCGCGGGAGTGGCCGTGGGCGGAATCCACCACGATGATGTCCACTCCCGCCGCCAGCAGGGCTTCCACGCGGCTGAGGGTATCGGCCGAGACACCCACCGCCGCCCCCACCAGCAGCCGGCCCCGCGCGTCCTTGGCGGCATTAGGGTACTTGCGGGCCTTCTCTATGTCCTTGATGGTGATGAGCCCGCGCAGGCGGAAGCCGGCATCCACCAGGGGCAGCTTTTCCACCTTGTGGCGGGCCAGGATGTGCCTGGCCTCCTCCAGGCTGGTGCCCACCGGCGCAGTCACCAGGTTTTCTTTCGTCATCACGTTAGCGATGGGCTGATCCAGGTTTTCCTCGAACCTGACGTCGCGGTTGGTGATGATGCCCACCAGTTTCATGCCATCGGCCACGATGGGGACACCCGAGATGTGGTAGCGTGCCATCATCTCCATGGCTTCCCGCACGGTATTGTGGGGGGCCAGGTAGAAAGGATCGGTGATGACCCCGTGCTCGGATCGCTTAACCTTGTCCACCTCGGCCGCCTGGCGCTCCACGGACATGTTCTTGTGGATGATGCCGATACCGCCTTCGCGGGCGATGGCGATGGCCATGCGCGCTTCGGTCACGGTATCCATCGCCGCACTGAGCAGCGGGATGTTGAGGCGGATGTTCCGGGAGAGAAAAGTGGAAACATCCACATCCCGCGGCAGAACCTCCGACGCCGCGGGAACCAGCAATACGTCATCGAAGGCCAGTCCTTCCGGCCCGAACTTCTGGCGGAATTCCTCTTCCCGGGAACGACCCGTCACTTCTTCCCAGGCGCGATCTGTCACTGGGGACCCTCCCCGCTGGTTTTGCACCAGTATAGCGCACCTGCGGGGACAGGGGAACCACTACCGGCCGGGGGTGGCGGCCTTGACCAGCCAGGCACCTGCGAGCAGCAGTCCCGCTCCCAGAAGACGGACCCAGGTGACAGGGGCTCTGGGCACGCCCAAAAGGCCGAAATGATCAAAGATGAGGGCGGCGATCAACTGGGCGGTCAGCACCACCGCCACCGCCAGGCCTGCCCCCGTGCGGGGCACGGTGAAGGCCATGGTGAACACGATGAATACCCCCAGCAGGCCGCCCGTCCACAGCACCAGGGGCACGCCCAACATGGCGCCCAGGTGGCGGAGCGAGCCGGCCCCCAGCAGCACCAGGCCGCTGGCGGCCAGTCCCACCGCCTGCACCACGAAGGTGGCGGCCACCAGCCCCACCGCCTTCGAAAGCGCCCCGTTCACAGCCGCATGTACGGTCATGGCCGCCCCGCTAAGGGCGGCGGCCACCAGGGCCATCATCTGCAAAGAACCCCACCCGCCCACCGGCCCAGGCCGGGGGTACTCACGCCGGGCGCTCCCCATCCCCGCCCTGGTAGAGTTCCCTCACCCGCTCGCCCGCAATGCGGTCACGGGGGCGAGTTCGCCTGCTCGCGGTAAATGCGGGTGAGTTCCACGTAGCGGGCGGCCGAATAGGCGATCTGGGCCGCATCCCCTTCCCCCGCCGGGCGCACGACCTTGCCGGGCACCCCCAGCACCACGCTTCCCGGCGGTATCTCCTTCCCGGGGGGCACCAGGGTGCCTGCCCCCACCAAAGACCCCCTGCCGACGCGGGCACCATCCAGCACGATGGCTCCCATGCCGATCAGGCAATCATCTTCCACCGTGCAGGCGTGCAGGATGGCACCGTGCCCGACCGTAACCCGGTCACCCACCTCCACCGGGTGCTCCCCCGTGGGGTGCAGCACGGCACCCTCCTGGATGTTGGACTCCCGGCCCACCCGCACGTAGTTCTCATCCCCGCGCAGGCAGGCCCCGTACCAGACCGAGGAGTCCGCCCCCACGATCACGTTCCCGATCAGCTGGGCTCCCGGCGCCACGAAAACCGTGGGATCCACCACCGGCGCACCAAACGGCCACCGGGTCTGCCCGGCACCACCTGCCAGCGCATCCCCGCCCGTCAACCTGCCACCCCCCATTCTCCATGCACACTCACAGTCGCAACGTCGCTCCTGCCGGACGCCGGTTACACCAGGGCCGGCCTGTCAGCCCTGCCAGGCAGCCAGGAAGCGAGCGGTCGCCTGCTCGGGATCGGGGGCGGCCAGCACCTCTGCACCCAGCACCAGGCCGGACACCCCCGCTTCCCGCAGGGCCGGGACCTGCTCGAGTGTCACTCCCCCTCCCGCCAGCACCGGCCGGCGCACCGACGCCACCACGGCGCGCAGGGGCTCCAGCCCCGGCTCCGGCCACACGGGAGCGAAAACCAGGAAATCGGCGTTCTCCAGCTGGGCCAGAGCAGCTTCCTCGACGGTCAGGGCGGTGCGGCCGACCAGGAACCGCGACGTGAGCCGCCGGGCCAGCCGCCGCACGGCGGGAGCGGGAAGGGAACCCCGCCCCAGGTGGACCCCGTCCGCCCCCGCCGCCAGGGCCACGTCTGCCCTTTCCGCCACCAGCAGGAGGGCGCCCGCCTGCCTGGTTGTCTCGCGCAGCCGCAGGGCCAGGGCCAGCATGTCGTGCCCGGTTAGATCCGAGTCACCCAGCTCGATACCCCGTGCGCCACCCCGCAGGCACGCCGAAAGGGCTTGCACCATCCCCTCGGGATCCCCCGGGAAAAGGCGGTGGTCAGACACCACCAGGATGGGGAGACTTACCACGAAAGCGGTCCCTCCAGAGTCCTGACCAGAAGCTCGATGCAGGCTTCCACGTCTCCCTCGTCCACCATTTCGGAGGCGGTGTGGACATACCGGCAGGGGACCGACACCACCCCCGCGGGAACGCCCTCGCGCACGAGTTGCATGGCCCCGGCGTCCGTCCCGCCCCGCTCCAGGACCTCCAACTGGTAGGCTATGCCGTGGGTGCGGGCAGTCTCCACCAGCAGGCGGCGCAGGCCGGGGTGGCAAATCAGGCTGGCGTCCTTGACCTTGATGGCGGCCCCCTTGCCCAGGCTCACCTCCATGACCTCGCCTTTGGGGGTGTCCCCCGTCAGCGTCACGTCGACGGCTATGGCCACGTCGGGAGCCAGCCCGAACGCCGACGTGCGAGCGCCCCGTAGTCCCACTTCCTCCTGCACGGTGAACACGAAATAAACCTGGTGTGGACAGGCGGCCAGGCGCCGGGCCACCTCCACCAGCACCACACAGCCGATGCGGTCGTCCATGGCCTTGGCCACCAGCCGGTTGCCCGCCCTCAGGAGGGGACGGGTGAACGCGGCGGCGTCCCCAACGTTCACCTTCTTGAGGGCCTCGTCGCGAGAGGGAGCACCGATATCCACGAACAGCTTCTCCACGCGCAGGTCCTTGATGTCGTCCAGCTTCTCAACACCCACCACGCCCACCGTTCCGTTGGCGAACACCACCCTTTCGGCCACGCAACGGTAAGGATTGACGCCCCCGATGACCCCAAAGCGCAAGAAGCCCTTGTCGTCTATGTGCGTCACCATGATGCCGATCTCGTCCATGTGGGCGGCCAGCACCACCTTTTTACCCTCAGCCCCGGCCATCGGGGCGGTGGCAGCCCCCGGCCGGGGGTGCCGGGTACAGATGAGGTTGCCCAGGGCGTCGGTGCGCACCTCGTCCACATGGGGCCGCACCAGGGAGGCGATTATCTCGCGCACCTGGTCCTCCTGGCCGGAAGGACCGAATGCCTCCGTCAGGCTCCGGATGAGTTCGCGCGTCTCCTCTTTCACGGGGTCCACCCCTCCTCCAGGCTGTGCAGGAATTCCACCAGGAGCCGGCGTGTATTGGCCAGGTCCTCCAGGTCCAGTACCGAAGCGGGCGAATGGATGTAGCGGCATGGCACCGACAGTCCCCCCGCCGCCGCCCCCGCCCGCGCCAGATGGATGCGCCCGGCATCGTTCCCCCCGCTCGTGGTACGCCGCATCTGGTACGGGATGCCGGCCTTTTGGGCCACCTCCACCAGGCGCTCGATCACGTGCCGGTTGTGGATGGTGGCGGCATCCATCACCGAGATGGCGGGACCGTGTCCCAACCGTGTTCCCTGGGCGTGTTCGTCGGAACCAGGCGTATCTGAGCACACCGTGCCCTCCAGGGCCAGGCCCAGGCCCGGTTCGATGGCATAGGCGGCTGCCTGGGCCCCCCGCAGCCCCACCTCTTCCTGGACGGTGAACACGCCGTAGACCGGGACCCGGTACGTTTCCCGCAGCACCCCCAGCAACACCAGGCACCCGGCCCGGTCGTCGAACGCTTTTCCGCGGGCCCGCCGCTCCCCCAGCCGGGTGAAGCGGGTGGCGAACACGATGGGGTCCCCCACCCTGACCGCCTTCTCAGCCTCTTCCTTGCTTTTGGCGCCGATGTCCACGTACAGGTCCTCGCTGCGGCAGGGGTTCTCCTGTTCCCTGGGTTGCTGCAGGTGGATGGGCTTGGCCCCGATGACACCGGGCACGCGGGCCTTGCCCACCAGCACACTCTTGGAAACCAGCACCCGGTCGTCGATGCCCCCCACCTTACGGAAGCGCAGCAGGCCCGACTTGTCTATCGAGGAAACCACCAGGCCCACCTCGTCCATGTGGGCGGCCAGCATGACCCGCAGCCCGGCCCTTTCATCGTCCGGCCCCCGGTACACGATGAGGTTGCCCAGATTGTCGGTGCGGTAGCGGGCTCCCATCTGCTCCAGGCGAGCCCGAATGATGCTCCGCACTTCCCCCTCCCATCCCGACACCCCGCCCGCCTCGCTCAGCTCCCGCAGCAGTTCCGTCTCCTCGGGGCTCATCATGTTTCCCACCTCCAGCCTGCGAGCGCGGCCGGGTCCAGGGCCATGACGAAGCGGGCCAGCAGGCGTCCGGCCCGCTTGATGTCCGCCACGGAGACCACCTCGACGCTCGTGTGCATGTAGCGAAGCGGGATCCCCACCAGCCCGGTGGGAATGCCCTCCCGGGTGACCTGGATGGCCCAGGCGTCGGTCCCCGAGGGACCCGGGACCACCCGCACCTGGTGAGGGATCCCCTCATCCTTTGCCACCTTCTCCAGCACCGAGAACACGTAGGGGTGCACGTTGGGCCCCACCGCGATCATGGGACCCTTGTCCAGTTCCACCGTCTGGTCCTCGGGCAGGCCGGGCTGCTCGGCAAACTCCACGTCTACCGCCACGGCCACGTCGGGGGCGATCCCGTAAGCCGAGGTCACCGCCCCCTTCAGCCCAACCTCCTCCTGAACGGTGGCCACCAGGAACACGTCGTGGGGATGCTGCAGCCGGGCCAGTTCCTGCAGGCAGGCATACAGCGTTGCCACCCCGGCCCGGTCGTCCATGGCTTTGCCGCTGGCCAGTTCCCCCTGAAGGGATGCATACCTGCCTCCCACCGTAATGGCATCTCCCACCTGGACGAGTTCGCGAACCTGGTCCTCGTCCAGGCCCACGTCGATGTACATGTCCTCCATCTTGTAGGGTTTCTCCGCCTCTTCCCGCGGCAGCAGGTGGGGCGGCTTCACCCCTATCACCCCAGGCAGATCCCGCCGCCCGTGCACCACCACTTCCTGGGCCGGCAGCACCCGGCGGTCGAACCCTCCCACGGAGGTGAAGCGCAGGAATCCTCCCTCCTCGACCCTGGTCACCATGAGCCCGATTTCGTCCATGTGGGCCGCCATCATCACCCGCAGCGGCCGGTCTCCGTTCCGGGGGGCGCGCCGGGCGATGAGGCTTCCCATAGCATCCGTGCGGATCTCGTCCGTAAGCGGCCCCCAGGCTTCCCTTATGAGCGACGCCACCGGACCCTCAAATCCCGACACCCCCGCCGCCGCTGTCACCCTTTCCAGGAACTCCCTGACCTCCAAAACCACCCCTCCCTCGAGATGCCATCACGCGCGCCGGGACTCCGGCCACAAAAGCCCCGGCGGGTACGTCTCTGGTCACCACCGCCCCTGCCGCCACCACGGCACCATCCCCGATCCGCACTCCCGGCAACACCGTGGCGTTGGCCCCGATCAGCACGTCCCGCCCTATCTCTACCGGTCCGGTGCGCCACTCCCGCACCAGGAACTCGTGGGCGAGGATGGTGGCGTTGTACCCGATGACGCAGTTGTCTCCCAGGCTGATCAGGTGGGGGAAGAATATGTCGAACATGGCCCCCAGCCCCACCGCCACGTCCCTGCCCACCTTCATCCCCAGGCAACGGTAAAGGAACCTCTTAACTCCCACCCAGGGCAGGAACCGGCAGAGGTACAGAACGAGGAAGTTGAGGGCTGCCCGCCACGGGTTGACAAGGCGGGTCCACCCGGCCATAGGATTCACTGGACCGACCGGGTGTACCTGCAACCGCCTTCCGCTCACGGGCCCAGGCCTCCCCCCGTCCGGCCCGCCCCCCTCACTCGACCGCCCCCTCTTGCGGCGGAACCACGCCTCAGGCCTGCTATCCTCCAGCCGCCAGTCCGAAAACCTCCAGGGGCAGGGCGGGGCTGGCATTCAGGTCCATCCCCGCCCGTCTTCCCTCGCGCAGGGCGTAATACCCGGCGCTGGCCACCATGGCAGCGTTGTCCGTGCAGAAGGCCGGGCGGGGAATGAACACTTCCACTCCCAGGGCCCGGCAACGTTCCTCGATAGCCTCCCGGAGGGCCCGGTTCGCCGCCACCCCGCCCGCCACCACCAGCCTGGTAGCCCCCAGGGATGAGCAGGCACACGCCGCTTTCTCGGCCAGGACCTCCACCACCGCCGCCTGAAAGCTGGCGGCCACGTCCTGCGGACGATACTGCCCCTCGTGACGACGCAGGTACACGGCCACCGCCGTCTTCAGGCCGCTGAAGCTGAAATCCAGCGTCCCCTCCATCCAGGCGCGCGGGAACGGAATGGCGGGCTGGCCCTCCCGGGCCAGCGCTTCCACGTGGGGCCCGCCCGGGTAAGGGAGGCCCAGCAGCCGGCCCACTTTGTCGAAAGCTTCCCCGGCGGCGTCGTCCAGCGACCTCCCCTTCAGCTCCATGCGCCCGTGACGGGGCATCCACAGGAAGTCGGTGTGCCCCCCCGACACCACCAGGGCCAGCAGGGGCGGCTCCAGGTGGGGATATTCCAGGAAGGCAGCGTAGACGTGCGCCTCCAGGTGGTGCACCGGAACCAGGGGTACGTCCAGCGCCCATGCCAGGGCCTTGGCGGCCGCCAGCCCCACCAGCAACGCCCCCACCAGCCCCGGCCCCGGAGTGACCGCCACGGCACCGATGTCCCCCAGGCGCACGCCGGCCTCTGCCAGCGCCTGATCGAGCACGGGTAGCAGCATCTCCAGGTGACGTCGCGACGCGATCTCGGGCACGACACCCCCGAAGCGTTCGTGCAGCTTCACCTGCGACGCCACCACGCTCCCCAGCAAGTGCCGCCCGTCTTCCACCACCGCGCAGGCGGTTTCATCGCACGACGTCTCCACACCCAGTACCCTCATCGCAGCCACCTGCCCGCCACGCCCGGTGCCCCGGAGCCCGCGCGCGACCATCCGCCCCGCAGGTCCCCCGACGGCACCTGTTACCAGTTCTCCTTAATCCGTATGTTGTCCTTCCCCGCCAGCAGGCCCCCAAACCACCACCCTTGAAACCCGCAGCCGCGCTACGGTGCAGGACTTGCCCTCACCTCGCACGGTGCAAAGCCCAAGCTCGGCCGGTTCCGGCTCGGCTCCGAGCCGTTCAGCTGAGCCGACCTGTACGGGGAAAAGAACCTTGCCGTGACCCACCGTGGCCGTCGACACCAATGTGGCAGTTTGACCCGGGAATGATACAATGCTAAAATCCAGTTAAGCATGCTGTGCCAGGAGGGGTCACCGTGGTACGCACGCAAGTCCAACTCACCGAGGAGCAGGCGCGGGCGTTGAAAAAGCTCGCCGCGGAGCAAGGCAAATCGGTTGCCGACTTGATCCGGAAAGGCGTAGACCTGGTCATTGCCAGTTCTTGGAGCACCGCAGCTGAGGAGCGCGTCTCCCGGGCAATCGCTCTGGCCGGTCGCTTCAGGTCAGGTCTGCGGGATCTGTCCGTGGAACACGACAGGTACCTGGCGGAGGCCTATCGGTAATGACCGTCTACGTAGACACTTCCGCTTTCCTTGCGGTGCTTGATGCCGACGACCAGAACCACGGTCACGCCAAGCGCGTATGGGAAGCACTCTTGAGCAAGAGGGCACCGCTCATCTCGAGCAGCTATGTCCTGGTAGAAACGTGGACTCTCGTTCAACATAGGCTCGGAATGGAGGCTGTGCGGAGTTTCTCTGAGGACGTCTTCCCCTTGCTCGGTATTATCTGGGTGGGTTCGGAGTTGCACCGCAGGGGAGTCGCTGCCTTGCTCGCCGCCAACTGTCGGAACCTCAGCCTGGTCGACTGCGTGAGCTTTGAAGTCATGCGCGATCTGGGTGTGAAGAACGTCTTTACGTTTGATCCCCACTTTCGGGAACAGGGCTTCACCTGCATGCCGTGACACGCCGTCCAGCAGGGCGCACAGCCCGGCTCTTGTCGCTCAAAGGTTTTCCGCCCCCAGGTCCTCCAGCCACATGATGATGGCGTCCTCGCCGGTATCCGAGTAGTATCCCTTGCGGATACCGCGGGGGACAAACCCCAGGCGCGTGTACAGGCGCTGGGCCACCATGTTGGACTTGCGCACCTCCAGGGTCACCCTCGTGGCCCCTCGGGCGCGGGCCCGAGAAATCAGTTCCCGCAGCAAACGTTCACCCAGCCCTCGCCGCCGCCAGTCCGGATGCACGGCGATGTTGGTGACGTGAGCCTCGTCCAGGATCACCCACATGCCGGCGTATCCCACCACCTCCCGCCCCAGGCGGGCCACGATGTAGTGGGCGTGGATGTTCTCAGTGAGTTCGCTGACGAAGGCCCGCCGCGACCAGGGCGTAAGGTAGGAAACTTCCTCCACCGCCATCACGCCATCCAGGTCGGCCAGCGTCATCTGATCTATATAAACCCGGTCGACGTCCCGGACTGTCTCTTTTCCCACAGCTCTTCGGCCTCCGATCTGCGCAGGTACAGCGCCCGCAGGGCAAAGGGATCGCCCCTGTCGCCCGCTTGCAGGGCTGCCCTTCCCAGGCGCGCCACCACCGCCGCCCGCGGGTAGGCAAGTTGCGGCTCCACCACCAGGGCGCGCGGGCCCAATCGGGAGACAACCTCCTCCCTGTGCGCCCAGGCCCACTCCCCCACCAGGATCACCAGTCCCCGATCGTCCACGGCACGTTGCGCCAACTCGCCCGCCAGGTGATCCAGCAGGATCTCCCACTCCACAGTACGGGGGATGAAGCCCCCCGGCGCACCGGCCGGGCTCACGCCGCTGCCCGGGTACCCGGCGGCGTACACCCGCCCTCGCTGGGCATCCAGCACCGGCACCACCAGGCGTCCGGTACCGAGCCAGGGGAAAGCCATGGCTTCCAGGGTACTGACCCCGACCACGGGGATGCCCAGGGCGTACGCCAACCCCTGCGCGGTGGCCAGCCCCAGGCGCAAACCCGTGAACGATCCCGGACCGGCTCCCACCGCCACCGCCGCCAGCCTGCTCCGGTCGAGGCCGGCGTCGCGGAACAGCCTGTCCACCATGGTCATGAGCACCTGGGAAGGCCGGGACGGGCCGCAGTAGGTGTACTCGGCCAGCAACTCATCGCCGTCCACCAGGGCCGCCGACGTGAAGCGCGTCGCCGTCTCCAATCCCAGGGTCAGCACTGCCCGCGCCTCCCCGCATCCTCACGGGCCGGCTCCAGGGCATGGGCGAGGGCGGCCAGGAGGCGGCAGTACCTGTCTCCCCGGGCAGCCAGCGTCAACAGGCGCTCCTCTTCTCCCGCTCCCATCGCCAGAGAAATCTCGAGGTGCTCGTACGGGAGGAGATCGCCCGCTCTCTCCGCCCACTCCACCACCGCCATGCCATCGCCGGGAAGGAACTCGTCCAGCCCGGCCTGTTCGGCCTCCGTGGCGGAATCCAACCGGAAGAGATCCAGGTGATACAGGTTACCCCGCGGGGTAGGGTACTCGTTCATCAGGGTGAAAGAAGGGCTGCGGACCCGACCGGCAAAACCCAGGCCTTCCGCGATCCCCTGCACCAGGGTGGTCTTCCCAGCCCCCAGAGGCCCCACCAGGGCTACCACGTCGCCCCTCTGCATCATGCCTCCCAGACGAGCACCGAGCCCGCGGGTCTGGCCGGGCGACCGGCTCAGGGCCCGCACCCGGCGGACCGCCGATTCCCCCTGCACTTCGGGCACCACGCTAGTCGCCCCCCCGCGGGGCGATGCGCAGGTACTCCGCCCGCAACCGGCGCAGGTCCTCATGTACGGCCCGCTCTTTGGTGGGATCCCTCAGCACGGCGGCCGGGTGAAAAGTGCCCAGGATCCTGATGCCTCCCCGTTCCAGCCAGCTCCCCCGCAGGCGGGTGATGCGGGCCCCGGGGTGGACCAGGGCCTGTAGGGCCGGTGACCCCAGGCAGACCAGGATCCGGGGCCGGATCAGGCGGATCTGGTGGCGGAGGATGGGCCAGCAGGAACGCATCTCCTCCGCCAGAGGAGTACGGTTCCCCGGCGGACGGCACTTGACCACATTAGTTATGTATACCTGTTGGCGCTTCAGCCCCAGCAGCCCGATCCAGCGGTCCAGCAATTGCCCGGCTCTCCCCACGAAGGGTCGTCCCATTTCGTCTTCGGTCTGACCGGGACCCTCACCCACGAACATCATCACGGCGCGCGGGTCTCCTTCTCCGAACACCACCCCCCGGCACCCCTCCCGGAGGGGACAACGCCGGCATCCCCGGGCCACCCGGTCCAGCTCTTCCAGGGCAGAAGCAGCCTCCAGTTCGCCCAGGAAGGAATCACCCTCTGCCAGTATTCCCCCGTCCAGGGGCCAGGCTTCCGCCGCCCACGGCCGCCCGCTCGTACCGGCGCTATCAAAGCCGTCGGCACCTGAGGCGGCGGCGGTACCGGGGTCCGTCGCCCCCGCGGCCAATGGGCCCCCTGCCGGTCCTTCCAGGAAAGAAAAAGTCTGCTGCCGGGCATGGGGAACCCCCTGCCCGATCCTGCTACGCTTCGTCATATCCGCCCAAAAGCCTCCTCGTCCGTTCCAGTACCTCGACGTAACGCCGCCGCTCCGCGGGGGGCCGGGCCGCCTCGGCCAGGTTCTCACGGCACACCTGCCGGTAGACGTCCCCCGCCTGGGGCAGGCATCCTGTCAGAGCCCGCAAGATGCCCTCGGCAACCTCTCGAGCCGCAGGGCACCCCGGGTCGCAGGGGAGGAAGCCTGAGGCGAAAAAGACGAACTCCTGCAGCCCTTCCCCCCGCGCCACCTGAGCCGCCAGCTGGGCAGCCAGGCTGTCTTCGCGCGGCGTTCCGCCGGCCAGGTGGCGCACGTAGTTTTCCAGACAGCAGGCCGGGTACCCCAACAACTTCCCCAGCAGTTCGGCAAAACGGGGGTCGGTTTCCGCCCAGCCCGCCACCTTTTTCCGATGCTCGGTCAGCATCTCTCCCAGTTCCACCAGCGCCTCGACGGCTGCGGGGTCGCGGTACACGACCAGGTAGCGTACGGTCGGCCTTACTTCCAGATGCCACGCCCGCAGGCCCAACCGCTCCACCCAGCCCATCAGGGCCCGGTAGGTGGTGGATTCCTCCACCACGTCCGAGTATGCATCCCGCAACACCTGCGCCTGCCGGCGCAGCCTGGCCCGAGGGGGAAGCGGTACCTGCCAGCGCGCTCCCCCGCGCCGGTGCACCAGTGCATCGATGGAACCGCCCAGCGAATAGGCGTCCGGGAGATCGGCAGGCAGGACGATCAGGGCAGCAGGACGGGCGCCCGCGGCAACGGGCAGGAGGTCCTCCACCTTGACCCGATCGAGCACCGCCTCGTCCCGCAGCAGATCGCGCACCAGTGTCTCCGAGATCGCCGGCCCGACCACGGCCCGCCACCCCCCATCCCCTCACAGCCATAAGTCGAGTCTCCGACGAGGCTTTCTACCCCTGAGAGGCGAATTCCTGCGCCGGGTGGCGTGCAAGCGGCCGGCCCCTTTTTCGCCAGCATGTCCCGCCCTATTCTTCGATGATCTCCACGTTGGCGCGGGGGACGGTGACCACTTCGCCCGAATCGAGGCGGGCCCGCAGGATGCGCACCTTCGCTTCCGTCTCGATCACCTGCAATTCCGGAGGCAACTCCGTCACGTAGGCCAGGCGCCCGAAGTAAGGTTCCCGGATGATACGGACGCGGGTCCCCGGCACCAGGCCCTGAGAAACCACTCCCGCATCGGCTTTGTCTGCGCGCCCGGCCGCTTGGCTCGAGGCAGGAGCAGCTTCGCCGGAGGCGCCAGCAGCCCGAGCTGCCGTTTTCGCTGGGCGGCGGCTGCCGGTGGGCACCACTATCTCGGGACGCATCACACCCGCCCGGATCTGGGTGGCGCCGTTGATGGAAGCCATGCGGCCTTCCAGCGACTGCAGCAGTTCGAAGGTGCGGTGGGCCATGGCCATCTTGCCGAAGCCCTCGGTCACGATCACCGTGATCCCGATGTCCTCATGACCGGTGATGGCCACCCCGATGTCGTGGCCCAGGAAGCCGATGAGGTCCCGGTCGATGACGCCACCCGCCACTACCCCCCGGGCTCCCACCTCCACGGCCCGCCGCAGGGCAGCCCCGGTGACCAGCGAACCACCCACCAGCACCTTGCCCCGGTGGGCAGGCACGATGGCGGCGGCATCCAGAACCTCTTCGGGATGGGACACCACCACCTGGATCTCTCCATACGTCTCTCCCCCCACCCCGAAAATCCCCTGGATGAACGCCCCTTCCGCCTCCACCACCACCCCTTCCCGGGGCATCACTTCCGCCACCACGCCCTCCAGATACGCCCTCATCTGGACGGGGATGGGTGGCTCCCGGACGATCACCTGCCCGGTTACCTCCGACACCGCCTCAATGGTCCCATCCACGGGAGAAGTGCAGGTACCTGAGACCAGCCCCAGCAGGGCCCGGTAGCGGGCGATCACCTCGCCCTTCCTGACCGCATCCCCCACCTTCTTCACCATGAGCCGGGGCAAATCGGAAGGATCCACACCCAGCATGCCGGCAGCGTTCACGGTATTGGGGTTGCCGGGCAGGGAAGCCTCTGCCACCACCGTGTCGGGGCGTACCTCCTGCCCCTGCTCCACCAGCACCCGACCCGGGATGGGCAACCGTCGCTGCCGTTGTATGACCACATATTCAGAGACTTTCAGACCCGGAGTGTACGCGTGCGCCATGCCCATCCCTCCCTAACCGGACAGCTTCTCCAGGAACTGAGGGGGGTAGAGATCGACGGCCAAGGCCCACTCCCTGAGCTTCTGCCACCGGCGCGCCGGCTCCGGCGGCAGTGCCAGCGGCCTGCCCCGGCAATCCAGGATGATCCCCACCACTCCCCCGTGCAGGGTGGTACGCATGGCGTGCCCCCTTCCCCGCCCCACGTCGTAACCCCGGGCGGGATGGATCTCCGCTTCTGCCTCTTGCCCCACGTCCAGCGGCAGGCGACGGATCTCTCCGAAGGCCACCTCTTCTCTGACTACCTTTCCCCCCGGCAGGTGCAGGGTCACCGCCAGACAGGGCTCGCCCTCCCTCCCCTGCCCCACGGGGGCGACCGCCGTCCCCAGGTGGATCAGGCAGTCCCGGTCGAAAACCTGGGCAGCTGCCTTCTCGTGCACCGTGGACAGCACGCCCAACTGGGGCATCATGAAGATGGAATCCACCGCCAGGCGGGTAACGCCTTCGGGGAGGAAAGCATCCAGCATCATGAGGGCCGCCTGCACCCGGCGGGGAGCGTGGGAAAGCACCCCGCCGGAACCGATGAGGAGACCCAGTTCCATGAGGTCGATGTACGTCTCCGCTCCGGCCTGGCTGAAGGTATCATCGATGGTGCGCTGCCTCTGCACCCCCTTCAGGCCGACGGCCAGCGTCTTGTGGTGCTCAAAAGCCAGCCGCAGGGCTTCCCGGGCCAGGGCCTGCTCGATCGCCAGCTCCTCGAGGGTCTGGGGGATGGTGGTGGGCCGGATCATCTTGTTGCGGATGCGGTTCCTGATGTCGGCCTCATCCACGGCGAAGGGAATCCAGCGCACGATGTTCTCCAGCCCGGCCTCAAGCAGCACGTTGCAGATGGAATAGGACATGCCCAGGTTGGCGCTAACCGTGCGCACGAAACGGTCCCCGTACACCGAGAACACGTCGGTGGTCGCCCCTCCGATGTCCACCCCGATCACGTTCAGGCTGTATTCCCGGGCCGCCGTCTGCATGCCCAGCCCCACCGCCGCGGGAGTGGGCATGATGGGCGCGTGGGTCCAGGCCATCAGCTTGTTATAGCCGGGTGCCTGGGCCATCACGTGTTCCATGAACAGGTTGTGGATTTCCTCCCGCGCCGGTCCCAGCACCTCTTTCTCCAGCACCGGGCGCAGGTTGTCTACCATCCGCAGGTCAAATCGCTCCCCCAGGATGCGCTCCATGTACGGGCGCGCGTCCCGGTTACCGGCGTAGATGACGGGCAGCCGGTAGCCGATCCCCAGGCGGGGCCTGGGCTCGGCGGCGGCAATAAGCTCGGCGATCTGGACCACGTGGGCGACCGTGCCCCCGTCCACCCCTCCCGAAAGGAGGATCATGTCCGGGCGCAGGTGGCGGATGAGGGCGATCTTCTCGTGGGTCTTGCGCCCGTCGTCGATGGCCACCGCATCCATGACGATGGCCCCCGCCCCCAGGGCGGCGCGCTGGGCGCTCTCGGTGGTCATGCTCTTGACCACTCCGGCCACCATCATCTGCAAGCCGCCCCCGGCACTGGAGGTGGAAAGATACAGATCCACCCCGCTGCCGTCCGGCTGCCGGGGGCTGATGATCCCCTCTTCCGAGAGGATCTTCCTACCGGTGAGTTCCTCCACCTCGCGGACAGCGTTACGCACCCCCATGGTCACGTCCTCGAAGGGGCGCTCCACCGTGGTGGGGGCTTCCCCCCGCACCACCAGCCGATACTCGTCACCCATCTTCTCGATCAGGATGGCCTTGGTGGTGGTACTGCCGCAGTCGGTGGCCAGCACCGATGTGATCTCAGCGGGCACGGCTTTTCTCCCTCCGCTTGGCGGCCTGTTTCTTCTCCTGTTCGGAGAGTTCCTCGATGCGCTGGATCAGACGCTCCACGTTCTGCTTGTCTTCCAGCAGGAAAGCCAGCTTCTCAAAGTCGTTCCAGATCACGGTGATCACGGGAGAAAAGAGGTGCATGAACTGGCTGCCCAGCCAGCTCAGGTCTTTCCCCGTCTCCAGCAAGAATATGGCCGGAGTGTACATGCCGAACCGCTGCACCAGGCGGGCCAGCTTCTCGATGAGCTCGTCCCGCTCCTGAGGCGTGATCTCGTATATCATCCAGTTATCCAGCCAGCGCGGCACCCTGGGTCCCTCCCCCGGCCGGCACTTTCCCCCCGAGAGGCGCCTACCCCTCCCGGCGGTCCTCGCATGCTCCGGGCGGTGCTGCCTCCTCCGCGAGGGCCGGCTAGAACAGTTCTACGTTGGCCCGGGGTATCACCACCCGCTCTCCTCCATCAAGTTCCACTTCCACCATGGGCACCCGCGCCTCGGTTTCCGCCACCATGGGAAGGCGGGGGATGTCGACGATGTGACCCAGACGGCCGAAGTAAGGGTCGGTGATCAGCCGCACACGCTGCCCCAGGGACAGTTCCTCGTCCGCTACCTGCTCCTCAACCACCGCGCCCTGGTAATCGGGGAAGGGAACCACGATCTCCGGTCGGATAGCACCCGCCCTGATCTGGGTAGCACCATTGATGGAAGCCGGCCGTCCCTCCAGGGCCTTGAGAGCCCGGAAGACGTGCTCGCGCATCTGCAGCTCGCCAAAGCCCTCGATGAGGATCACCGTGATGTTGATATCTTCCTGGCCGGTGATCCCCACCCCCAGCCGCACCCCCAGGGAGCGCACCAGGTCCAGGTAGTTGGCGGTGGCGGTCACTACCCCCCGGGCACCCACTTCCAGTGCCTTCACCAGGGCCTCGTTGGTGGCGTAGCCACCCCCGACCACGATCTTTCCCGCACAGCTTTCGTCGATCAGATCGGCGGTGAGGGTCTGGTCGGGACGGGATGCCACCACGTGAATGGGACCGTGGGTCTCCCGGCCCAGCCCGAAGATACCGGTCAGGCGCACGGCCGGGGTCTCCACAGCCACGCCCCGGCGGGGCAGCACCTGGGTCACCACCCCGCTGATGTAGGCCTTCACCACCACTTCCTTGAACGGCCGGGCGATGGTCACCATGCCGGTCTGGGCGTTGACCTCCGCGATCACACCCGAGATCGGGGCCAGGCAGGTCTTGGTGAAGAACGCTGCTTGCTCGCCCTTCTTGGCGATCATCTGGCCCTTCTTGACTTCCTTGCCTACCGGGGTGATCATGTACCGGGGCACGTCGCGGGGACGGCACCCCAGCTCGAAAGCCACGTCCACCTGCACGGGAGGCTCCTCCCGGCCGAACTCTTCCCGGATGATCACCCGCCCGGAAGCGGTGGAGATGTCCTCCACCACGCCGTCCGTGGGTGACTCGTATTCCTTACGGCCGTACAGCCCCTTTTCCGCGATGGCAATCACCTGCTTGGTCTTGACCTGGTCCCCTACCTTGACCAGCATGGCTTTGTCCAGGTCGGCGGGCTCGATCCCCAGCAGGCGGGCTACCGGCAACACCCACGGGATACCCGGCCGCAGGCTGATGCGGGCAACCGGGGTGTCGGGTTCCACCCTGTCACCCTGCCCGACCAGCACTTCCCCGGGCAGGGGCAGCTTGCGCACTTTGCGCACGCGCTGGACGACGTAATCAGCGACGCCAGAAACCGCCACGCTTCTCCCCTCCCTCGGGCTTGCCGGCCGCAACTGCCTTCCCCACCGGATGGCAGGCCTGGTACTTCTTGAGCAGGTCGAGCGGATAGAGGTCCATGGCCGCGATCCACTCGGTCAACTTCTCCACCCGGCGGGCGGGGTCCGCCGGCAGTTCCAGGGGCCGCCCTCGCGCGTCGATGATGATCCCCGCCAGGCCCCCGTGCACGGTAGCCTCCAACCTGCGGCCCTTACCGGCACCGGCGTCCAGCGCGCCGACCGGGATAACCTCCACCTTTGCCGTCTGCCCTACCTCCAGGGGAAGCCGCCTGATCTCGCCAAATGCCAGCCGTGCTTCCACCGTGCCCCCGGGCAGGTGCGCCCGCACCGTCAGCGCGGGCTGCCCCTCCCGCAACTTCCCCACCGGCGCGATGCAGGTGCCCAGGCGGACGAGACAGTCCTTGTCGAACACCTCCGCGGCTATCTCGGGGTAGGTGGTGGAAAGCACGCCCAGGTGAGGCATCATGAAGATGGAGTCAACCGCTAACTGGGTGACGCCTTCGGGCTGGAAAGCGTCGATGAGCATCATGGCCGCCTGCTGCCGCCGGGGGGCGTGAGAGAGGACGCCGCCCGATCCCACCAGCATGTCCAGCTTCTTCATGTCGATGATTTCCCGGCCGGCGGCACGGAATATCTCCTGCCGGGCGCTGTGCCAGGCCGCCCGTGCCTCCTCCTTCTCCACCTTGCGGGCCAGGCTCTTGTGGTGGGCAAAGGAGAGGCGCAACGCCTCCCGGGCCAGCGCCTGCTCCAGCACCAGCATCTCCAGGGTCATGGGGATGGTGGTGGGACGCACCATCTTGTTGGCGATCCAGTTGGAAAGCTTGACCTCATCCACCCCGAAGGGGACCCAGCGCAGGATATTCTCGAATTTGGCCTCTTCCAGGACGTTGCAGATGGAATAGGACATGCCCAGGTTGGCACTCACGGTGCGGGTGAAGGTGCCCTCGAAGCTGGAGAATACGTCCGTGGTGGCACCCCCGATGTCCACCCCGATGATGTTGGCCCCGTACTCCTGGGCCATCACGCTGATGATGCGGCCCACGGCACCCGGGGTGGGCATGATGGTCACGTCCACCCATTCCATCAACTCCGCGTACCCGGGGGCCTGGGCCATCACGTGGTTCATGAACAGTTCGTGGATGGCCTCCCGGGCAGGGCCCAGGTTCTCCACGTCGTGACGGGGGCGCAGGTTCTCCACCAGGTGCACGTCCAGTTCAGAACCGGCCACCCCCATGACCAGGTCCTGGGCATCCCGGTTCCCCGCGTACACCAGGGGCAGCTTGTAGGTGGCACCGAAGCGGGGCTGGGGGTTGGCCTGCACGATGGTTTCCGCGATGGCAGCGATGTACGACACCGATCCCCCGTCCACGCCGCCTGACATAAGGATGATGTCCGGACGCAGTTCGGTGATGCGGCTGATCTGCTCCGAGGTGGAGCGCCCGTCGTCCACCGCGATGACGTCCAGCACCACCGCCCCGGCCCCCAGGGCAGCCCGGTGAGCAGAAGCCGCACTGATACTGGATACCAGCCCGGCCACCATCATCTGCAACCCGCCCCCCGCGGAGGACGTGGATACGTAGTAATCCACCCCTTCTTTGGCCGCGGCCGGTCTGATGAGACGCCCGGAGGAATCCAAAAAACGGCGTTCAAGAAGCTCCTCGAGACGCCGTATCGATTTGCGGACTCCGATCATGACGTTTTCCCAGGGCGCTTCCACCGTAGTGGGCATTTCCCCTCTTCCCACCAGGCGGTACTCGCCCCCCTGGTCCTCAATAAGGATGGCCTTGGTGGTGGTGCTCCCCACGTCCGTGGCGAGGATGGTCCGTGGCCTGCTCCGACTCATTCTAACCCCCCTTTTTAACACCTATCTTCCGGCCGACCATCTCCACTATGCGATCCTTCAGCAACCCCTCCCGGTCGAAAAACAGAAGGTGTCCCTTCAGGATTCGTCCCCGCAACTCCCTCTGGTCGAAATATAGTTGCACGCCATCGGGGAAGACGCGGTAATCGAAGAACTTCTCCCAGGGGCGGAAATCCCAGAACAACCCGTTCTTCAGCCTCACTCCCTTCCTGTCAAGGCGATACCTGATGGGGAACAGGTAGGGTGCCAGCGCACCCGCCATGACCACCACGGCAGTCACCACTACCCACGCATCGTGCAGCCACCACCAGGCAAGGGCGGCAGAACCCAACACTGCCACGACCGCCACCGCACCGCGGCCGGGATGGCGGGCAAAAAGCACGACAGTCCACTCCAGCGTCTCCCGTTCCTCCGTCATTGGCCTCAACTCGTAAATTATATTCGGCCTTCGTATACCCGTTCCTGCCTCCCGGACCTTCAATTTTTCAAATACGACCCACCCTGCCTTAACATGGCCAGAACTTTTTCCACTGGCACGGCCTCCACCACCCGACCCAGCCGGCCACGGGTGGTGGTGGCCCGGAAGAGGGCGTTGAGCACCGCCTCCTCGGTGGCTTCCACCACCGCCCGGCTCAGACCGGAAAACGTTCCCCCGTGGTCGGGCAGGAACCCCGCCCAGTACACTCCGTCGGAGGCGTCGTGGCAGTACCGGGTGGCGGTGGTGAAGGCGAGCACGAAGTCTCCGCTGGAGTGGCCCACATAGGAGCCGGTGCGAGCCAGCCCCACCACCGCTCGCCGGGCCAGGCGCCCCAGTTGCCGCGAGGTGAGGGGCGCATCGGTGGCCACCACGACAATCACCGAACCACCCCTGTCCCCCGCCACCGCACACCCCGCTTCTGCCCCGCCCGGCGCAGCACCCCTCGCATCCGCCGTGCCAGCCCCTGCCGCATCAACCCCGAGGCGGAGGCCCACGGGGAAGCCCAGGATAGTGAGATCCCGGCGCCGGCCGAAGTTGGCGAGCACCAGTACCCCCAGGGTAAAGGTGCCTGCCTCCCCCATCACCACCCGGGAGGCGGTCCCTATGCCGCCTTTGAAGCCGTAACACACCATGCCGGTGCCCGCCCCCACCGCACCCTCCCGGGGGGGAACGGACGCGGCCACCTCCAGGGCCTGCCGCACGTGTTCGGGGCGCACCGCCAAAAGACGGATGTCATTGAGGTATCCGTCGTTGCACTCCATGACCACCGGGTTGACGGTACCGGCACTTCCCCCGATCCCGGGGTCCTGTTCCAGCATCCAGCGCACCAGTCCCTCGGCGACCGTCCCCACACTCAGGGTATTGGTGAGCACCACCGGGGTCTCCAGGGTGCCCAGCTCGGCCACCTGGGCCAATCCCATCGCCTTGCCGTAACCGTTGATTACGTGTACGGCGGCAACAACCTTCTCCCGGAACACGTTCCCCGGGTGGGGTCGCAAAGCGGTGACGCCCGTGCACACTCCCAGCTCGGGCTGGTACAGGGTAACGTGCCCCACCAGCACGCCGGCCACATCGGTGATGGCGTTCCCCGGCCCGACCGGTAGTTCTCCCACCCGGTATCCCAGGTCCCGCAAGCGCGGACGCTCAGAGGCGAGCACGGGCTGCCTCCACCAGGGCGGCAAATGGCTTGAGGTGCAGGGGATGGCGCCTCCACATCTCCTCGGGATGCCACTGTACCCCCAGGGCGAAGCGGTGGTCCGTGCCCGTGGCTTCCACGGCCTCGATGACCCCATCCGGTGCCCAGGCCACCGCGCGCAGTCCCCCGGCGACCTCCCTCACCGCCTGATGATGGAAGGAGTTCACCCGGACCTCCGGTACACCCAGGATGGCTGCCAGGCGGCTCCCGGGATCCAGCCGCACGGAATGGCTTTCATGCCACCGGGGTGCTTCCTGGCGATGCTTCAGCACGTTTCCCATCTGGGAACCCAGGTCCTGATAGAGAGTCCCGCCCGCGGCCACGTTGAGCACCTGCACCCCCCGGCATACCCCCAGCACGGGGACGCCCAGGGCCAGGGCCTCCCGGGCAAGGGCCAGTTCGAACGCGTCCCGCTCCGGTGTGACCCTCCCCAGGCCGGGCAGGGGGTCTTCCCCGTAGTGAGAGGGGTCAACGTCCACTCCTCCCGAAAGCAAAAGGCCCTGGAGGTGGGCCAGTACCTCCCCGGCCTTCTCCGGAGCAAGCACCGGCAGGACGACGGGTATGCCCCCTGCTGCTTCTACAGCCGCCGCGTACCCTGACGGAACCTGCACCCGGTCCTCCTCGTCGACGCTGCTGGTAATCCCTATCAATGGCAACAATCCCATTCAATCCTCCAGATATTGCGTATATGCGAATAGAGCGGGAGAGCCCCCCGTGTGCCAGAATACTACGTTTTCCCCTTCTTTGATGACACCACACCGCAGGTGATCCAGCAGGGCAGCCATGGCCTTCCCCGTGTACACCGGGTCCAGCAACACCCCCTCCCGCCTCGCGGTCAGGCGGACCGCCTCCAGGCAAGCGGCGGTGGGAATACCGTACCCCGGTCCCACGTATTCGTCCAGCACTTCCACCTGTGCGGGGTCAACCTCGACGGGCAGGCCCAGCAGCGCCGCCGCCCCCGTGGCCAGGTCCGCCACCCGCCGGCAGCACTCTTCCCTCGACCGGCTCACACTGACGCCGATCACCCGGAGAGACGGATCCAGCACCCTCGCCCCCAGCAACAGGCCGGCCTGGGTACCCCCGGATCCCGTGGCTACATAAACCCGGTGCACCACGAATCCCATCTGGCTCGCCTGGGCCAGCATCTCCTGCATGGCCAGGCAGTACCCCACCGCCCCCAGGGGGGTGGAACCCCCCACGGGAATGGCGTAAGGCCGCCGGCCCCGTTCGCGCAACCCGGCGGCGAGCTCTTCCATCACCTCCTCGGCGGGCCGGGCGCCCGCAAAGCGTACCTCGGCCCCCAGCAGGCGGTCCAGCAGCAGATTCCCCTGGTTCTCGCAGGGAGCCGGACCGTCCAGCACGAGGACGCAGTCCATCCCCAGGCGGGCGGCCAGGGCAGCGGTGATGCGGGCGTGGTTGGACTGGGCCCCCCCCACCGTGAGCACCACATCCGCCCCCTGCCGCCGGGCATCGGCAAGCAAGAACTCCAGCTTCCGCGCCTTATTCCCCCCCAGGGCGGGGCCGGTGAGATCGTCTCGCTTCAGGAACAGGCGCACTCCGCCAAACAAGTGCTCCAACCGCCCTGCCTCTTCCAGAGGGGTCGGCAATTGAGCAAGATGGAGGCGCGGCAGCCTGGCAAACTGCAATCTTCATCCCCCCTGCCGCGAATATCGTCAGATCTCCCTGAGCCCCACGCTGATGGCGAGGGCCTCGTCGACCCTTTCCATGATCTCATCGCCCAGATGTGCCACCCGCTGCCGGAGCCGGCGCTTGTCAATAGTGCGGATTTGCTCCAGCAGGATGACTGAGTCTCGGTCCAGGCCCGAATCCCGGGCCGGGAGCTCGACGTGGGTGGGCAGCCTGGCCTTGGCGATCTGGGAGGTAATGGCAGAGACGATAGTGGTGGGGCTGTACTTGTTCCCGATGTCGTTCTGGATGACCAGTACCGGGCGAACGCCCCCCTGCTCCGAACCCACAACCGGGCTCAGGTCAGCGTAAAATACGTCTCCCCGCCTGATCACAGACTCCCGCCCTCCGTCCCCGTCAAGGGACCTCCCGCACCCCAGGCCGCCTCCACGGGCCAGGCAGTGCCATCTTCGGCCAGGCGCAGGTTGAGTTGGGCCATCTCCTGATACCCCCGCACCAGTTGCTGCCGCAGCACCTGGCGGCGGCGCAATTCCAGGTGACCCCGCAAGGCGTCGCATATGACTTCGCTACGCTTCCTCTTTTCCTGGGCCACGATGCCGTCAACCGCATCCAGCAGATCCGCCGGCAAGGTGATGGTTATCCTGCGCGCTTCACCCATTACCTTCACCCCTTCCGGCAAAATCATCCGTTCCTGCTTCCCTTTGGGCAACCGTGCGCCTGCCCGCCTCCACATGGGCGACCGCACCATCTCTGAGGTAAACTCGCGGCACCCGCCACCCTATCCCCACCAGCACCTCGTACGGAATCGTTTCCGCCGCCCGGGCCAGGTCCCAGGCCGAAATCGATTCTTCACCCTGCCATCCCAGCAAGACCACCTCTTCTCCAGTGGTCGCTTCAAATCCCGCCGGGAGAGCAACGGTCACCTGGTCCATAGAAACCCGGCCCACCACCCGGGCCCGTCGCCCCCGCACCAGCACCTCTCCGCGTCCGGACAGCACCCTGCGGTACCCGTCGGCATACCCCACCGGCAGGGTGGCTACCACCTCGCCCCCCCGGGCCTGCCACGTACGCCCGTAGCCCACCGTCTCTCCGGACCGCATCACCTTGACCTGGGCCACGCGCGTTTTCCAGGTAAGCACCGGCCGCAACGATGCCACTTTCTCCAGCCCCGCGGCCGGGTACACCCCGTACATGGCCAGGCCGGGCCTCACCAGGTTGAACCTGGCCGGGGCAAGCCGCAACAGGGCAGCGCTGTTGGCCGCATGCCGGTAGGGCACATGCAGCTGTTCCCGCTCCAGCGCAGCCAGGACCGCGGAAAAAGCGTCGAGTTGGGTCCGAGCAAAAGAAAGATCCTCCTCGTCGGCGGTGGCCAGGTGCGTAAATATCCCTTCTACCTCCAGGGTGGGAATCCCCTTCAGCCAGCGCACGAAGCCCACTGCTTCCTCCGGGCGAACCCCCAGACGTCCCATCCCGGTGTCCACCTTGACGTGCACCCGAGCCCGCCGGCCCGCCCGGCTGCCGGCCTGGGCCAGGGCACGCGCCGTCTCGTCCCCGAAAACGCAGCAGGCGATGTCGGCCTCGACCGCCGCCCGAGCTTCCTCGGGAGGAACATAACCCAGCACGAGAGTGGGTGCCGTGAGGCCGTGCCGGCGCAGATGCAATCCTTCTTCCAGGCAGGCCACTGCCAGCCAGCGCGCCCCCGCCTCCACGGCGGTGCGGGACACCGCCACGGCCCCGTGACCGTATCCGTCCGCCTTGACCACGGCCATGACCTGACTGCCCCCGGCCACCCGCACCAGTTCCCGGACGTTGGCGGCCAGGGCATCCAGGTCTACTTCCGCCCAGGTGGGCCTCAGGTTGCGTTCCAGTACCGCCCGCAAGCTCGCGGCCGCTCACCCCTTTCCGGTCGACGGCCTCACGCCCGGGACATATCCGCGGTCTCCCGTGCCCGGTGGCGCCCGGCCAGCTCGAGCCGCCGGGCCGCCCGGGGCAGGCAGGCGAGGATGTCGCCCGCCACCAGGGACAGGCGCCCCCTGCGCTCCGCGGCCATGTCACCGGCCAGCCCGTGCAGGAACACGCCCACGCACGCTGCCCGCTCCGCGGGCAGCCCCTGAGCGAGGAAAGCACCCACCAGACCGGTGAGGACGTCACCGGAACCCCCGGTGGCCATACCCACGTTGCCGGTGGGGTTGATGTAAACTTGACCGGCCGGCGTCACCACCAGGGAACGGGCCCCCTTGAGGACGACCACGGCTCCGGAACGCCGGGCCGCCTCCCGCGCCGCCCGGACGCGATCGGCCTGGACCTGGGCCACCGTGGTGTCAAGGAGGCGGGCCATCTCCCCCGGGTGGGGCGTGAGCACGGTGGGGTGTTCCCTCTCCCGCAGGAGCAACAGGTCAGAGCCCAGGGCCCAGAGCCCGTCGGCGTCGATCACCAGGGGGGCCGGGCACCAGCGCACGAAATCGCGCACCAGGGTGGCCACCCCGGGGGAACGCCCCAGCCCGGGGCCTATGGCCCATGCCTCCACTCCCCGGCCGGCTTCCATGAGCACCTCCAGGGCGGAAGCGCTGAGCATCCCCTCTTCCTCCGGCAAACCCCGGGTCATGACTTCGGACAACCCTGCCGCCACCACCGGCTGCTGCCTCACGGGCAGGGCGAGGGTCACCAGCCCTGCACCCCCGCGCAAACCCGCCATGGCGGCCATCTTTGCCGCCCCCACCATCCCCTGGGAACCTGCCACCACCCACAGGTGTCCGAAGGTGCCCTTGTGGGCGGCCGCAGGACGCGGGGGCAACCAGGCGGCCACCTGCTCCTCTTCCAGCAGTTCCACCTGAGGGTGCACTCGGTCTATCAGCCCGGGGGGGATACCGATGTCGGCAACTACCACCCGGCCGGCATACTCCGCCCCCGGGTAGACGAGCAGGCCCACCTTGGGGAGGCCCAGGGTCACGGTTACCCGGGCTCTCACGCAGGGCCCGCTCACCGCCCCCGTATCGGCATCCAGGCCGGAAGGCACGTCCACGCTCAGTACCGGGCGCCCGGCCCGGTTCACCGCCTCGATGATCTGGGCCACGGGACCGCGGGCGCCCCCCTGGATGCCAGTCCCCAGCAGGGCATCCACCACCAGGTCCGCTCTAGCCAGCTCGCCCGCCAACTCGTCCTGCCATCCCGACCCGGACAGAAAACCCAGACTGAGATGGCTCCCCGCCAGCGCCTGTTCCGCCCGCGCCATGGCCAGGTTGGCAGCGGCATCCCCTTTGACTTCGTCCGGGAGGGCGCTTACCAGGACCTTCACTTCCGCCCCGTGATGGCAAAGGTGCCGGGCCACCACCAGACCGTCCCCGCCGTTGTTGCCCTTGCCGCACAGCACCAGCACCCGGCGCCCCGGCAGAATCCCGAGCATCTCCCGGGCCTGTCCAAAAACCGCCCGGCCTGCGTTCTCCATCAGCACCAGGCCCGGGATGGCGGCCTCTTCCTGGGCGAGCCGGTCGATTTCCCGCATTTCGGCGCCGGTGACCGCCTTCATTGCTCCTTCACCGCACGGGTATCGCCGGGCTCGGCGAGCGCCAGGGCCACCGCAACTGCCACATCCTCCTCGTGGCTAAGCGAAATCCGCAAAGATCTGACCCCCCGCTCTCGCGCCGCTCGCTCCCACGCCCCCCGGAGCACCGCCCGGGGAACGCCGTCGCGACCACGCAACACCACCACGTCGCGCCAGGGTCCGGGACGGCAACCAAGAGCCTTGGCTACAGCTTCCTTGGCCGCCCACCGCCCGGCCAAACGCTCGGCGGCACGGCGGCCGCGGCACTGGTCCAGCTCCTCGGGGGTGAAAAGGCGCGATATGATACGTTCCCCGTACCGCCGGAGCAGGCGACGCCACCGCCCCACCCGGACCACGTCAAGGCCTATACCCAGCATCCCCTGGTTATTCTTCCCCCCCACCCCTTTTTCCTTCGCCCGGGTGCCGGCAGGTGCGGGGGCGGCAACCAGGCTGGCTGCCGCCCCCTCGATTTGCGCCTGGGCTTGGTTTCTGCGCTGCAACTCGCCGCTGCCGGCGAGTCATTCCACGGTGACGCTTTTGGCCAGGTTGCGGGGTTTGTCCACGTCGCAGCCGCGGGCCACCGCCGCGTGATAGGCCAAAAGTTGCATAGGGACGACAGCCACCACGGGAGCCAGCCATTCGTCGACCGGCGGCAGCGGCACCACCTCGACACCGTGTCCCGGCTGTGCCACCTGCCCCGGAGGACCGCCCGATCCAGCAGGTTGGGTTTCATGGAGTGCGGCCGCCTGGGCGGCCAGGGGAGCGGGGGTGAAGAGATACACGCGGGCGCCCCGAGCACGCACCTCCTCCACGTTGGACATGGTCTTGGCCCACAGGGCACGCTGGGTGGCAAGGGCCACCACGGGAGTATCCTGTACCACCAGGGCAAGGGTACCGTGCTTGAGTTCCCCGGCCGCGTACGCCTCGGCGTGGATGTAGGAGATCTCCTTCAGCTTCAGTTGCGCTTCCTGGGCCACGGCGTAATCGAGGCCCCGGCCGATGAAGAACACATCCTGGTGCCCGGCCACCTGGCGGGCCACCTGCTCGACGCGGCCGGCGCCGGCCAGCACTTCCTCGACCTGCGCGGGCAGGCTGCGCAGGAGCCTGCCCAGACGCCGCACCTCGTCCGGCGACAAGGTGCCGCGCAGGTGGCCCAGGTGCAGGGCCAGGAGGGTGAGCGCCGCCACCTGGCAGGAGTACGCCTTGGTGGACGCCACCGCTATCTCCGGCCCCGCCCAGGTGTACAGCACCCGCTCCGCTTCCCGCGCGATGGAACTCCCCACCACGTTGACGATGGCCAGGACGCCCGCCCCCCGGGCGCGGGCCTCCCGCAGGGCAGCCCGGGTGTCGGCGGTCTCACCGGACTGGCTGATGACCACCACCAGCGTATCCCCGTCCACCAGGGGCTGGCGGTAACGGAATTCAGAAGCCAGTTCGGCCTCGGCCGGCAGGCGGGCCAACCCCTCGAGCAGGTACTTGCCCACCAGCCCCGCGTGGTAGGCAGTGCCGCACGCCACCAGATGCACGCGGCGGAACTTCCCCAGCCAGGCGGGATCGAGGGCCTCCTCTTCGGCGCGCACTTCCCCGTCCTCGCCCAGGCGGGAGGCCAGCGTCTGCCGCAGGGCCTGGGGCTGCTCGTGAATCTCCTTGAGCATGAAGTGCGGGTAGCCACCTTTCTGGGCCATGCTGGCGTCCCAGGTTACCTGGAACACTTCCTTGGTCAGCCGCCGCCCGCTGTGATCGGTTACCTCCACCCCGGTGGGGGTCAGTACCGCCATCTCCCCCTCGTCCAGGATGTAGGTACGCCTGGTGTACTCCAGCAGCGCGGGGACGTCGGAAGCGAGGAAGTTCTCGCCGTCCCCCAGCCCCACCACCAGGGGGCTCTCCTGCCTCACCCCTACCAGCATGCCGGGGTGGAGAGCCGACATGACGGCCAGGGCGTAAGACCCCCGCAGGCGGCGGGCAGCAGCCGCCACCGCCCGGGGGAAGTCGCCCTCATACAAACTCTCGATGAGGTGGGGAACCACCTCGGTGTCCGTCTGGGAACGGAATACGTGTCCCTGCGCTTCCAGTTCTGCCTTCAACTCACGGTAGTTCTCGATGATCCCGTTGTGGACCACCCAGAAACGTCCGCTGCAGTCCCCATGGGGATGGGCGTTTTCGTCCGAGGGAACACCGTGGGTAGCCCACCGCGTGTGCCCGATGCCCAGTTGTACTCGCTCACCGTCCCGCCCGGCGGATAACTCCTTGAGGTAGGGCTGAAGTGCCCCCTCCAGGTGGGAAAGCCTGCCCTCCCGTTTGCAGGTTCGCACCGTACCCCTGTCCAGCACCGCCACTCCCGCCGAATCATATCCCCGGTACTCCAGGCGGGCCAGTCCATGCAACAGCACAGGCAACGCGGGCCGCGGGCCCACGTAGCCCACTATTCCACACATCCTCTTCTCCTTTCACCACCCGGCCCTTTTGTCCCCGGGATCGCTCCTGGGATTTGTGAGGCCTCTATCGGTCGTGGTCAACCGTGGGGCATCCGCCGAACCTTTCGATCAACCCCATCCTCGTCGACTTCCCGGAGTGGGAAGCCCTGGCGCTCCTGGCCTGCACCAATCATGGCTATCACGCTGTGCTGTTCAGAAGTTCCCCGGCGATCACCTCCTCCAGCATGCCTGCCGCCCGGGCCACCTCCTCCCCGTCCACGCCCTCGACCATGATACGCACCAGGGGCTCCGTCCCAGAAGGACGGACCAGGACCCTTCCGCGTTCCCCCAGTGCCTCCCTGGCTTCCCGCAGGGCCTCCTCGATGCGAGGCGTGGGGCGATAGCGCATCCCGTTGGGCAGCCTCACGTTGCGGAGCACCTGGGGGTAACGGGGGATGCGCCCCGCCAGCGCAGAGAGGCTCTCACCCGAGCGAGCCAGGGCCCACAGAAGTTGCAGGGCCGTGAGCATGCCGTCACCGGTGGTGGCGTGGTCCAGGAAGATGATGTGGCCCGATTGCTCACCGCCCAGGCTGTACCCGCCCCGCAGCATCTCCTCCAGGACGTAGCGGTCGCCCACGGGGGTGCGCACCAGGCCCAGCCCCGCCTGGCGCAGGAACACCTCCAGGCCCAGGTTCGACATCACCGTCCCCACCACGGCTCCGCCGCGCAGGCGTCCTTCCCGCTGCAACGCCCGGGCCAGGATGCCCATGATGGCATCCCCGTCCACTACCTGGCCCTTCTCATCCACGGCGATGGTGCGATCACCGTCGCCATCGTGGGCCACCCCCGCCTGAGCCCCCCGCTCCACCACCTCGCGCGCCAGGCCCTGCGGGTGGGTGGAGCCGCATCCCGCATTGATGTTCAGCCCGTCCGGCTCCACATTGATGGCCGTCACCCGGGCGCCCACCCGCCCCAGCACCTGCGGAGCCAGGTCCGCAGTGGCCCCGTTGGCGCAATCCACCACCACCGGCAGGGCGGGCAAAGCTCCCGGGACAGTACCCACCAGGTACTCTATGTACTGCCCGCGCGCCGCGCGCGCATCTTCCAGCCGGCCCACTCCGCTTCCGGCCGGGCGGGGCAGACTGTCCGCACCCAGGACGAGGGCTTCGATCTTCTCCTCCACCTCATCGGGGAACTTGTACCCCTCAGCCGAGATGAGTTTGATCCCGTTGTACTCGGCGGGATTGTGGGAAGCGGAAACCACGGCTCCGCCCTGGCAACCCAGGTGCCGGGTGAGGTATGCCACCCCGGGGGTGGTGATCACCCCCAGGTCCAGCACGTCCGCTCCCGCGGAAAGCATACCGGCCACCAGGGCACTCTGCAAGAGGTGCCCCGACAGGCGGGTGTCCCTTCCCACCGCGAAACGGGGACGGCCTCCTCCCGCCAGTACGGCCGCGGCCGCCCGCCCCACGCGGAAGGCCAGCTCCGGAGTGAGTTCCACATTCGCTATCCCGCGCACCCCGTCAGTTCCGAAGAGCAACCAGACCCCCTCGCTTCTTCCTCCATAATATTCACCAACCTATTGCGTTGCCGGTCACGGGGGCCTCCCTCACAGCGCCGCGTCCGCGCAGATGCCCCGCGTCGCGCAAGCAGACCCCGCGTCCCCGTGCACGCGGCGATGCATCCGGCTACTACCTTGTGGTGGTGAGGGTCACCTCGGCCGGGTCCACCCCCATGATTTCCACACCCGGGGGTACCTCCACCTGCACGGTTACTCGCCGTTCCCCGGCTTCGCCACTGCCGTCCACCCAGGCCTTGGGGCTCAGGCCCTCCAGCAGGTCCTTGCGCGCGCGCACGGTGACCTTCACCTGGGCAGGCTGGCAGGAGGCCGTCATCCCCTGGGGAAGGTTGCGCACGGCCACGCCCAGGCCGGGGAATTCCTTGTCACCCACGTCTTCCACTATCTGCAGGTAGACCAGCACGGTCGGGGGGTCGGCCATCACCACGCCCGCGGGCAGGGCTACCGCGACCTCCCGCTCGGTATCCCCGCTCAGCCCTTCCAGAGAAACCGGGCGCGTGCTCACCCATTCCAGGGCATCCAGCCGCTCCTGGGGGGCCCGTACCCTGATGCGGGAAGGACTCACCACCACCTCGCGCAGCCGGTACCCCAGCGGAGGCTGCCCCTGGATGTCCGCCTGCACAGGTACTTCTTTGGCCGGGGGAAGCCTGACCAGGCTGAACCGCACATCCACCCCGGCCGGCTTCAGCGCCACCCCGGTGATTTCCCGACCCTGGGCGTCCACAGGCCGCAGGCTCACCGTGCGAGAAAAGTCGGCAGTGGCTCCCGTCACGTCAACCTCGCCCAGGGCGTAACGCACCTGCAGCACCTGCCCCCGGGGACCGCAGGCCAGTACTTCTGCGGGGCTGGGCAGGGGGGACTCTACCCGGTAGTCCTCGCCCACCACGCCCACCACGTGCACCTGCACGGGTACCCGGCGTTCTGCCAGGTAGTCCACCGTGACCCGGGCATAGGTGGGGGATACCTCGACTATCTGCACCCCCCGGGGAACCTTGACTGTCACGGGCAGGGAAAACTGCCCCGCCCCCGCCCCGGTGAGGTCAACTTCGGCTCGCAGGGCATCGGGGTCCAGGCGGTCGAGCATGGTGCGGGGGGCGCGCACGGTGACGTCCACCCTTTGCGGGCGGATCTCCGCCACCGCCAGCTCGCCCGGCACCCCGGTGGCACGCAGAGTCACCCCGGACAGGGTCACGGAAACCGCCGGACTCTGCCCGGAACCCACCCGTACCCAGAGGAGGAGAGCGAGCACCACCGCCAGGATCTTCAAGGTCACGTCTTTTTCCAGCCAGCGATCGATGCTGTTCACCACCAGCACCTCGGGTCAGCGCCCGGTCAGGGACGGCGCAAGAAGCGCGGCTCAGACGGGAAAAACGCATCCAGCATCTCGCGCAGGCCGGCGGGATCCACGTTCCGCACCAGCTTCCCTTCCGCGGCCACCGCCACCTGCCCGGTTTCCTCCGACACCACCACCGCCACCGCGTCGGAGCGCTCGCTGATCCCCACCGCCGCCCGGTGACGCGCCCCCAGTTCCGTCCCCAGGCGAGTGGCCTCCGCCAGGGGCAGGAAGCACGCAGCCGCCAGCACCCGGTCGCCGGAAACAATCACCGCCCCGTCGTGCAGGGGAGTGTTCGGGATGAAGACGTTCACCAGCAACTCCGACGACACCGCGGCGTCGAGGCGGATGCCCGTCTCCACGTATTCCCCCAGCCGGGTGGCTCGCTCGAGCACGATGAGGGCACCCACTTTCTCCCGGGAGAGCACCCCCACCGCTTTGGCCACTTCATCCAGAGCCCGGCTGCTGTACGAGTGCACGAACCAGTCGCGCCCGAAAATGCTGCCCCGGCCCAGTTGCTCCAGGGCCCGGCGCAACTCGGGCTGGAACACCACGGGCAGGGCTACCAGCAGAGCGATCTGCGCCTGGTCGAACAGCCACTTGAGGGTGGTCAGTTCCAACCAGTCAGAAACAGCTCCTGCCACGAACAGTACCACCATGCCTTTGATGAGCTGGACTGCCCGGGTGCCCCGCACCAGGCGGAACCCCCAGTAAAAGATGACGGCGACGGCGGCGATGTCCACCAGGTAGCGCAGCCAGTCTACCCAGGAAGCCGACACCAGCCACAGGGGAGATGCCAATACCCCTCACCCTTCCCCTGCGTCGCGCAGGGTGGTGTAGTAAGCCAGCGCCTGCAGTTCGGTCATCAGGTCGATGTTCTGGATATACGTGCCCGGCCGGGCCTGCAGCTTGGCCGGAGAGAAATTCAGGATGGCCTCTATCCCGGCGTCCATGAGCCGATCCGCCACCGCCTGGGCCTCGCCAGGGGGGACGGCGATGATGGCCATCTTGATGCCCTGCGCCCGGATTTCCTTCTCCATATCCTCCAGAGGGAGAATTTCCACGCCGGCTATGGACTTACCCACCTTATCCCAGTCCCGGTCGAAAATGGCGGTGATACGAACTTCCTTGTGCCGGGCCAGGTTATGCCGGGCCAGGGCCGTTCCCAGGTTGCCCGCCCCCACCAGGGCTACCGGCACCTCGGCGGTCAGGCCCAGGATGCGCTTGAGTTTGCGCCCCAGCAGAACGGGATCGTACCCGACCCCCCGGGTACCGAAAGCCCCGAAGTAGGCCAGGTCCTTGCGGATTTGTTCCGGAGTGACGCCCACCCGGGCGGCCAGATCGGCTGAAGAAACCACGTCCACCCCGTCTTCTGCCAGTTCCTCCAGCACCCTCAGGTACACGGGGAGCCGCCTGATGGCGGCTTCCGGGATGCGCAGGTCGGGAGACCTGTTACCCATCTTCCTAAAACCTCCGCTCAACCACGAATTCGGCCGCTTCCCCGAGGAGCGCGGTAACCCGTGCGGGGGGCAGGCATCTCAGTGCCTGCAGGGCCTCTTCCTTCAGGGAGCGAGCCAGTTCACGGGCCCGTTCCAGGTGACCACCTTCTTGAAGGATATTTCTCAACCGACTCAATTCTTCCTCCCCAAACCGCCGCGCCCGGATCACCTCTGTTATCCAGGGCCCATGCTCTCCGGCCAGGGCATATATGACCGGCAGGGTGAGCACACCCTCGCGCAAGTCGCTGCCCGCCGGCTTGCCCATCTCGGCGCCCGACCCCGTGAAGTCCAGGACGTCGTCCACGATCTGGAAAGCAAGGCCCAGGCTGTAGCCGTATTCCCCCACCGCATCCACAACAGCGGCAGGAGCCTGTCCCAGCATCGCCCCGGCGCGGCAGCAGTCGGCGATGAAGCGGGCCGTCTTGCGGCCGATGCGGGCCAGGTATTGCTCCTCGCTCTGCTCGGGATCGAAGCGGTGGGCTTCCTGATCCATCTCCCCCTTGCACATCTCTTCCACCGCGCTGGCCAGGAGGTCCACCACCTCCTGGCCACCGTAGCGGGATCCCAGGGTGAGGGCACGGGAGAAAAGATAATCGCCCAGGAGCACCGCCACCCGATCGTTCCAGGTCACGTGCACGGTCGGCCACCCCCGGCGCCGGGGAGAACCATCGATGACGTCGTCGTGCACCAGGGTGGCCATGTGAACCAGCTCCACGGCCGCCGCCACAGGGATCACCCGCCGGGGGTGGTACTTACCGAGCCGGGCACACAGGAGGACCAGCCCGGGGCGCAGGTGCTTGCCCGCCCCCCGCAGGAGATGCCGCCCCGCTTCCCCCATCAGCCCCTGGGGACTCTCCAGGGTGACCCGGATCCACTCATGCACCATCTCCATCTCCCGGGCGAGGAACGCCCACCGGGCACCCCGGAAAGGCACACGCAATGGATTACGGGGGAGAGCAGGGGCACTCCCCGTGGCAGCGCTGGCCTCCACTGTTTCACCCACCTCAGTATTCGGCGGGCATCGTCTTGAGTTGAGCCAGGGTGAACACGGGCCCGTCCAGGCATACGTACCGGGAGCCGATGTTGCACCGCCCGCACTTGCCGATGCCGCACTGCATCTTGAGTTCCAGCGTGGTGATAATCTGCTCATCAGAGAATCCCAGTTTCTTGAGGGACTCCAGGGTAAATTTTATCATGATGGGCGGCCCGCAGGTGATGGCGATCTTGCCTTCCGGCTCGGGATGAACCTGCTCGAGGAAGTGCGGGACCAGGGCCACTGCTCCCTTCCACTCCTCGTCTCCGCGGTCCACGGTCAGGAGCACCCTGGTGTCGGGCGCAAAGGGCCATACGTCGTACAGCTCCCGTTTGAAGCACAGGTCCCCCGGGGAGCGGGCCCCGTAGATAATGTCTATTTTACCGTACTGGGCGCGGTTGTCCAGAACGTAATTGATCAGCGAGCGCAGAGGGGCCAGGCCGATCCCGCCCCCGATGAACAGGAGATCCTTGCCCTTCATCTCTTCCACCGGGAAGTGGTTGCCGTAGGGCCCGCGGATGCCGATCACATCCCCCGGCTCCATCTCGTGCAGGCGGGTGGTGAGCCGTCCCACTTGCTTGACGGCCAGTTCCAGGGGACGGGGCCGGGTGGGGCTGGAGCTGATGGAGATCATCGCCTCCCCCACCCCGAACACGGAGACCATGGCACACTGGCCCGGCAGGTGGGAAAACGCCACCCCGGGGTCAGAGAAGTTAACCCGGAACGTCTTCACGTCTCCGGATGCCGTCTCGGGGATGATTTCCTCGATGGTGGCCAGGTGGGGCATCATGGGATTCATCGCCGCACCGGCGTCTTTGTCCGGCACGGCCCCAGCCGGCAACGTGGCATCAGGCATGCTGAGTCACCCCCCGCAGGTCAGCGATCACGGTGGCCATGTCGAGTCCCACCGGACAGTGGGCCACGCAGCGCCCGCACCCCGTGCACAGGTACTGCCCGTACCGCTGCACGAAGTAAACGAGCTTGTGCATGAAGCGCTGGCGGGTCCGCTCCTTCCTGGTGGGACGGGGGTTGTGTCCCCCGGCCATGAGCAGGAAGTCCCTGAACTGGCAGCTATCCCAGCAACGCAGCCTGACCCCGTCTTCCCCTTTGGCCACGTCGGTGACCAGGAAACAGTGGCAGGTGGGACACAGGTAGGTGCAGATCCCGCAGCCCAGGCAGCGCCGGGATGCCTCCTGCCAGTAAGGATCATCGAAGCGGTCGTCCAGTGCCTTCCAGAGCTGGTCCGGGCTTATCCGGTCGCCCAGGGGCACGGTCTTGCCAAGGTACTCCTGCTTCAGGCGCTCGCCCTCGTCCCCTGCTTCCCCCAGGGACATCCCGGCCCGCTCCAGCAGCGCCTGGCCGCGCGGGGTGAGCACCTCCACTCCCAGCCACTCCTCGGCCGGGTAGAGCATGACGTCGGCGCCCTCGCCCGTGCCGGGGGTGATGCCGAAGGCGGTGCAAAAGCAGGAGGATTCGTCCGGCTGCTGGCAGGCCACCCCCACCAGGGTGGTGAGATCCCGGCGCTTGCCCCAGTAAGCGTCCCGGTAGTCGCCCCCCAGGAATACCCGGTCCAGCAGGGAAAGGGCCGCCAGATCGCACGGCCGTATCCCGAACAGGACCACCTGCTGCTCGGGCTGGACGGGCACGATGGTGGCGGCCGGGGAAGGCTGGAACCGGAACATGACCTCACTCTGGGGGAAGAACAGCTCCTTGGCGGAACGCACCGGGTTGACGTAGTCGAATATCACTTGCTCACCGGACGACACCGGCCGGAACACCACCACCCCGTCTTCCCGCACTGGAGCCACCAGGGAAGCGGTGGAGGCCAACTTGTCCAGGAAAGCACGCAGGTCCTTACGATCAAGGCGCCTCATCAGCCCACCCCCCTCAGTGGAAGTCGGGGTCGCCGGGTGCGTACATGGCCAGGGGTTCCTTCTCGTCGGGATCCCAGGGCCGCTCGACCCCGAACAGTTCCTGGATTTCCTTTTGCAGGGCCCGGTTGAGCTTCATGAGCGGGATCCCGACCGGGCACACCCGCTCGCATTCCCCGCAATCCACGCACCTTCCCGCCACGTGGAAGGCCCGGGTGAAGTGGAACATGTACTGCTCGGACACACTGACCTCGCGGCTGAGCCACATGGGCTCCCAGACGTCGAAGCAGCACTCCCGGCAACTGCACGCCGGGCACACGTTGCGGCAGGCAAAGCAGCGCACGCAACGGGAGAACTGCCGGTCCCAGTACGCCGCCCGCTCTGCCAGCGGCATGGCCAGTATCTCCGCTACCTCAGCGTAGTCCCGGGTACGGGCCGGCCGGGGGGCGACTTCGGGGCCCACCACCAGGTCCACATCCCGGGGGTTGGGATCTTCGCAGTGCAGGCAGCGATCCAGCAGGTACTCCTCCCGCGGGAGCTCCTTCACCTCGCCGGTGCTGGTCTGGAGCACCAGTTTCCCGTCCCTCACCCCCGCCTCCACTATGGGACCCGGGTGCAGCGATTCCACCTTCCGGGCGTCCACCATCCCTGGACACGCTACCCCCACCAGGAGGACGCGCTCGCGGTCCAGGCGGCGGTCAGCCACCAGGCGCCTCGTGGCCCGGAGGTCGCACGCTTTCACCAGCACCCCCACCCGACCTTCGTCCTCCTGCTCGTCCAGCAGGTACTTGGCCAGGGAGGGGGCACAGAACTCATTCCACACCAGATCATCAGCCTGCTCGGGCCCCAGCACGTGGTGAGGCCTCACCCGCAGGGGCGTGCGCCCCGCCCGGTACCCCAGAAAAACCCTCACCTGCCCAGCCGCCAGCAGGCCGGCCACCTTCTCCCGCAGTTCCCCGTTTGTGGCCCGCATTTCCCCGCTCATGGCTCATCCCTCATCACGCGGTTGGGCCCCAGGGCCCTGATCTCTTCCGTCATCTCCCGCACCGTGTCCGCGAACTTCTGGCCCTCGGACGCCGACACCCAGGTCACCCGCAGCCGCCGGGGGTCTATCCCCAGGTACTCCAGGAAGCGACGGGCCACCTGCAGGCGCCGGCGGGTGAAGTAGTTGCCAGTGGAGTAATGGCAATCCCCCGGGTGACACCCTGCCACCAGGACACCGTCGGCCCCCTTCTGGAAGGCACGCACGATGAACTGGGGGTTGACCCGGCCCGAGCAGGGAACCCTGATGACCCGGATGGTGGGGGGGTACTCCAGGCGGCTGGTGCCGGCCAGGTCCGCCCCCGCGTAGGAACACCAGTTGCAGCAGAAGCCTATGATCCGGGGCTCCCAACCGGCCCCCGCCGCGGGGTCGTTGGCGGCCCCCGCCGCGGGGCCATGGGTGGCCCGGGCGCTTTGGGCATTCAGCGACATAGCGCTTCCACCTCCGCCAGCACCTGTTCGTTGGAGAATCCCAGGAGGTTCATGGCACCGTCCCGGCAGGCCACCGTGCAGGCCCCGCACCCCTGGCAGAGGCCGGCGTTCACCGTGGCCACCCGCCGGCTGACCGTGCGTCCGCGCACCCGCTCGGTGATGACCTTCTCGTCGATGGCCCGGTACGGACAGATGGGCTTGCACCACAGGCAGCCCGAGCAGATGGCCTCGTTGACGGCGGCGATGAGGGGATCGGCGGTCAGGGTGTCCCTGGAGAACATGGCCGTTACCTTGGCCGCCGCCCCGCTGGCCTGGGCCACGGCATCCGGGATGTCCTTGGGACCCTGACACGACCCGGCCAGGTAGATACCGGCCGTATTGGTTTCCACCGGGCGCAGCTTGGGGTGGGCCTCATTGAAGAAGGCGTACTGGTCGTAGGAAATCCCCAGGGTGCGGGCCAGTTCACCGGCGTCCCGGCGCGGTGTGATGCCGGTGGCCAGCACCACCATGTCGGCTTCCACCCGCACCTTGCGCCCCAGCAGGGTGTCCTCGCCCTGTACCACCAGGTGGTCGCCCTCGCGCCAGATGCGGGCCACCCGTCCCCGGATGTACCGCGTACCCATCTCCTGGGAACGCTTGTAGAACTCCTCGTACCCCTTGCCGGGGGTGCGCATGTCCATGTAGAACACGTAGCTCCGGCACCCGGGCACTTTCTCGGAAAGCAGGATGGCGTGCTTGGCCGTGTACATGCAGCACACCCGGGAACAGTAGCTGATCCCCTTGCGGTCATCGCGGGAGCCCACGCAGGTGACGAACACCACACTGCGCGGCACCTTGCCGTCGGACGGCCGCTTGATCTTCCCCTCGGTGGGACCGGAGGCGTTCACCAGCCGCTCGAAGTGGAGCCCGCTGATCACGTCGGGATCCCGGCCCGTCCCGTATTCCCCGTACCGCGCGTGGTCGAAGAGGTCGAAGCCGGTGGCCACCACGATAGCTCCGAAGCGTTGCGTGATCAGCTCGTCTTCCTGACTGAAGTCGATGGCTCCTGCCGGGCAGAACCGCTCGCACACCCGGCACTTGCCGGTCTTGAAATAAACACAGTGTTCCCGGTCGATGATCGGCTTGTTGGGCACGGCCTGGGGGAAGGGGACGTATATCACCTTGCGCTGGCCCAGCCCCAGGTCAAACTCCGAGGGCACCTTATGGGGGCACTTGGCCCAGCAGGAACCACAACCGGTGCACTTGGACTCGTCCACGGAGCGGGCCTTCTTGCGGATGGTGACCTCGAAATTGCCCACATAGCCCGACACCTGCTCCACCTGGGAATAAGTGAGCAGGCGGATGTTGGGGTGCTGGGCAACGTCCACCATCTTGGGGGTGAGGATGCACAGGGAGCAGTCCAGGGTGGGGAAGGTCTTGTCCAGTTGGGCCATGCGCCCCCCAATGGATGGCTCCTTCTCCACCAGCCACACCTCGTGGCCGGCGTCAGCGATGTCAAGGGCTGCCTGGATGCCGGCGATGCCCCCGCCGATCACGAGAGCTCGCTTCTCCACGGGGATGGAGGCCTTCTGGAGGGGCCGGTTGAACACCACCTTGGCCACCGCCCGGCGCACCAGGTCGATGGCCTTGGCGGTAGCCTCCTCCCGGTCCCGGTGCACCCACGAACAGTGCTCCCGCACGTTGGCGATCTCCAGGAGGTAGGGGTTGAGGCCGGCCGACTCCACCGTGCGCCGGAAGGTGTTCTCATGCATGCGGGGCGAGCAGGCCGCCACCACCACCCGGTCCAGGCGATGCTCCTTGATCCCCTTGCGTATCTGCTCCTGGCCGGGCTCGGAGCAGGTGTACTTGTTCTGCTCCACGTACACTACGCCCGGCATCTTCCGCACGGCTTCCTGGAGGCGGTCGATGTCCACCGTCCCCGCGATGTTCGACCCACAGTGACACAGGAATACACCGATGCGCTTCATGCCCCGCCCCCCTCACACCAGCGCCTTCTGGCGCAGGACCCCGAGAGGGTCCACGAAATGGCTGTCCAGCCCCAGTTCGGAGGGCGGCAGCCCTAGAGCCACCCCCAGGAGCTGGGTGAAGTAGTACACCGGGATGTTCCACCGCCGCCCGCTCCACTTCTGGGCCTGGACCTGGCGCATGTCCAGGTTGGACTGGCAGAAGGGACAGGCCACCACGATGGCCTCGGCCCCCGCCTTCTGGGCGGCGGTGAGGATCTGCGCAGCCAGTTGCCAGACCACGCGGGTGCGGGTAATGCTGAGGGATGCCCCGCAACACTCGGTCTTGGCCGGCCACACCACCGGTTCCCCGCCCAGGGCCCGCACCAGGCGGTCCAGGGTCTGGGGATCCTCGGGGTCGTCGAACTCCATCACCGCCGACGGGCGCACCAGCAGGCAGCCGTAGTAACAGGCCACCTTCATGCCCCCCAGCGTCTTCTTCAGGCGGGCAGTGATACCCTCCAACCCGTATCGGTTCACGATCACGTCGGGGAGGGCGTACACCTGGGAGCGAGCCCCGTAATCCTCCCCCAGGACCTCCTGCACCTGCTGACGCACCCTGCGGTCGGAACGCACGGCGTGCACGGTGGTGCGCAGGCGGTTGAAGCAGGCCGCGCAGGGAGCCACCACGTCCAGCCCCATCTGGTCCGCCCGGGCCAGGCTGCGGGCCGGTAGGGCCAGGCTGAGTAACTTGCTGGTGGCGTGGGCCGAAGTGGCACCGCAGCAGGACCAGTCGGGGATATCCTCCAGCTCCAGCCCCAGGACCCGGGCCACCGTCCGGGTGGAACGGTCGTACTCGCGGGCGGTGCCTGAGAGGGAACAGCCGGGGAAATAGGCGTACTTCACCGTACCTCCCCTCCTTTCCGGTCGGCAGCAGATGGTGCCCGGTCGCCCGGCGCTTCCTGACCCGGCGTCGCACCCCCGGCGCGGGCCACTTCCACGGCCCGCACGCGGGCAAACAGCGCCCGGACCTGGTCGATGCCGCGGATGCGGTGGGGCAGAGGTGCCAGCTTACCGTGGCGCATCATGGGCAGCCCCACGTCCAGGTCGGAGAAGAGGTCGCCGCTTCTCAACTTGTACCGGGCCATCAGTCCCAGCTCGTGCAGTCGGCCCGTCGCGCGCACGTTGTCAAGGAAAAGCTCGTGGAAGACGGCGATGGGACCCTCGGCGGGCCGGTACCCGTACCTGCCGGCCAGCGCGCGCAGGGCATCCATGGTGGCAGCCACGTCCACCTCCCGCGGGCAACGCTCCGTGCAGGCCGTACAGGAGGCGCACAGCCAGATGGTCCGGCAACGCAGCACTTCGTCCCGGGCACCCAACTGGACCAACCTGATAACCTGATATGGCTCCAGGTCCATCACAAAGGAAACCGGGCAGGAAGCGGCGCACTTCCCACACTGATAGCAAAGCGATACTCTCGTTCCCGCCTCCTCCTCCACCTCACGCAAGAAGCCGGGCTCCATCCCCACCGCGAGATCCAGCACGGCTTTCGTCACCCTCTCTGCCCTCCCTCCACGCCCGCCCCGTTTGACACCTGAGTCCCGGGGATTGTTCGTTTGGTAACAAAGGCAGGCAAAAAAGCAGTTATCCTCAAGGTATTTGCAACACCCACTATCATTTCCATACACCTTCGCCGATTCCTGCTGACCGCGCCCGGTCTGCCCACCAATGGAGCCGGCGCAGGCGGTGGTTCACACCCGACTTCCCCACGGGGGGCTGCAGGGTCTCGCCCAGTTCCCGCAGGCTCACCTCGGGATAGCGCAGGCGCGCCAGAGCCACTTCCTGGAGGGCACGGGGGAGCTGGTCCCACATGCCGGCGGCAAGGATGGCCCGGATGTCCTCGACCTGCCGCCAGGAGGCTTCCACCACTTTGCCCAGGTTGGCCGTTTCCGCATTCACAAGCCGATTCACCAGGTTCTTGACTTCTTTCAGGGCGCGCACGTTTTCGAAACGCATGACAGACTGGTACGCGCCCGCCAAGGTGAGAAAGCGGGAAACCTGCTCCCCGTCTTTCAGGTAAATGAGATAGCCCCCCTGCCGGCGAGCCAGCCTGGCGGGCAAACGCTCCTCCTGGAGCAGGGCCAGCACTCCCTCGGCTGCTTCCCGGGAAGGAAACACCAGTTCCAGGTGGTTCCCCCGTCCCGGGTCGGCCACCCAGCCCGATGCCAGGAACACGCCGCGCAGGAAAGAGCGCCGGCAGCACCACGCACGGGGCATGCTCTCCGGTTCTCCCAGGGCCGGCAGGGCAACGGGCGGAGAAACCAGGAACCGGTAATGGTTCCCAGCCCGAACCGTCTGCACCCTGGGAGGCGCGCCCCAGGCTCCCCTGCTGAGACGTACCACCTTACGCGCGGTGGCCGCACTCTCCACCAGCCAGGAGCCCTGCCGGCGGCCGTACCACCAGAGGGCCAGGAGCTCCGCCCGCCGGCAACAGGAGCGCTCGGGTATCACCCGCGCCAGTTCTTCCCTTACCTGAACGGTGAAGGACAATCCAGGCCCCCCGCCCGGGTTTAGCTTGAGTTTAGCACTTCGCGCGCCGGCGGACAATGTCTTAATTCTGCCACAACCGCCTCCGCTGCGCACCACCTGCCAGACCCACCACCACCCGTGCCAGGCGCTCCGGGTGGTGCCGCACCCAGTCGCCCTCCTGAAGCAACCTGCCCTTCACCACCCGCAATCCCATGCTGCGCATAACTTCGGGGTCAGCGACCACCGGCTGTGCTCCCTGCACCCGGTAGCGGACCAGGAGGTCGGGATGGGGGCGCTGCACGTTGACGACAGCCACGTCTGCCACCTGAGCCCCCACCTGCCCGAACAGCACCTCGACGTGCCGGGAGGCCGAATACCCGTCCGTCTCTCCCGGTTGGGTCATCACATTGCACACGTAAATACGCAGGGCCTGCGTCCGGCACACCGCCTGCCGCAGACCCTCCACCAGCAACGGCGGAATCACACTCGTGTACAGGCTGCCGGGCCCCAGGACGATGGCATCCGCCGCCTCCAGGGCCTCCAGGGCCTGGGGAAGCGGTTCTGCCCCCGCCGGCTCCAGGAATAAACGGCGCACTCTGGGCCCGCAAGTGGTAACCACCGTCTCCCCGCGCACCACGCTCCCGTCCTGAAGCTCAGCCCCCAGCACCACGGGATCGCGGGTGGCCGGCAGCACCTGACCCCTGATCTTGAGCACCCCGCTGCACAGGGCCACCGCCTGCTCGAAATCCCCCGTCAGTTGGGTCAGGGCTGCCAGGAGCAGGTTCCCCAGGCTGTGGCCACCCAGTTCGGAACCGGCAGGGAACCGGTACTGAAACAGTTCCTGCATGAGGGGCTCCGCTTCTGCCAGCGCCACCAGGCAGTTGCGGATATCACCGGGCGGAGGCACCCCTAATTGCCCGCGCAACTTCCCCGAACTGCCTCCGTCGTCGGAGGCGGTCACGATGGCGGTGATGTCAACGGGATGAGACTTCAGGCCCCGCAGGAGAGTGGAGAGCCCCGTCCCCCCACCTATGGCCACGATGCGCAGGCGCCGCCCGCCGGCCATGCGGCTCACTCCTCGCCGATGTCCCGGTGTTCCGTCAGCACGGTATGGCCCAGCCGGCGAAAGAAGTCCGCGAGGTACTCGGCCACCACCACGGAACGGTGCCGGCCGCCGGTGCATCCCACTGCTACTGTGAGCTGGGTCTTGCCCTCGGCCACGTACTGGGGGAGGAGGAAGCGAAACAAACCCCCGAGGAGCCGCAGGAAGCGCCGGGAAACCGGCCAGCGCAGGACGTAATCCCTTACCCGGGGGTCGGTTCCGTCCAGATCACGCAGGGAGTCCACGTAATTGGGGTTGGGTAAGAAGCGCACGTCGAGCACCAGGTCGGCGTCGAGGGGTATCCCGTGCTTGTACCCGAAGGTCCTCACCACCACGATCAGACCCCGCCGCCGCCCGGCGAAAAGCTGCATCACTTCCTCGCGCAGCTTCTGGGGAGAAAGGTCGGAAGTGTCCAGGACGATGTGAGCCCTGCCCCGCAATTCCTGCAGGCGCCGCCGCTCCTCCTGGATGCCCTCGAGAATGCCCCCGTGAGGGGCGAGGGGATGCCGCCTCCTCGTTTCCTTGTAACGGCGTACCAGCACTTCGTCAGAAGCTTCCAGGAAGATGATGCGATAGGGGAGGCCCACCGCCTCAAGGTGCTCAAGGGCAGAGAAGACCTCGCCGAAGAATTCACCGCCACGGATGTCAACCACCAGGGCGACCCGCTGCAACCTGCCCTGCTGGCACAACTCCGCGAACTTGGGTATTAGCTCGGGGGGCAGGTTGTCCACGCAGAAAAAACCCAGGTCCTCAAGTGTGCGGACCGCCAGCGACTTGCCCGCCCCGGAAAGGCCGGTGATGATCACCAGCTGGCTCATCTGGTTCTCTGCGATGGCCTCTCCTCTCCTCTCAGTTCGCACGCGCCACGGGGGCTCGCCGCTCTGGCCGGGGGCCGCGCGTTCCACACCAGGTGGGGCGCGATCCCCGCCGCCCGCGCCCGTTCCAGACCGGCCTGCAGGCACCCCACCCGGCTAGGTGAATGGGCATCCGACGAAATGATGAACCGCACGCCGTACCGCATCGCCACTTCCAGATCCTCCGGGGTCGGATACCCGTGCAGGCTGTTGATTTCGATGGCCGTCCCCCGTTCGGCACATGCCGCCGCCAACTCTTCCATGTCCACGTCCATCTTCAGCCCGGCGTGGGTGACCGCCATCACCGGGTAACGCCTCACCGCCCCTACCAGGGCTCTGGTATTCAGGCTACGTGCCCGCCCCTCCGCCCCCATCCACCGGCGGACAGACCTCCCGCCCGCGGCCCGCCCGTGGACCCGTCCCCGGGCGAGCCGGGCGATTGCCGCCACCGCGTTGTTCCACACAAGGGGCCATGCTCCCTTCCACAGGGACGGCCGGATCTGAGGATGCAGTCCCACCAGCAGGATATCCAGCCGCGAGATGGCACGTTCGGAGATGTCCAGGTCACCCGCGGGGGATATCACGTTGGCCTCCATCCCCAGCAACACCTTCACCGATGGGTAACGCACCCGGGCCTCCTCCACCTCCCGGCGCATTTGCGCCAGGCGCTCCTCGGACCGCAATCCGATGAATAGCAGGGCGGGCCCGTGGTCGCAAATCCCCAGTTCGGCCAGACCAGCCCGGGCAGCGGCAGCCACGTTGTCCAGGATACTCCCCTGGCCGTGGCTGAAGCGGGTGTGGGTGTGGTAGTCCGCCGCCAGGGTCCACCCCTCCCAGGCACTGGCCACCGAGGCCAGCCCTTCCCGGAGCGTTTCCCGGCACCGGGCCTGGCGGTCAACGGTTGCTATTGGCCGGCTCAGGGGAGTAGACCCCCTTCCCGCCAGGCCTGCGCCAGCACCTCCCGGTGACGGCCGGGGTCCACCAGGAAGGCCAGCCGGGCGGGATCTCCGGCTCCCACGGGATAGGAGGGATGGCCATCCTCCAGCGCCAGGCTGCGTATGGGGAAAGCATCGACCACCCGGAGGGGAACTGGCTCACCGTAGGCCGGATTGGGAACCAGATCCAGCCCCCCCGGCCCCTGCAGCACATGATACGCAGCCCCGCCCCGCGCCCGCATCTCGGAAAAAGACGAGGGGAAGTGACGTTCCACCCAGTTGGCGATGACCAGGGCCACTGGCCCCACGTTGATGGTCACATGCCCGTACCCGGGAGGCACCAGGACGTAGTCGCCAGCGCGGGCCTTCACCACCACCACCTCGTCCGCGCCTCCCCGGCCCGGCTTCTGCAACAGGAACCAGGCCTGCCCGTGCACCACCTGGTAAAGTTCCGGATACGTGAGGTCTGCCCCCGGCACCGGGGCATGGTAATGACCGTGCGTGCGCACCGGCTCCCGCCCCGCCCGCGCCGCTGGGATCACGGTGAGGTCGTACCGCAAGCGGTGTTCCTCCAGGCGCTCCCTGTCCCGCGGCCAGCAGATGTCCCGGTACATCAGGTAAGCCGTACCCGCAGGGCAACTCGCGGGATCCTTCAGCACCGGGCGCAACTCCTCCCAGGATCGCCGGGACGGCTCCACCGCAGGCAACCCCCCGTTGAAAAAGAGCTGCGCCCCGTCCCCCAGGCGGATGGGCAACCCCGTCTGTACCAGGTGCACCCCTGCCACCATCACCACCTCCGGATTAACCCTCCCGCAGCCTGGTCCCGCCCGCACCCCATACCGGCAGCACGGGGTACAGCCGGCGTCACATGCGGTCAGGAAGCCACGAGCCAGGAGGCAAGGCCGCTCACCACGGTCAGCACCAGCGCCCCCACCAGAGCAGCCAGAAAACCGGATACGCTGAACCCGGGCACCAGAGCCGCGACCAGCCAGAGCAGCAAGGCATTCAGTACCAGGGTGAACAGCCCCAGGGTGAGCAGGTTGAGGGGCAGGAATAGGAGCAGGAGGAAGGGACGCACCAGGGCGTTCACCAGGCCCAGCACCGCGGCGGCCAGTACCGCCGCCCAGATGCCCCGCACCTCGATGCCTGCCACGATGTAAGGGAGGATGAGCAATCCCACCGCATTCAAGAGCCACCGCCGCAGGAGAGATTTCAACCGCCTCGCCCCTCTCTCTTTCACCGGGTCCCCATGTCGCCGGCTACCGCGAACCCGTAGCCAGGATCGCGGCGCCAGAGGAAGCCACGCTACCGGGAAGCGCTACTCGATGGAAATCTCCACCCGCTCCCCGTCCTCTTCGTCTTCGACTTCTATGATCTTCCCGGGGGCTCCTTCCCGGACGGCCGCCAGGATTTCATCGAGGTCAATCTTGTCCAGTTCGGGGATATCAGCAAAGCGCTTGGCAATGCCCAGCCCCACGGTGAGCAAACTCAAGGGCAGGTTCACGTTTACCATGGTGCGACCGGTCTCGGCGTTCATGACTTTGATCCGCAGCCAGGGAGTGCGACCCCGGGTGGCGGTGGTGGCTGTGGTGGCGCCGGCACTCACCTCCTCTTTCCCGCTGGCCCCCAGGGCCCCGAGCAGCCGGGTGGCCTCGTCCACCGTGATCTTCCCTTCCTGCAGCATGCGCAGGATACGTAGTTTTTCCTCGCCCATCGTTCTGCCTCCCTTCTTGCAGGCGGGTGCCCCCGCCAGGGGGTACCGCCTAACACTCAGTAACCCCGGACGCCACCTGGTAGCCCGAAGCCGACGGAGGCTCAGTAACTTCTAGCCCGAGGGTCTCCCGGACCAGCGTCAGCCAGAGGAGCAACTGCATAGCTCCGCCAGCCACGATGGCTATCCACACCGGCAACAAGCCCCGGGCGTACAGGAAACCACCCAGGGCACTTCCCACCGCCAGCCCGCCCCACCAGAGGCTCTGCAGCAGGCCGGAAAAGGTGGCCCGCACCGACGGCCGCACGCACTCGGCAGCCATGGCACTCACTGCCGGACCGCCAGCGTTCGCAGCCAGACAGATAAGGAACAGCAGGACGTACAGATGCCATATGCTCTTCACCAGGGGAAAGGCGGCGGCTCCCAGCCCCGCCCAAACGAGGGTGAAGGTGCCCACCTTCTTGCGTCCGTACCGGTCAGCCAACTTGCCCCCCAGGAAGATGGTGATGGCTGACCCCAGGGCCACCGCACTGCCCGCCCCTGCGATCTCCGTGTACCCTCCCCCCAGGTAGTCCTGCACCCAGAGGGGCAGAGCTAGGTTGATGACACCGTTGACCACAGCACTGACAAGGTGACCGGCCATAAGCCCCACGACGGTCGACCGCATCCCGGGCACCCAGAGACCTTCCCACGCCCCCCACCCCCTGCCCGGCCGGCAGCCACCCTCAGCGTAAAGGGGGGCTACCCGTGCACCACCTGCTCCGCCGGCAGGACATGATGGGCGCAGGGCCGAGGCCACGACCAGGGCGGCCAGGAAGAAGGGAAGGGAGGCCCCCATTGCCACCCGCGCGCCCCAGCGGTCAGCTATAACCCCGCCCAGAAGGGGGAATCCCACCCCCATGAGCCAGGCTACAGTCTGCAGTCCCCCGAAAAAGGTGGCCCGGGAGGAGTTCTGGCTCTCCCCTGCCACCAGAGCAGAGAAAGCAGGACCGGCCATCTGGCTCAGTCCGCTCAGGACTGCCACCGCCAGCAATAGATCCCAGCGCCGGGCCACCAGCAGCATGGCCGTTCCCGCAAGGTGAAGGAACCGGGCCATGAGGATGGCCTCCCGCCGGCCCCAGCGGTCACCCACCGCTCCTCCGCCCAAGGAACCAACCACAGCCGCCACCCCGCTCACGGACTGGTACAGCCCGATCCGGCCCGGATCCAGGCCCAGGGAGCGGAGGTACGGCGTGACCACCGATCCCATCAGGTAAAAGCCGCCCTGCACCAGGGTCCAGTAGGCCCACAGCTTCCGCTTCAACTGCTACTCCCCCTGGGTGGATACGGTAATAGAACCATTTGACGTACGCAGCCTGGCGTCCAGGCGCCGCTCTTTCTCTTCGAACCCGGGGGTGGCCACCTTCACCGTGGCCCGTGCCGCCGCTCCCTTCGCCCATTGACGGGCCAACCCCGGCAACTCGACCGTGATGCCGCCCAGGGAGGTGGTGGCATCGACGCGGTAACCGGCCTCCCGGTCCGGGCAGATCAGCCGGATGCTGCCGTTTGAGGTCCTGAGTTCGTAGGTATCCTGCTCGATGTCCTGGGGCTCCACCCGGATGCTCCCGTTGGAAGTGACGGCGACCAGCTTCCGCGCCGACAACCGTGCCACGATGGCCCCATTGGAAGTCTCCAGTTCAACCCGGTCACCTTCCACACCATCCAACTCAATACGGCCGTTGGAAGTGTCGAAATCCAGGACCTGGCAACGTATGGCACGGGCCCTCATGCGCCCGTTCGAGGTGGTGCCGCGCAGGACATACTCGCCCGGCGGAAGCTTGACCACCCCCGATACCGAGTAACCGCCTCCGAACATGCGCGCCGAACGCACTTTCAGGGAACGGTCCCCGGCCTCCACGGTTACCAGGTCGGTGGCATTCCGGGTTTCCCGCCCCCGGGCCCGGGTCTCCACCTCCAATCTCCACCCGGGGCCGTCCCAGCCTTCCACTTCCAGCCTGCCGTTGGCAAACTCCACATCCACTTCCCACGGTCCTTCCCCCCGGAACTGCCCCTCGCGGGTCAGGCTGTCGCTGAACTCGACCCCCACCCACGGGAACATCTCCAGCAGCTTCATCACGCCATCGGCGATGCCGGCACCCATACCCGCCATCTTCCCGCCGATCCGCTCACCCATGTCCTCCATGTGCTCGCCAATGCGCTCGCCAACGTCCTCCATCCTTTCACCAATGCGTTTACCCAGGTCCTCCATCCGCTCGCCGACCCGTTCGCCCGCGCCCGCCTCCCGGCGCTCGCCTCCCTTGCCGCCGCCCGCCAGGGCCTCAAGCAGACGGGCACCCTCTTCCGCGGTGATCTTGCCCTCGGCCACCATCTGCAGAACCAACCGCCGCTCTTCGTCCCCCATGCCCGTTCCCTCCCTACCTGGCTGCCGACACCACGATCGGCGCCGACTCGGAATTGGCCGTGGCCCCGGTATGCCGCACGAGCAAGCGCAAACCCCTCCCCAGTTAAATCGCGGCCAGCAGCCGGGCCGCCTCTTCGGCGGTGATCTTGCCCTTCTCCAGGGCGTCCAGCACCTCCTGACGGCGGCGCACCCGTTCTGCCTGTTCCTCTTCGTCCCCCGCCCGGGCGGGAGGAATACCCAGCGCCGTGAGGACGGCCTCCAGGCGCGCCCTCACGGTGGGGTAGGATATGCCCAGTTCTCGCTCCACTTCCCGCAGGTTCCCGCGGGCACGCAGGAATATCTCCACGAAATCCCGCTGCTCCTGGCTGAGCAGGCAAAACCGGCACAGCCGGAAACGCCCCTCCAGCGCCGTGGCACAGGCCGGGCAATAAAGGCGCACCGCCCGCAAGGGCTCACCACACACGGGGCAACGACCAGGAACAACACGTTCCTCCACCGGTCAATCCCTCCTGCACGAGAGTATAAAGGGGGGCCTTGACGATGTCAAGAGCCTGCTTTAACTTCCTGGCGGTTTGCGGTCGGCCCTGCGGCCAGACGGCATAGCGATGGTGTTACCCGGGGGCAGAGCGGGTAGCGCTACCGCTCGGGCGAATTCGGTAGTTTTCAGTAGCTTTCCGGGGGACAGAGGGTAGGATGGCGGAGATCAACCACGAGGAGGGATGGAGCACATGCGCGTGGGTAAAGCCGTGGCCCTGGTGCTGGTGGTCGGCCTAGTGATCTTGGCGATCGCCGGTTGCGGCGGCGGAGGAGGATCAGCCGGCAAGACCATCAAGATAGGCGCCTTCTACCCGCTGACCGGCCCCAACGCCATCAAGGGTCAGTTCAACCGCAACGGGACGGAGCTGGCAGTGCGGGACATTAACGCTGCCGGCGGCGTGCTGGGGAAGAGAATCGAAGTTCTCTATGAGGATACGCAGGGCCGGAAGGAAAACGTGGTGAACGTGGTCCGCAAGCTGGTCGAGCAGGACAAAGTCGTGGCGCTGCTGGGGGAAGTGGCCAGCTCGGTGAGTATCGCCGCCGGCCCAGTCGTGAAGCAGTACAAGATACCGTGCATCGCTCCCACATCCACCAACCTGCGCGTGGTCCTGGACCCCGAAGATCCCAAGTCGGCGCTGGTCACGGTCAGGTGGGACCCCTCAGCCAAGCTGAACCCGTATTACTTCCGGGCCTGCTTCGTCGATCCCGTGCAGGGTGCCGCCCTGGCCCAATTCGCCTACGATAAGCTGGGCAAGCGCACTGCCGCCATCTACTACAACATAGCTCAGGACTATAACAAGGGCCTGGCCATGGTGTTCAAGGACCAGTGGCTGAAGCTGGGAGGCCAGATCGTCGCCGAAGAAACATATCCCGATGGAACGCAGGATTTCAAGCCGCAGCTCACCAACATCAAAACCGCCTCGCCCGAGGTCCTACTCATACCGAACACGTATGCCGAAAACGGCCTCATCCTCAAGCAGGCCAGGGAACTGGGGCTAAGCACCGTATTCCTGCTGGGCGATGCCAGCCATGCCCCGCGACTGATCGAAGTGGCCGGCAAGGAGGCCGCGGAGGGCCTGTACCTCTCCACCCTTTACGCCCCGGACGACCCGGACCCCAAGGCTAAAGCCTTCGCAGAAAAGTACCGTAACGCTTACCACGAAGACCCCAACTCCAACGCGGCCTTCTCGTACGAGGCCATGATTGTCCTGGCCAAAGCCATCCAGCAGGCGGGCAAGGCGGAGCCCCAGGCCATCCGGGACGCTCTGGAGAAAATCTCCGGCGTGGACGTGCCCACCGGCACCTTCACCATGGATCCTTCCACCCATGCCCCGCTCGACAAGCCCGTCGTTATCATCACGGTCAAGGACGGCAAATTCTACTTCGTCGACAAGGTAGTGCCAAGGTAACGGTATGACCAGCCTTGTCCAGCAGCTCATAAACGGCCTGGCCATCGGCAGCGTTTACGCCCTGGTCGCAGTTGGGTACACTCTCGTGTTCGGCGTGCTCCGCTTCATCAACTTCGCCCACGGGAGCATAGTCACCCTGGGTGCCTACTTCGGCCTCTTTGCCGTGGCCACTCTCCGCCTTCCCATCGCCGGGGTTTTCGCCCTGGCGCTGGTCCTTACGGGGATTTCGTCGATGGGGGTCGAGCGGGGAGCCTACCGGCCCCTCCGGCTCAAGGGCGTCCCCACCCTGAACATCCTCATCACCTCGATCGGCGTATCGTTCCTGGTGGAGAACTGCATCGTGGTATTCGTGAGCGCCGACTTCCACTCGTTCCCGGCCCACATACTGCCGTCCCTTCCCCTCAGCCTCGGCAACGTGGCCAAGGTAGCGCCGGTGGACATCCTGATATGCGCGGTAGCCATCTCCCTCATGACCTTCCTGTACCTTTTCCTCATCAACACCAAGACGGGGGTAGCCATCAGGGCAGTAGCGTACGATGCACCCGCTGCTGCCCTGATGGGCATCAACATCAACCTGACGGTGGGGATCACCTTCTTCCTGGCCGGCGTGATGGCCGCGGCGGCCGGGGTCCTGCTGGGGATGAAGTTCAGCGTCAACCCGTACCTGGGCGGCCTGTTCGGCCTGAAGTCCTTCGCAGCAGCGGTGGTGGGCGGAATAGGGAGCGTCCCCGGGGCATACCTCGGTGGTTACGCAGTGGGCCTGCTGGAAACCCTGGGGGCCGCGTACGTCAGCTCCAATTTCAAGGATGCCATCGCGTTCGTCCTGCTGGTGTTGATCCTGCTATTCCGCCCCACCGGCCTGCTGGGTCGGCGCATCCAGGAGAAGGTGTGAACCATGAGCCACTTCCGCATGCGCCTCGGATCGCTGCTTCTGTTTGCAGCCGGCGCCCACATCCTGGGCCATCTTGCTCAATCGTGGCTCCCCAGCTACTTCGTATCCCTGCTCACCTTCATGGCCATCAACTCCATCCTGGCGGTGAGCTGGAACCTGGTCTCTGGATTCACCGGGCAGTTCAGCCTGGGTCACGCCGGCTTCATGGCGGTGGGTGCCTATACTTCCGCCCTGCTGATGATGAAGGCCCACTGGTCCTTCCTGCCCGCCCTGCTGACCGGAGGAGCGGCAGCGGCCGCCTGCGGCTTCCTGGTGGGATTTCCCTGCCTCAGACTGGTGGGTGACTACCTGGCCGTGGTGACGCTCGGGTTCCACTACATCATCCTGGCGGTCATCAACAACACCCCCAACCTGACGGGTGGGGGCCTGGGCATTGTCGGCGTCCCCCTGCGCACCGACCTGGCGGTGGCGCTGCTGGCGCTCGTGGTCACCGTGTGGCTGGTGGGCAACTTCGTCTATTCCCGACACGGCAGGTGCTGCCGGGCCGTCAAGGAGGACGAGATAGCGGCACAGTGCCTGGGCATAAACACCACGTACTACAAGCTGGCGGCATTCACCATCTCCTCTTTCTTCGCTGGCGTGGGCGGCGCGCTCACCGGGCACTTCACCATGTACCTGCACCCGGACGTCTTCAATTACCTGAAGACCGTGGAATCGGTGACCATGGTCATCCTGGGCGGGCTGGGAAGCCTCACCGGTTCGCTGCTGGGAGCGTGCGCCATCACCGCGCTTCCTGAGGTGTTCCGCAACGCGGGTACCCTGCTGCACTCACTCGGCTATGCGGCCGCCTCCCAGTGGGTGCGCTCGGCCTGGATGGTGATGTATTCCCTGCTACTGGTTCTAATGATGCTCTTGCGGCCCAGAGGATTGCTCGGTGGCTGGGAGATGAGCTGGCAGTGGGCGGTCGCCCGGCTGGCCAAGCGCCTGCGGGCGCGGGAGCAAGGAGGGAAGGGGCTTGGGTCCTCTCCTTGAACTGGACAATGTCACCATGCGGTTCGGGGGCCTCACTGCCCTCAACCAACTGACCATGGAGGTGAGAGAGGGTCTGACCACGGGGTTGATCGGACCCAACGGCGCCGGCAAAACCACGGTGTTCAACGTGGTGACGGGCCTGTACCGCCCCACGTCCGGCGACATCAGGTACGCAGGGCAGAGCATCGTGGGACTACCGCCGCACCAGATCGCCAAGAACGGTATAGCCCGCACCTTTCAGAACATCCGCCTGTTCAAGAACCTCACCGTGTACGAGAACGTGCGCGCGGCGGGACACCTCAGCACGGCCTATTCCATGCCCACCGCCTTCTTCCACCAGCCTCCCTTCGAACAGCAAGAGGGCCTCCTCAACGAAGACATACATCGCCTGCTGGGCATGCTGGGATTGCTTTCCCGCAAGGACGAACTGGCCAGCAGCCTTCCGTACGGACTCCAGCGACGCGTGGAGATTGCCCGCGCCCTCATGCTACGGCCCCGGCTCCTCCTCCTGGACGAGCCAGCCGCAGGGATGAACCCCCAGGAATCACGAGACTTGATCGGGTTCATCAAAGACGTCAAGAGCATGTTCGGCCTCACGGTGTTCATCATCGAACACCACATGGATGTGGTGATGCCCCTGTCGGACGTGGTCTATGTCCTCAACTTCGGAAAGCTCCTGAGCAAGGGCACGCCGGAAGAGGTCCAGAACGACCCCCGCGTCATCGAGGCCTACCTCGGAGAGGAAGAGACCGATGTTGCAAGTTGAGTCCCTGCACGTGTACTACGGGGGCATCCATGCCCTGGACGGTGTCTCCCTCAAGGTGGAGGAAGGCGAAGTAGTGGCGGTGATCGGAGCCAACGGAGCCGGCAAGAGCACCCTGCTGCGCTGCATATCCGGTCTGGTCAGGTGCCAATCGGGCAAGATCCGCTTCCAGGGAGCCGATATCGCCGGGGCCCCGCCCCACCAGGTGGTCAAAATGGGGATCGCCCATGCACCCGAGGGCCGGCGCGTATTCGGGGAGTTCACCGTCAGGCAGAACCTTCTGCTGGGGGCATTCCTGCGCCGCAACAAACACGAAATCGAACGGGACCTGGAACAGGTATTCCGGCTCTTCCCCCGGCTCAAAGAGCGGGAAGCCCAGCTCGCCGGGACGTTGAGCGGGGGGGAGCAGCAGATGCTCTGCATTGCCCGCGCCCTGATGTCCGGGCCGCGCCTCCTCATGATGGACGAGCCATCCATGGGCCTGGCCCCGGTGCTGGTACAGGACATATACCGGGAAATAGCACGCCTGCGCGGCACCATCACCATCCTGCTGGTGGAGCAAAACGCTTTCCAGGCCCTGCGCACCGCCGACCGCGCCTATATCCTGGAGACCGGGCGCCTGGTGGCAGAAGGCGCTGCCAGGGAACTCCTGCGTGACCCTGCCGTAAAGAGAGCATACCTGGGAGTCTGACCCAACTCGCGCCCCCCGAGAGCAACGCACCTAGGCGAACACCTGGTGGCGAGGCAGCCTCACGGTGAATGCGGTCCAGCCATCCCTCACCTGGAACCACACCTCACCCCCCAGATTGCGGGCCAGCTCCCGCACCGCAGGCAGGCCCATGCCCGTAGACGGCTCTCCCGTCACCGGATCGAACTTGGTGCTGTAGCCCGGCGTGAAGATGAGTTCCGCGTCCTGGGCGGGTATACCGACCCCGTTGTCGCGAACCGTCAGCAGAAGGTCGGCACCCCCTACCGCGGTGTCCACGACTACCTCGCCGCTGCCGGGAATAGCTTCCACCGCGTTGCTCAAGAGGTTGTCCAGGATCGAGAGCAAGGCATGGATGTGCACGACCGACGCATCCTGGCCCACGGCGATACGAAACCGTACGTCCTTCCCGAGGCGTCGCGCATGTTCCTCGTTAGCGTCCACGGCCACCCGGCATACCTCGGAGAGCTTCATCCCGGCGTCGGAATCCCACCCCGGCACCGCCCTCTTCATCCCCGCCACAATGCGACGCTGTGCCTTCTTCACCTCGTGCATCTGCTTGGCCAGCTCCAGTAACTCCGGTGCCAGGTCGGATACCCGCTCCGCAGGCGTGTCTTGAAGTTGCCGGTACAGCTTGTAGGCATGTACCGCCAGATGCTCAATCTGCATGCTCGCCTTCTCCAAAAAAAGGGCTTCGGTGCGCAGGCCCGTGACCATGAGGAGCAGTTCCAGGTGCTTTTTCCGCTCCTGCTCCCGCAAGTGCTCCCGGTGCTGTTCGTTGATAATGTAAAACAGGCCCAGGACCAGGCAGCTGCGAATGACAGCCACCAGCAGACACAGCCCGATTCTGGCGGGGAGACCGATCCAGGAGTCGATCTCCCCCCGAAGGGCCATCTCGAACAGGTTGGAACCCGTGTCGGCAATCGTCAAACCCGCCCCCGCCGCCAGAGGCCGGTCAACCCTCCGGCTGACTCGCAGGGCAGTGAGCAAGGCGGCGAACACCATATAGTAAGCCGCCCCAGGAAAATTGACGGCCAGGAGGGGGGCAAGCATCGTCTTCCCCCCGGCAAAGACGTATCCCAGGCATGTTCGAAAAACGAGCACTCCTGCCAGCGTGAAGAGGCCCGGGACAACCCACGAACCGGAACCCGCGGAGATGGCGGCGAATGCATACCCCGCGGGCCCCAGGCCGAACCGAAACGCGGTACCGAAAGGATTTACCTTCACCTCGCCCAGGATGGCGACGGCAAGGACGGTGACCGCCACACGTCGGGCGCCGGGACCACCCCCGGACCAACCGTCCCTCCTTGCGCCACCGGTACGCGCGGCAGAACTCATAGGCGCCCCGCGTCGGCCTCGGCGCTGGCCTCCATCCTGGCCGTGACCTCTGCCGATAGGGCTTCGATGAACTTGCGTATGCTGACCCTTCCCCGGTACGGGCTCTGCTTCTTGGGGTAGCGCATGTCATTTCTCAGTTCGACGAAGTCGAAAAACACTCCTCCGTACCTATGCACAAGGTCGTTCCCGTAATCCTCCAGAGCAAGGGCCGCCATGTTCAACTGCGCTGCAGCGACCGCACGCCTTATGCGCTGCTGGATAGCCTTCATAGACGTTGAAACGCCAGCCTCCTGGCGCTGCTGGTAATACCTGTACACCAGCGCTTCCACGTCCTGCAAACGCCCCACCGGATCACCGAGTTCCTGCCTGGCCGCCAGCAACCTGACCAGCACGAACAGGTCCCGGCAACCTGGCTCGCCCAGGATGCCCAGTTCCGAAAAAATCCGCCGGGCAATGCGCAGCGCCCGTTCCGGGTCGGGGCTCATGGGCATTTCTGCGGCACTCGCTGGGCGGCCGGAGGCATCCCAGACCAGTCGCTTAATGTCCCCGAGCAGCCGCCCCATCGATCGTCTTTCCATGACGCTGGTACTCACCGCGAGAACCTCGTAAAAATTCAACGGCTTTCTGACGAAGAACTCCACTCCGGCTTGGTACGCGCGACTCACCACGGAAGGATCAGAGACCTGGCTGATGACTATGAACGGGGACGGAAAGGCCTGACTTCTGAGCCGTTCCACCACGGTCAGTCCGTCCACGCGGGGTAGGAGGATGTCCACGAAAACCAGGTCGGGGCGCGGAGACATCGCCAGGAGCACTTCCTGTGCCTCTTCGCCGTCTCCCGACTCTCCCACGACGACCCCCACGCCGCTACCTTCCAGGATATTCCTCAACATGCGCCGCACACTGGCGTCGTCCTCGACGGTGAAAACCCGCCAGGCCAAGGAGGCCACCTCCGGCACCCGCCCGCGAACGCCCACCCAAATGCTCATCAAGAGGCACCCACGAAAGCAGACCAGTTGGATTTATTCTCCGATCCGCTGAAGTTCCCTGCAAATGCTTTCCGCCGACCCTTCCCTGACCCCCATGGTGCTTGTGTATACCGTTGCAGTTAGCCCCCCAGGTACTCCTTTAGCCTGCGGGCAGCAGCCAGATTCATGCCGGGGACAGCGGCTAGCTCCTCCACCGAAGCCGATGCCATTTGCTCCAGGGAAGCAAACCGGCGCAACAATTCCTTCTTCCGGCGGGGGCCGATCCCGGGGACCTCATCCAGAAGCGAGCGTATCCCTTCGCGCTTGCGGGCACGCCGGTGGTGGCCCAGGGCGAAGCGGTGGGCTTCATCGCGGAGCCACTGCACCAGGTGCAGGGCGGCCGAGTCGCGCGGCAACTGGACGGGTTCGGGTCTGCCGGGCAGGAACAACAGCTCCTGCTCCTTGGCCAGGCCCATGACGGGGATGTGATCCAGGCCCAGGGCGCGCAACACCTCGAGGGCGGCGTTGAGCTGCCCGCGACCGCCGTCCACCAGCACCAGGTCGGGCATCGATGCGAACCCGGTGCCGGCGCCGGCCTCCTCCAACCCCCTGCGGAAGCGGCGGAACAGGATTTCCTGCATCATGGCGTAGTCGTCCGGCCCGGGGGTCCTCAGGCGGAAGAGGCGGTAGTGGTCCTTGCGCGGCATGCCGTCTTCGAATACTACCAGCGACCCCACCGCCTGGCGGCCATGCAGGTTGGAGATATCGTAGCCTTCCAGACGGCGCACGGGACCGGGCAACCCGGCCAGATCTCCCAGCACCCGGGCAGCTTCCCGGCCTGTCTCGCGGCGGCGCTCCTCTTGCGGCCCGACATCGTTGAGGACCTGACGGGCATTCTCGGTCACCAGGTCCACCAGATGCCTCTTTTCGCCCTTCTTGGGGACGACCAGGGAAACCCGGTGGCCGGCCTGCTGTGTCAACCACCGCTCGATGAGGTCTGCTTCCTCGGGCGAGGCGGGCAGCAAGATCTGCCCAGGGATGTCCTCCGCCTCGGCGTAATGCTGCTTCAAGAATGCACCCAGGATCTCCGGGTCGGACGCGGCGCCGCCGGAGCCAGCAACGGCCTCACCCTCTGCGGCGTCGGCCGGAGCAGCGGGGAGAAGATAGTGGCGGCGGCCCACCACCTTGCCCGCGCGCATGAAGAACACCTGCACGCACACGTCTTGTCCCGCCCGGGCCAGCCCCACCACGTCCTGATCCTCCAGGCGGGTGGATACCATCTTCTGCTCCTCGATCAGGCGGTCGAGGGCCTGGATCTGATCCCGCAGGCGAGCCGCCTTCTCGAACTCCAGCCGCTCGGCCGCTTCCTCCATGCGGGCGCGCAGGCGGTCGCGCACCTCCTCCCCCCGCCCGCCCAGGAACAGGCAGAGGTCGCGCACCACCTGGCGGTACTCCTCCTGGTCCACCTCTCCCGTGCAGGGCCCCAGGCAGCGGCCGATGTGGTAGTTGAGGCAGGGCCGGCCCGCATTCTCCAGTACCCGGTCCGAACAGGTGCGCAGGGGGAAGAGGCGTCGGCACAGACGCATGGTCTCGTGTACGACAGACGCGGGATAGTAAGGGCCGAAGTAGCGGGAACCGTCCCGCCGGGCGCGCCGGGCGATCACCAGCCGCGGCCAGCGGTCCTCCGTGGTCACCCGCAGGTACGGGTAGTGCTTGTCGTCCTTGAGCATCACGTTGTACCGGGGACGGTGCTTCTTGACCAGGTTGGACTCCAGGGTGAGGGCTTCCAGCTCGGTGTCGGTGATGATGTAATCCAGGCCGGCGGCCCGGCTGAGCATGGCCATGGTGCGCTGGTTCAACCCGGCGGAAGAGTGAAAATACGAACGCACCCGGTTGCGGAGCGAGAGGGCCTTTCCCACGTAAATGACCTGCCCGCCGGCGTCCTTGAACAGGTACACGCCGGGCCGGTCGGGCAGGTTCCTCACCAGTTCCCGCCACCGTTCCTGCTCCACTAGTGGTCGCCATCCCCTCCCACCGTGCGGCCCTCCAGCCAGCGGCGCAGGAAACGCCCGGTGTGGCAGTCGGCGCGGGCCACCTCTTCGGGGGGACCCTGGGCCACCACCCGGCCCCCGCGCTCTCCCCCTTCCGGTCCCAGGTCAATGATCCAGTCCGCGGTCTTGATGACGTCCATGTTATGTTCGATGACCACCACCGTGTTGCCCGCGTCCACCAGCCGGTGCAGCACGGCCAGCAGTTTCTTGACGTCGTCGAAGTGCAAACCTGTGGTGGGCTCATCCAGGATGTACATGGTGCGACCCGTGGCCCGGCGGGAAAGCTCCGCGGCCAGTTTTACCCGCTGGGCTTCCCCGCCCGAAAGGGTGGTGGCGGGCTGGCCCAGCTTGATGTATCCCAGCCCCACGTCGTACAGCGTCTCCAGCTTGCGCCGCAGGCGGGGCAGGGAGGCAAAGAACCCCAGTGCCTCCTCCACCGTCATGTCCAGGATTTCCGAGATGTTGCGGCCCCGGTACCTGACCTCTAAGGTTTCGCGGTTGTAGCGCTTGCCCTTGCAGACCTCGCAGGGGACGTACACATCCGGCAAAAAGTGCATCTCTATCTTGATGATGCCGTCGCCGCGGCAGGCTTCGCAGCGCCCGCCCCGCACGTTGAAGCTGAACCTCCCGGGGCGGTAACCCCGCATGCGGGCCTCGGGCGTGGAGGCAAACGCCTCCCGCACGAAGTCGAAGGCCCCGATGTAGGTGGCAGGGTTGGACCGGGGCGTGCGTCCAATCGGTGACTGGTCTATCTCGATGACCTTGTCCAGGTGTTCGATCCCCTCTATCCCCCGGTGCTCACCGGGACGCAGGCGGGCTCCGTGCAGCTCTACCGCCAGCCTGCGGTACAGGATCTCGTTCACCAGGGTGCTCTTCCCCGAACCCGATACCCCGGTGACGCAGATGAAGGTGCCCAGGGGGAAGGACACGTCGATGTCCTTCAGGTTGTGCTCCCGCGCCCCCCGCACCGTAAGGACCTTGCCGTTCCCCGGCCTGCGCGCCAGGGGAACTTCGATGAGCGCCGCCCCCGACAGGTACCGCCCGGTGAGGGAACGCGGGCACGACGCCACCTCATCCACGGTGCCGGCCACCACCACTTCGCCGCCGTGGGCGCCGGCCCCGGGACCCATGTCGATGATCCAGTCGGCGGCCCGCATCATCTCTTCGTCGTGCTCGACCACCAGCACCGTATTGCCCAGGTCCCGCAACCGCTTCAAAGTGGCGATGAGGCGGGTGTTATCCCTCTGGTGCAACCCGATGCTGGGCTCGTCCAGGATGTACAGGACCCCCATGAGACCGGAGCCGATCTGGGTGGCCAGGCGGATGCGCTGGGCCTCACCACCGGCCAGCGTACCCGTCGGGCGATCCAGGGTGAGGTAGTCAAGGCCCACGTTGACCATGAACCCCAGCCGGGCCTGAATCTCTTTCAGGATGCGGTCAGCTATCAGGCGTTCCCGCGGGGTGAGTTCCAGACGGGAGAAGAACTCCTGCGCCTGGGCCACCGACATGGCGGTGACCTGGGCGATGGAAAGACCGCCCACCTTGACCGCCAGGGCCTCGGGCCGCAAGCGTGCCCCCTTACAGGCCGGGCAGGGGCGGCTGGACATGAATTCCTCTATCTCCATACGCTGGGCCTCGGTCTGGGCTTCCTTGTAACGGCGCTCCAGGTTGGCGATCACCCCGTCGAAGTAGATATCCTGGACCCGCACCCTTCCGTAAGGGTTAACGTACCGGAAGCGGATGCGCTCCCCCGGAGCCCCGTACAGGATGATGTTCACCTGCCGGGGATCCAGGTCGGCCACCGGCACCTCGGTGTCGATGCCGAAGTGCTCCGCCACCGCCTCGAGCAGTTGGGGATAATAGGTTCCGTTCCCCCGGTACCAGGGCACCACGGCCCCCTCGGACAGGGACCTGGAGCGGTCCAGGACCAGGTCGGGGTCGATCTCCATGCTGGTGCCCAGCCCGTCGCACTCCGGGCAGGCCCCATAGGGGCTGTTGAAGGAAAACAGGCGGGGCTGCAACTCCCCCAGGGAAACCCCGCAGTCGGGGCAGGCCATCTCCTGGGAGAAGAGCATCTCCTCCCCATCCAGCACCTGCACCACCGCCAGGCCCCCGGAAAGCTCCACCGCCTTCTCCAGGGAGTCGGCCAGGCGGCTGCCCACGTCGGGGCGCACCACGATGCGGTCCACCACCGCCTCGATGGTGTGCCGCCTGTACTTCTCAAGCTGAATATCTTCGGAAAGTTCCCGGACCTCGCCGTCCACCCGCACCCGCACGTACCCGGCCCGGCGGAGGTCTTCCAACACCTTCTGGTGCTCCCCCTTGCGCCCCCGCACCATGGGTGCCAGCACCAGCAGCCGCCGACCTTCCCCCAGGGAAAGCACGCGGTCCACCATCTGGTCCACAGTCATGGAGGTGATCGGCCGCCCGCAACGGGGGCAGTGGGGCTTGCCGATGCGGGCGAAGAGCAGCCGCAGGTAATCGTACACCTCGGTGACCGTCCCCACCGTGGAGCGGGGGTTGCGGCTGGCCGCCTTCTGGTCGATGCAGATGGCCGGCGACAGCCCCTCGATCAGGTCCACGTCGGGCTTGTCCAGTTGCCCCAGAAACTGGCGGGCATACGCAGACAGCGACTCCACATACCGCCGCTGCCCCTCGGCAAACAGGGTGTCAATGGCCAGGCTGCTCTTGCCACTCCCCGACACCCCGGTGATCACCACCAGGCAGTTGCGGGGGATCTCCACGTCGATATCCTTCAGGTTGTGTTCGCGGGCGCCGCGCACCAGTATGGTATCGCGCCCCCTGGAAACCTCGCGCATTGGTCAAACTGCGGACTCCCGGTCCCCTGAGTTCACCCGGCATGCCACACGGGTAACGGGGCCGGTACGCCTTCCCTCCTGGGGCGATTATAGCACAGCCGACCGGCCGTTCCTGCAAACGCAAGTGTAACCACGTTTGCAGGACGGTTCATTATGTTGGCAGCTTAGAGGATTTTTCCAGGCGACGGCGAATTAGGGGTCGGAAAGGAGGGGGTTTCGGTGAGAAAGAAGGCAAAGTGGATCGCGCTGGTGCTGGCCTGCCTCATGCTGGCGAGTCTGGCCGCCTGTGCGCAGCAGCCGAAGCCTGCTGCCGAGGAGAAGAAACCTGTCATTCTGGTGTTCGGCCGGGGTGCAGACTCCGATCGCCTGGACCCCGCCCGCACTACCAGCGGGGAGTCGGCAAAGGTTACCCTGAACATATTCGACACGCTGGTGCAGTTCAAGCCGGGGAGCACCGAGGTGGAACCGGCCCTGGCGGAAAAGTATGAGTCGTCCGCCGACGGGACGGAGTGGACCTTCTACCTGCGCCAGGGGGTGAAGTTCCACGACGGCACCCCGTTCAACGCGGACGCGGTGCTGTTTTCCTTCCAGCGTCAGATGGACAAGAACCACAAGTACTATTCCGAGGACATGGAGTACGCGGAGATGACCCTGGGGGTCGTCAAGGAAATCGTCAAGGTCAATGACTACACGGTCAAGTTCATCCTCAACCACCCCTTCGGTCCCTTCCTCCGCAACATAGCCATGTTCTGCAACGCCATTGTCAGCCCTGCGGCCATGGAGAAGTACGGGCCCGATTTCTTCAAGAACCCGGTGGGGACCGGTCCCTTCAAGTTCGTAAAGTGGGATCGCGACAGCCAGATCGTCCTGGAGGCCAACAAGGAGTACTGGGGCGGCGCACCCAAGGTGGACCAGGTCATCTTCAGGGTGATCCCGGAGAACTCGGTGCGGCTGGCCGAGCTGCAAACGGGCAACATCCACATGATGGACGGCCTGGACCCCAACGATATCGCCACGGTAGAGAAGAACCCGGATCTGGTCCTCATGAAGCAACCCGGGCTCAACATCAACTACCTGTGCTTCCCCTGTAAGCTGAAGCCGTTTTCGGACGTCAGGGTGCGCCAGGCAATCTCCTACGCCATCAACAAGGAGAACATCGTGAACTACCTGTACAAAGGGGCTGCGGTGGTCGCCACCGGTCCCGTGCCCAAAACCATTCTTGACTACAACGTGCCCGGTTACCCGTACGATCCCGAGAAGGCAAAGGAACTCCTAAAGCAGGCCGGCTTCCCCAAGGGCATGAAGATCAACCTGTGGTGCTACCCGAACCCGCGCGCTTACAATCCGGTGGGAGCCAAGCTGGCCGAAGCGGTAGCCGCCGACCTGGAGAAGGTGGGCATCACCTGCACCATCCAGACCATGGAGTGGACCTCGTACCTGGCTCAAAGCAAGGCCGAGAAAGGCTTCGACGGCCCCTTCTTCCTGGGGTGGATGGGTGACAACGGCGACGTGGACAACTTCCTGTACGCACTGCTGAGCAGTGATACCATCCCGGGCGGCAACCGGGCCAGGTACTCCAACCCCAAGGTCGACGAACTGCTGCTGAAGGCCCAGCAGACCACGGACGAGCCCACCCGGGCCGACCTGTACCGGCAGGCGGTGGACCTGATCGTGAAGGACGCCCCCTGGGTGTTCCTCACCCACACTCAGGACATGGTGGTGCTGCGCAAGGGCGTGACAGGGTTCACCCAGAGCCCGCTCACCCTCTTCTTCCTGAAGGACGTAGCGATGCCGAAGTAACCGGGACGGGGGCCGGGTGACCGGCGCCGGGGCGTAACTCCTGCCAGGGCACGCCGGGGCCGGCCCCCCTCCACACGTACGGGGGATCTCCAGCAGACATGACGAGCTACATCCTACGACGCCTCATCGCCATAATCCCGGTCTTGCTGGGGATCTCCGTCGTCGTCTTTCTGATCATGCATCTCATCCCGGGTGACCCCGTGCTGGTGATGCTGGGGGAAAAGGCATCTCCCCAGCGAGCGGAAGAATTGCGCCGGGAACTGGGCCTCTACGACCCCCTGTACATCCAGTACGGCCGCTTCCTGGCCCGGGCAGTGCAGGGGGACCTGGGACGTTCCATCCGCACGCAGGAGAAGGTCACGCGAGAGATAGCGGTGCGTTTCCCCGCCACCCTGGAACTGACCATCTGTGCCCTCCTCCTGGCGGTAACCGCGGGGGTGCTCCTGGGTGTCATCGCCGCCGTCCGCCAGTACTCGGTGTGGGACAACCTGAGCATGGTCCTGGCGGTGGCGGGGGTTTCCATGCCCGTCTTCTGGCTGGGGCTCATGCTCATCTTCCTGTTCGGGGTCGCCCTGGGATGGCTGCCGCTTTCGGGGCGCCTTTCCGTAGACGTGCACCTGACCTCCATAACCGGCCTGCATCTCCTGGATGCCATTCTCACGCGCAACAGCACCGCCTTCTGGGACGCCCTGGCGCACCTGGTTCTCCCCAGCGTGGCCCTGGGGGCCATCCAGATGGCCATCATTGCCCGCATGACGCGGTCCAGCATGCTGGAGGTGATCAGGCAGGATTACATCCGCACCGCCCGGTCGAAAGGCCTGGCGGAGCGGGTGGTCATCTACAAGCACGCCCTCAAGAACGCTCTCATCCCCGTAGTCACCGTGGTGGGACTCACCGTGGGACGCCTCCTGGGAGGGGCCGTCCTCACCGAAACCATTTTCTCGTGGCCAGGCCTGGGCAAGTTCGCCGTGGACGCCATCTACTCCCGCGACTACCCCCAGGTGCAGGGCGTGGTTTTGCTCATCGCCACCGGCTTCGTGCTGGTGAACCTCCTGGTGGACGTGATCTATGTCTTCCTCGACCCCCGCATCCGCTACCAATAGGGCCTCCGGGGCTGCACGGCCCAGGCGCAGCCCGGAAGTGTGGAGGAGGCTGCGCCGCAACCCCGCCGCCATGGCTGGCCTGGGTATCGCAGTGCTGCTCGTGCTCACCGCCCTCTTCGCTCCCTGGCTGGCCCCCTACTCCCCCACGGCCGGGAACATGCCCGAGCAACTACAGGGTCCGAGTTCCCGCCACCTGCTCGGCACCGACGACCTGGGGCGGGACATCTTGAGTCGCATCATCTACGGCACCCGCATCACCCTGCAGGTGGGCGTGATCGCGGTGGGAATCGGGCTCAGCATAGGGGTGGTTCTGGGATCCATCGCCGGCTTTTACGGCGGCCGCGCCGACTCCATCATCATGCGCATCATGGACATCATGCTGGCTTTCCCGAGCATCCTGCTGGCCATCGCCATCATGGCCATGATGGGGCCGGGCCTGGTCAACTGCATGATCGCCGTAGGCATCGTGGGAGTACCCACTTACGCCCGCCTGGTACGGGGATCGATACTGGCCATCAAGGAAACAGAATACGTGCAGGCCGCCCGCGCGGTGGGCAACCGCGAACTGCGTGTGCTGGCACGCCATGTGCTCCCCAACACGCTCGCACCCCTCATAGTGCAGGCTACCCTGGGGGTGGGGAGCGCCATCCTGGAGGCAGCCGCCCTGGGATTCCTGGGCCTCGGCGCCCAGCGGCCCCAGCCGGAGTGGGGGCTCATGCTGGCCGACGGCCGCCGCTTCCTCACCACCCACCCCCACGTATGTACCTATCCGGGCCTGGCCATCATGCTGGTGGTACTTGGCTTCAACCTGTTCGGCGACGGCCTCCGCGACGCCCTCGACCCCCGCCTCCGCACCTGAGGACGTGCTGCCGGGCTGCGCCACGCCCTTGACCCCCTCCCGGGCAACCGGCAGGCTCGGCTTGCGTGCCGTCGCGGCCGCCATCAGGGGCGCGCGTGCCGGGGCCGACATTGCGTGGGGTGCCGGCAGGGCCTGGGTGGGAGCCAGCTTGGGCCAGGCACCTCCGGATGGGAACGGCGGAGGCGGCGGCGCGTTGCTCTAGCTCGAATATCATGTCGCGCAGGGTGGCGGCGTGCTCGAACTCCAGGCGGCGGGCCGCCTCCTTCATTTCTTTCTGAAGCCTCGCCACCAGGGCGGGAATGTCCCGGGGGGCAATCTCGCGGAGATCCTTGCCCACCAGGTATTCGGGGCCCTTCTGGGCCACCCGGGTAGCCTCGATGACTTCCCGCACGGCCTTCTTGACGGTCTGCGGGGTGATCCCGTGGCGCCGGTTGTACTCGATCTGCTTGCGCCGGCGTCGCTCTGTCTCCTCTATGGCCCGGCGCATGGAATCGGTGATGGTGTCGGCGTACATGATCACCCGGCCCTCGGCATTGCGCGCCGCCCGGCCAATGGTCTGGATGAGGGCAGTGTCCGAGCGCAGGAACCCTTCCTGATCGGCATCCAGGATGGCCACCAGGGAAACCTCGGGCAGGTCGAGCCCTTCCCGCAGCAGGTTGATGCCCACCAGCACGTCGAAGGCGCCCAGGCGCAGATCCCGCACTAACTCCATGCGCTCCAGGGTGTCCACCTCCGAGTGCATATAGCGCACCCGCACGCCCATCTCCCGCAGGTAATCGCTCAGGTCCTCGGCCATCCGCTTGGTGAGGGTGGTCACCAGTACTCGCTGGTTCTTGGCCACCCGCTTGCGGATTTCCCCCAGCAGGTCATCCACCTGCCCGCGGGTGGGGCGCACCTCCACCTCGGGGTCCACCAGGCCCGTGGGGCGCACCACCAACTCCACCACCTGCTCCGACTTCTCCAGTTCGTAGGGGCCGGGGGTGGCCGACATGTATATAACCTGGCCCACCCGGTTTTCGAATTCCTCGAAGGTGAGGGGACGGTTGTCGTAGGCCGACGGAAGACGGAATCCATACTCCACCAGGGAATCCTTGCGGGTGCGATCGCCGTGGTACATGGCGCGCAACTGGGGGATGGTCACATGGGATTCGTCGATGATGAGCAGGTAGTCCTCGGGAAAGAAGTCCAGCAGCGTGTAGGGCGGCTCTCCCGGCCGCCGCCCCGTCAGGTGGCGGGAATAGTTCTCGATGCCCGGACAGTACCCCACTTCCCGCAGCATCTCCAGGTCGTAACGGGTGCGCTGCTCCAGACGCTGGGCCTCCAGCAGCTTGCCCCGCGACCGGAAGTATTCCAGCCGCTCGGCCAGCTCCGCCTCGATGGAGGCGATGGCTCGCTCCATCTTCTCATCGGTGGTCACGTAGTGGCTGGCCGGGAAGATGGCCACGTGGTAGCGCTCCCCCAGCACCTCGCCCGTGAGCACGTCCACTTCGGTGATGCGCTCGATCTCGTCTCCGAAAAGCTCGATGCGCACCGCCCGTTCCGTATACGAGGCCGGGAATACCTCGATCACGTCTCCCCGCACCCGGAACTTCCCCCGCACGAAGTTGATGTCGTTGCGCTCGTACTGGATGTCCACCAGCTTGCGCAGGATCTCGTCCCGGCTGCGACGCTGGCCCACGCGCAGCGACAGGCAGAGGTCGCGGTAGTCGGAGGGATCGCCCAAGCCGTATATGCACGACACCGACGCCACCACGATCACGTCCCGCCGCTCGAACAGGGCAGTGGTGGCGGCGTGGCGAAGCTTGTCAATCTCGTCGTTGATCAGGGTGTCCTTCTCGATATAGGTGTCGGTTTGGGGTAGGTACGCCTCGGGCTGGTAGTAGTCGTAGTAGCTGACGAAGTATTCCACCGCGTTTTCCGGGAAGAATTCCTTGAACTCCGAGCACAACTGGGCGGCCAGGATCTTGTTGTGGGAGATGACCAGGGCGGGCCGCTGCACGTGGGCAATCACCTGGGAGGCAACGTAGGTCTTTCCGCTACCGGTGATCCCCAGCAACGTCTGGTGACGGTAGCCTTTCTTGAGGCCCTCGACCAGCCGGGCGATCGCCTCCGGCTGGTCACCACGCGGCCTGAAGTCCGATACCAGGCGGAACTGCACCGCCCATCTCCCCTCAACGCCTTGCGACCCGCACCATCACCGCGCGCCCGACCTGCGTCAGCGCCGGCTATGCAACCGTCGCCACCAGCCTTCCAGCAACTGTAGCAGGGGCGAACGGGCAGGTCGCACCTGAGCCTCCGTCGCTTCTCCGGGCCCTGGCAGCGGGATAATCCCCAGGCGCTCTACCTGGCCCCGCCACACCAGCCGCTGCAACTGCCCGTCGGGCCGCCTGACCGTGAGTTCGAGCCACAGGTAAGGTTGCCCCAGGATCTCGTGAATGTGATGGCCTGCATGCACGGGCTCCCCGTTGATCGCCAACAGGGTGTCACCCGGACCCAGGCCCATCTGAGATGCCGGCGACCCCGGCATCACGTCCAGGATCCTTACCCCCGCCCCCGTGGGCCGCAGCCAGGGCTCCCCCCTCATCTCCCGTCGCAGGGACCGGCGCACCACCACCTCATGGCCGAGGGGGCCAAACAGCGCGGCCGGCCACTCCATCCAGGCTGCCCGGGATGCCGCCACCGCCAGCACCAGCAACGCCACGCTGTACCCGGCCAGACGCACCGCCGTGCGCCGGCTCACCTGGCGGGGCAGATCGGTGATCGCCACCTCGGCGTAACCAACCGCGGCCATCACCGGCAGCAGGGCGTAGACGGCGGTGTCCGGGTTCACCAACCGGTCGGCGCGCAGGAGGGGCCACCAGTCCGGCATCTCGATGAGCCCGCCCAGTTGGCTGGGGTCGGGAACCGCCAGCAACACCAGCACCACGATGGGGACGGGCCAGAACTTTTGCAGGCTGAACGCCCCCACCAGCTCCCGCCGTTGATTGCGGATCACCACCGGGGTGGCACAGGTATGACCGCTCAGCCAGATGAGGAGGCTCTCGGTGAGGTGCAGGATCCCCACCAGGGCCATGATGCCACCCACGCTCACCGGGGGGAAGCCAAACAGCAGGTAGAGGACGGCAACAATCCCGCCCGCGTACGAGAAGCACATGAGGCGCGGGCTGAGCACGTACAGGAGCAGGGCTACCGGCAGCAGGTACTGGATACCAGCCCCCGATAGGGATACCCCCACGAACACCAGGATGAAGCTGCCGATCAACCCGCCTACCAGGCCCTGGGCGGCGGCCAGGATGGTCTGGTGGCCGGGCTGGTTCTTCACGAACCCGTACAGGCGCTCTTCCATGCCCGCCACCCGACGGTACTGGAAGAACACGAGGAGGACCACCAGCCAGAAAGCTATGGCGTACGTGGGCTCGAACAGGGCAGACGGCAGGACCCGCAGGATGGCCAGCCCCAGGTCCAGAAATGGACGCATTCCATCACCGCTCTCCCAGGAGGCCCTTCACCACTTCCAGAGCCTTAGCCACCTGGGCATCGAGTTTGTTCCCGTCCACGGGCGCCACGGGCATCTCGCCCTGGGGGAGGACCACTTCTACGTCAGGGGTAAGACCGACTTTATGGATGGACGCCCCGCTGGGCGTGTAGTACTTGGCCACCGTGACCCGCACCCCGGAACCATCGGGAAGGGGGAAGAGGTGCTGCACCGATCCCTTGCCGAACGTCTTGGTGCCCACCAGCTTGCCGACGCCGTAATCCCGCACTGCCCCGGCCACGATCTCGGAAGCGCTGGCGGTATAGCCATCCACCAGCACCACCAGGGGCTTGCCCAGCCCGGGCCCCTCGCCCCTGTACTCCTCCCTGCGCCCGTCCCTTCCCACCACCGACACCACCACGCCCCGGGGCACCAGGAGCCCGGCTATCTTCACGGCCTGATCCAGAGCTCCCCCACCGTTGTGGCGCAGGTCCAGAACCAGTGCCCGCATCCCCTGTTTTTGCAGGGTGTCCAGGGCGGCCCGGGTCTGGTCGTAGGCGTTCTCGTTGAAACTGGTTAGCTGGATGTAGCCGATCCCGCCGGGCAGCAGCCCCGCCGCTTCCACGGCCGGCACCTGGATGCTGGCCCGCACCAGTTCGAAATCGAGGACCTGAACGGCACCGTCGACGTCCCGCTCGATGGTCAGCTTAACGCGGGTCCCGGGCTGCCCGCGCACCATGTTGGCCACGTCATCGGCGGTCAGGCCGACGACATCGCGGTCGTCCACCTTGATGATACGATCGCCCGGACGGAGACCGGCCTTGTGGGCGGGGGTACCCGGGAACGGCCGCACAACTTCCACCACACCGTCCCGGTCAATGATGGTCATCCCCACCCCGGCGTAACGGCCCCCGATATCTATGATCCACTCTTCGTAGGCCTCTTTGGTCAGGTAGTTCGAGTGAGGATCCCCCAGGGCCCGTACTACCCCTTCGTAGGCACCCTCCAGCAGCTTGTTCACGTCGACGGGTCCGTCGACGTACTGTTCCTGTACCAGGCGAATGATGGTCCACAGCTTGCCGATGCGGGGATCGCTGTGGGAAGCCAGACCCGGTGTGCCTGCCCCGAAGACGGAGTAGGTAACCAGGCTGGAAAGGACGACCAGGAGGATGGCGCCCAGCACCACCCGCTGGGTCTGCCGGCGCCGACGCCGGGCCAGACCCTCCCTGATCTTCTGCCGGGATATGAATCCCCTGTGCTCCATGGGCCACTCTCCCTCGAACTCGCCTGGGGACAAAAAATGAGGGCCGGCGTTACCCGGCCCCTAGTTTAGCATATGCCCCGGGTGTGCTCAACCGTATCAGTACCGGATCAGTACCGCACCCAGCGCAGGGGATCATTGGGCTTACCGTTGACACGCACCTCAAAGTGCAGGTGAGGTCCGGTGGACAGACCCGTACTGCCCACCCTTCCGATCACCTGCCCCTTCTGCACCATCTGCCCTGCCGAAACCAGGATTTCCGACATGTGGGCATACAGGGTGGAGATGCCGCCGCCGTGGTCGATGGTCACCGTCTTGCCATAACCACCGAGCCAGCCTGCCGTCATCACCCGGCCCGATTCGGCAGCCACGATGGAACGCCCTTCGGGAGCACCGATGTCGATGCCCGTGTGCATCCTCCACTTGCGGATGATGGGATGGAACCGGTTACCGAACCGGGAGGAGAGGTACCCTTCCACCGGCCGGATCATGTGCAGGTCGCGCTTGCCCAGTCCGTACTGGGCCTGGATGGCGGCGATCTCCTTTTCCAGTTGCCGGGACAGTTCTTCCAGTTCGTCCAGGGCACGCTCGTACTCTTCCGCCTGATTCTGGATGGTGACCAGCAGCTTCTGGCGGCTGACGGTCTGAGCCCGCACGGTGGCTTCTTTCTCCTGGGTACGCGCATGCAGGTCCTGCAGCCGGGCCTGCAACTCCTCAAGGCGCGCCTTCTTGGCCGCCACCTGGTCCCGCAACTCCTGAACGCTGACCATGATCTGGACGTCCTGGGCGGCGATCAGTTGCAGGAACTCAACCCGGGTAAGAAAGTCCGAAAAGCTGGTCGCCCCCAGGAGGACTTCCAGGTAGCTCACCGGCCCTGATTCGTACAGTGCCCGCAGGCGCCGGCCCAGCAGCTGCGTGCGCCACTCCAGTTCCCTTTGCGTTCGCTCGAGTTCGGCCCTGGTTTGCTCAAGTTGCTGCCCGGTAACCCGCAGGCGGTTCTGCAGGTAGGCCAAATCCTTGCGGGTGAGGTCCAGCTCCCTCTCGAGCCGCAGCAGCTCCTTGCGTACTTCCCTTTCCTTTCCCCGCGACTGGGTGAGGAGGCGCTCGTACTCGGCGATCTTACGCTCGATCTGCTGAAGCCGCTTCTGCAACTCGGCTTCCTTCTTCTGCAACTCCTCCTCAGTGGAGGCAGCCACCCCTGGAGACGGCCAGCCCGCCGCCCAAACCATACCCAGCAGCAGTGCCAGGACCAGGCACCCTGCTATGTATGCCCGTATCGCCCGGGCGGAGCGGAACCTCCGGCCCCTTGATCGGTTCGCCTCCGGCAGCCCCATCACCCCCATCCGTGCCTGCCTGCGCAGCCACGCCCCACCGCTCAAACCTGAAGGAAGCGGCGTAGGGAAACCCCGCTCCCCAGCGCGCCTACCAGCGCCCCCAATCCCAGCACCGGCAGCGCGGTCAGGCGCACCACCTGCTCCGGAGCGACAAGCGGCAGGAAGGGAAGGGTCCGCGCTGCTACTCCCGCCGCCCACCAGTACGCACCCGCCAGCGCTGCCACCGCCAGCACCGCCCCGCCCAGCCCCAGGGCCAGACCCTCCAAAACGAAGGGCCAGCGTATGAACCAGTCGGTGGCCCCCACCAGCTTCATGATGGCCACCTCCCGGCGACGGGCGAACACGGTCAGCCTGATGGTATTAGAAATCACCACGGTCGACCCCAGCACCAGGAGCACCGCCATGATCAGCCCCAGGCCCCGCACCACGGCTGTAAGGCGGAACAGCCTGTCCACCGTGTCGCGCTTGTAATCCACCTTCTCCACCCCGGGCAGGGCGGCGATGGCCTCGGCCACCGGTGCCACCAGTTCCGGACGAGCCACCTGTACCTCAAAGGAGTCGGGCAGAGGATTGATCTCTTCCACGGCCTCCAGCACCGCCGCTCGCTCCCCGAAAGACTGGCGCATGCGTTCCAGGGCCTCTTCCTTGCTAACGAACCGGACGGCAACGACCCCTTGCAGCTCCTTGATCTGCGCCTCCAGTTCGGCCGGGTTCGGCCTGGCCAGTGTCCCCGACCCGCCCTGTCCGCCCGGCACACCACCAGTCCCCGAACCGCCCGGTGCCCCGGCGCGGGCTCCTGAGCCACCGGCCCCGGGCTGACCGGTAACACCGTCCATCACCAGGAAGGCCCTGATCTGGACCTCCGACTCCACCTGGGCCATCAGTTGCCCCAGGTTGAACACCAGGGCCAGGAAGAGACCCAGGACGAGGAGGGACACTGCCACCGTACTCACCGAGGCCAGGGCCATTAGCCTGCCGGTACGGATGTTACCCCAGGCTTCCTTAAGCAGGTAACCCCAGGTCCTAACCTTCATGGCCGTACCCACCCCGCAACTCGTCGCGGACCAGGCGGCCCGCATCGAGCTCCACCACCCGGCGGCGAGCCACGTTGACCAGGTGGCGGGCATGGGTGGCCATGATCACGGTGGTACCCATCCGGTTGACATCCAGGAGCAGTCGCAGGATCTCAAGGGACGTGCGGGGATCCAGATTACCCGTGGGCTCGTCCGCCAGGAGGACAGACGGATTGTTCACAATGGCCCGGGCGAGCCCCACCCTCTGCTGCTCGCCGCCGGAAAGCTCGTCCGGGTAAGCACGGGCCTTGTCGGCCAGCCCGACCAGTTCCAGCACCTGCGGCACCCGGCGCCTGATTTCCCGCGGACTTGCTTCCACCACCCGCATGGCGAAGGCCACGTTGTCGAACACGGTCTTGTTAGGCAGGAGGCGGAAGTCCTGGAACACCACCCCGATGCTTCGCCTGAGGTAGGGAACCTGCCCCGGCCGCAGGGCGGTCACATCCCGTCCCCCTACCAGCAACCTGCCCCGGGTGGGTAGCTCCTCCCGGTAAATGAGCTTCACCAGCGTGGACTTACCCGCCCCGCTGGGGCCCACCACGAACACGAATTCGCCGCTGCCCACCTGCAGGTCGATGTCCCGAAGGGCCGTTACCTGGTTGGGGTAGACCTTGCTTACCCCGTAAAATTCGATCACCGCCAACACCGTTCCCGTTTATGCGCCCCGCAGCAGAGAAATAAGGCCTCTCCCAGGAGAGGCCTTCGACAAAAAGCCGCAAATTCCTTTTTCCCCACAGGTCAGGAAGGAAAATCCAACATCGGCGCGCCCCGACCCGTCGTCAGTCTGGCCCCCTTTCGTCACCCCCGCCGCTTGCGGGCCAGGACCTGCCGGGCAGCCTCTGCCACGTGGGCGGCGGTGAGTCCGTATTCGGCCATCAGTGCCTCCGGCTTTCCCGACTGTCCAAACCGATCCTGGATTCCCACCCGGCGCATGGGCACGGGATACTCCTCTCCGAGGACAGCCGCTATGGCCGCCCCCAGCCCACCCACCACACTGTGCTCTTCGGCAGTGACCACCGCTCCGCACCGCCGGGCCACCTCCACCACCAGGGCGCTATCGAGGGGCTTGATGGTGGACATGTTGACCACGGTGGCCTCCACCCCCTCGCGGGCAAGGTCCTGGGCCGCCGCCACCGCCTGGGCTACCATAACCCCACAGGCGATGATGGCCACGTCGCGGCCTTCACGCAGGACACATCCCTTGCCCACCTGGAAGCGATACCCGGGGGGAGTAACCACGGGCACCGGCGGGCGTCCCAGCCGCAGGTACCAGGGGCCGGGGTGAGCCGCCGCACTGAACACCGCCTGGCGGGTTTCCGGCCCGTCGGCCGGCACCACCACGGTCATGTGGGGAAGCGCCGACATCAGGGCCAGATCCTCAATCGCCTGGTGGGAGGCCCCGTCTTCTCCCACGGTAATGCCGGCGTGGGAAGCCCCGATCTTCACGTTCAGGGCGGGATAACACACCGACACCCGCAACTGGTCGAAGCAGCGGCCGCTGGCGAACACGGCAAAGGTGGAGGCGAAGGGGATTTTCCCCGCCGAGGCCAGGCCCGCTGCCACCCCCATCATGTTCTGCTCGGCTATCCCCAGGTTGAAATGCCGGTCGGGGAACTCCCGGGCGAACAGAGCCGTGTACGTGGACTTGGAGAGATCGGCATCCAGGACCACCACGCGCGGGTCCTGACGTCCCAGTTCTACCAGGGCCTCGCCGTACGCCGCCCGCGTCGCCTCGTTCATGCCTCTCCCTCCAGTTCGGCCAGCGCCTGCTCCACCTGCGGCGGCGAAGGTGCCTTTCCGTGCCAATCCACCTGGCCTTCCATAAAGGAAACCCCCCTGCCCTTCACCGTGTGGGCCAGGATGATGGCCGGCCGGCCCCGGACGGTGCGGGCCCACGCGAGCGCCTCCAGGATCTCGCAAAAGCGATGCCCGTCGATTTCCCTCACTTCCCAACCGAAGGCGCGCCACTTGTCCGCCACCGGCCGAATACTCATCACCTGGTCGTTGGGCCCGTCGATCTGCAGGCCGTTCCAGTCCAGGATGGCGGTGAGGTTGTCCGCCCGGTAGTGGGCAGCCGCCATGGCCGCCTCCCACACCTGCCCCTCCTGGATCTCACCGTCACCCAGCAAAACGTACACCCGCCAGGCTGCCCCGTCCAGGCGGGAAGCCAGGGCCATGCCCAATGCAATCGAAAGCCCCTGCCCCAGGGAGCCGGTGGAAGCCTCCACGCCGGGCGTCTTGCGCATGTCGGGATGCCCCTGCAGGGGAGACCCGAGCCGCCGCAATGTCCACAGTTCCTCCACGGGGAAGAAACCCCTCTCGGCCAGCACGGCGTAAAGGGCAGGGCAGGCGTGCCCCTTGGAGAGCACGAAGCGGTCCCTGCCGGGCCAGTCCGGCCACCGGGGATCGACATTCAGGACACGGAAGTACAGGGCCACCAGTATGTCAGCGCAGGACAGGGATCCCCCGGGGTGGCCCGATCCGGCTTCCCCGATCATGCCCACGATGTGTCGCCTGACCCGGCGCGCTATCTGCTCGAGTTCGTTTACGCCCTGCGCCACCTCAGCCGCTTCCATGTGCTAAGACCTCCATTACAAACCTCAGCAGTTGCACTTGCCGTCCCAGCCGCCGGGGATCCTGCCCCAGGCGCCACAGCCACTCCAGGCCCCAACGTCGCAGAAAGAGGGGAGCACGCCTCACCTCTCCCGACCAAACATCCAGTGCGCCCCCGACACCGATGGCGACCCGCACCCCGCAGCCCTCCAGGAAGCCGGCATGCTGCGCCAGCCAGAGCTCCTGCCGGGGGCACCCCATCCCGCAAAGGAGCAGGGCGGGGCGGGAGCTCGCCACCGTCTCCAGCACCCGGGGTTCCTCTTCCTGTGAAAAGTAGCCGTGCCACGTACCTGCCACCCTGAGACCCTGCCAGCGCTGGACCAGGACCCGAGCCGCTCTCTCCGCCACGGCCGCCCGCCCGGCAGAACCCGGCCGGCCCCCCAGGAGGAACACGCGCCGTCCCGTATGTGAACAATGCTCGATCAACCTCTCGGCCAGTTCGATACCGGCCACCCGTCCCGGCAGAGGCCTTCCCAGCCGGCGGGCCGCCCATACCACGCCCACCCCGTCGGCCACCACCAGGGCAGCAGCATTGATCACGTCGCCCAGCGCGGGCAGGCGCCGCGCTTTCAGTACGGTCTCCGGGTTGGCCGTCACCACCAGTCGCAGACCGCCGCCTTCCCCGAGCCAGCGGCAGGCCAGGGAAAAGGCCTCTTCGGGCGAGACGGCATCAAACCCCACGCCCAGCACGCTCACCCGCGCGGCCCCCGCGGTGGCGCTCACCCGCCCGTCATCCCGCAAAGCCTGCTGACGAACCCTACTTGATGGTGTAGCCACCCCGGACCAGCACCACGCAATCGGTAGTCGCCTTCAGGCCTCGCCCGTCGCTGCGGGGGACGACCAGCAGGTGATTGAGGGGGGCTTCTCCTTTGGTGAGGTCCTTCCCCACCGTCACATCGGCCAGGCCACCCAGGTTGCTCCCCACCACGGTGGCCTTCCCGGCCCGCACTATGATCTCCGTACCTGCTTCCGCGACCAGCTGCTTCCCCTTGGGAAGCTCCAGCACCTGCAGGTTCAGGGGCTGCAGCTTCGCCGTCAGGTACTGGTCCACGTAACCCTTATCGGCCAGGGCCTGCAGCCTGTCCTCCACGTAACTCTTCGTCACCAGCGGATCCTGCTCCGTCCCCGGCTCCGGAGCCTGGGCCCGGGCCTGTCTGCCCCAGACGTACCCGCCCGCCCCTCCTGCCAGCAGACAGGCGACCAGCAGCAGCCCCAGCACAATCCTCGTCAGCTTCACGGCGTACCTCCCCCGGCCACCAGCACCACCATCCTGTCCTTCAGGATTATCTGTTCCGGCTTCACCGGCCAGGGTAGCTGCCCCACCTCAATACGCCCCCCGGGGAATCCCATGAAGCGCAGGGCCATATCCCTCACTGCCTGGGGCACCGCCTGCCCGGCCAGGTTCACTTCCTCCACGCGGAACCCGACGCTCCCGTCGGGATTCACCACCGGCACTCCTGTCACCGAAACAGGCGTCTCCTGCCCGCCCACCACCAGGGCCGAAACTATTTCCATCCTGCCTTCCGTCACCACTACCCTGACCCCGGGTCCCAGGTGGGCCTGGAGGAAGCGGTTCAGGCTATCCTCGGAAACCTCCATGCGCACCCGGGCCTGGCCGGGATCGCTCCAGGTCAGGGTCCCCGTACGCCACAGCCCAGGTACATCCAGGCGCAGCGAGGTTACAGCAGCTTCCAGCCGGTCCAGGTTCAAATCGCCGGCAGCCAGGTTCTCCCCTTCGACCCGGAGGGCGTCTATTCCTCCCGCGATGAGCTTGAAGAAGGGAAAAACCTCCACCCGCACCTTCAGCCCCTGCATGTCAAGGCGGCTTTCCAGGGCCGCCTCCACCCGGCGCGCCAGGAAAACCGGTATCAGCACCTGCGCCAGCACCAGCGCCACCACCAGGCTCCCGACCACGGCCAGCATCGTCCTGCGCATGGCAATCCTCCCCGTCGGTGTTCTCCTGATAGATTGCCCACGCGGACGCCGGTCGTTCCCCGTGCGCCCGGGTTTGTGGGAGCCCTACGGGGTACGCACCGGGGAGTTGTTCCTGTGGCGGGCAGTGTGCAGCAGGTAAGCGTGGATGAAGTCGTCGATTTCCCCGTCCAGGACTGCCTGGACGTTACCCTTCTCGCAACTGGTCCGGTGGTCCTTCACCAGGGTGTAGGGATCCAGCACGTACGACCGGATCTGATTCCCCCAGGCGATCTCCTGGTGCGCGCCCTTCAGGGCAGCGATTTCCTTCTGCCTCTCCTGCTCCCTGAGCGCCAGCAGCCTCGACTTCAGTACCCGCATAGCCATCAGCCGGTTGGCATGCTGGGACCTCTCGTTCTGGCAGGTCACCACGATCCCCGTGGGAATGTGGGTGATGCGCACCGCCGAGTCGGTCTTGTTGACATGCTGGCCGCCCGCGCCGCTGGAACGGAAGGTGTCGATCCTGAGATCGGCCGGGTCGATTTCCACGTCCTCCTCGGCCTCGATTTCGGGGAGGACTTCCACCAGCGCGAAGGAGGTGTGCCGCCGGGCGTTGGCATCGAAAGGCGAATGGCGCACCAGCCGGTGGACACCCTTTTCCGCCTTCAGATATCCATATGCGAAGGGCCCGTTCACCACCAGGGTGGCGTTCTTGATCCCCGCTTCTTCTCCGGGGAGGACGTCCACCACCTGTACCCGGAATCCGTGATTCTCGGCCCAGCGGGTGTAAAGGCGCAGGAGCATGCTGGCCCAGTCCTGAGCGTCGGTACCCCCGGCCCCGGCATGGATGGACACGATGGCATTACGGCCGTCGTAAGGCCCGGCCAGGAGCAATTCCATCTCCAGCTGTCCCACCTGATTCGCCAGTTCCCGGGCATCCCGATACAACTGCTGGCCCATCGACTCGTCGCCGTCCGCCGCCGCCAGATCCAGCAGTTCGCCCAGGTCCTCGCACTCCCTGCTTAAACCCTCGAACCTCTCCACGAGGCCCTGCAGGCTCCCCAGTTCCCTCCCCAGGCTCTGCGCCTGATCGGGCGAAGCCCACGCGTCGGGCTGAGCCAGCTTGTCCTGGATTTCCGCTATGCGGGCCTTCTTGCCCGCCAGGTCAAAGGGAATCACCCATTTCCGCCAGCTTCTCTTTCACTTCCTGCAGCACTTTCTCCGCTTCCGCAAACATGCCGTGGTCCCTCCATTTTGTTACTCTCCTGTCGCTCACGCAGTAAGAGCATCTTGTCGCTCACGCAGTGCGACCGCAGCACTTCTTGTACTTCTTGCCGCTGCCGCACGGACAGGGATCGTTCCTCCCCACCTTCTTGTGCCCGCTCCCCGCGGCCGGCGCCACGCCTCCGCCCGCAGCCGCAGTCCCAACCGTACCCCCGCCCGCCGCCGGGGTACCGCCCGTCGCCACTGCACGGCCAGGCGCCGGCCCGACGGCCACGGCACCGGCAACCTGACGCCCGGCTGCCGGGGCACCGGACGCGCGCGCGGCGGCTGAACCGGAGCCGCCTGGCACCACTACCCCCGCATGAGTTCCGGCCCGCAGCTGCTCCAGGCCGGCCCGGAAGAGGATGCCCACCACCTGGGAGCGGATGCTGTGGATCATGGCATTGAACATCTCGAAGGCTTCCAGCTGGTACTCGATGAGAGGATCTTTCTGCGCATAGGCGCGCAGGACAATACCCTCGCGCAGGTCATCCATGGCCGCCAGGTGGTCCATCCAGTGGTAGTCCACCACGCGCAGCAGGACCAGCCGCTCCAATTCCCGCGCACGATCAGCACCTATGGCCTCCTCGACGCGGGCATAAAGTCCCTCCGCCTCTGCACACAGGTACTCCAGCAGTTCCTCGCGGGAGCGACCCTCCAGTTCCAGGCCCTCGAGCCCCAGGCGGGCGGCCAGTTGGGCGGCCAGCCCTTCCAGATCCCATTCCTCCGGGTGAACCCGCACGGGGACGAAGGTGTCCACCAGCTCGCCCACCACTTCGCGGACCATCTCCATCACCTGGTCGCGCAGGTCCGCCCCTTCCAGTACCTGCCGCCGCTGCCGGTAGATGATCTCCCGCTGCTTGTTCATCACGTCGTCGTACTGCAGGACGCGGCGGCGGATGTCGAAGTTGTGGGCTTCCACCCGTTTCTGGGCGCGTTCTATTGCCCGGGAAATCATAGGATGATCGATGGCCTCGTCTTCGGGGATCCGCAGTCGATCCATGATGTTTGCGATCATCTCGCCCCCGAAAAGGCGCATGAGATCGTCCTCAAGCGACAGGTAGAAGCGGGAAGAACCGGGATCTCCCTGCCGCCCCGAGCGGCCGCGCAGCTGGTTGTCTATGCGGCGGGCCTCATGTCGCTCGGTACCGATGACGTGCAGGCCCCCCAGATCCGCCACCCCTTCACCCAGGACGATGTCCACCCCTCGCCCGGCCATGTTGGTGGCGATGGTGACCTGTCCCTTCTGGCCCGCTCTGGCTATGATCTGAGCTTCTTTCTCGTGGTGCTTGGCGTTGAGCACCTGGTGGGGGATGCCGCGCCGCTTGAGCATCTCGCTCAGGCGCTCGGACTTCTCTATGGAGATGGTCCCCACCAGGACGGGCTGTCCGCGCCGGTAACACTCCTCTATTTCGTTGACCACCGCCTGGAACTTGGCCCGCTCGGTCTTGTACACCACGTCGGGGTGGTCGATGCGGATCATGGGCTTGTGAGTGGGGATGACCACCACGTCCATCCCGTAAATCTTGCGGAACTCCTCCGCCTCGGTGGCCGCGGTGCCCGTCATGCCCGCCAGCTTCCGGTACATGCGGAAGTAGTTCTGCAGGGTAATACTGGCGATGGTCTGGTTTTCCCTCTGGATGCGCAGGCCTTCTTTGGCCTCGATGGCCTGGTGAAGCCCGTCCGAGTACCGGCGCCCGAACATGAGCCTCCCGGTGAACTCGTCCACGATGATGACCTGGCCGTCCTTGACCACGTAGTCCCGGTCCCTCTTCATGAGGGCGTGGGCCTTCAGGGCGTTGATCAGATAGTGGGAGAGGTCCGTGCCCTCCGCGTAGAGGTTTTTCACCCCGGCCAGCTTCTCGGCCCTGGCCACCCCCTGCTCGGTAGGCACCACCGTGCGCGCCTTTTCGTCGACCTGGTAGTCCTCGCCTTCCTTAAGGTACCTCACCACGCGGGCAAACCGGTAATACAGATCGGAAGGCCGCGGACCGGGGCCCGAGATGATGAGAGGGGTGCGGGCCTCGTCGATAAGGATGCTGTCCACCTCGTCCACGATGGCGTAGTTGAGCCCCCGCTGTACCACCTCGTTCAGGCTGAGGGCCATGTTGTCGCGCAGGTAGTCGAACCCGAACTCGCTGTTGGTACCGTAGGTGATGTCGGCAGCGTAAGCCGCCCGCCGCTCGGCGAACTCCAGGCCGTGAACGACCACACCCACGGTGAGCCCGAGCAGGCGGTAGATAGGGCCCATCCACTCCGCATCTCGCCGGGCCAGGTAATCGTTGACGGTGACGATGTGGACCCCCTGCCCGGTAAGGGCGTTCAGATACGCGGCGAGGGTAGCCACCAGGGTTTTGCCCTCGCCCGTCTTCATCTCAGCGATGTTACCCTCGTGGAGGACGATGCCCCCCATGAGCTGGACGTCGAAGTGGCGCAAGCCCAGGGTGCGCCGTGACGCCTCCCGCACCACGGCAAAAGCCTCCGGCAGGATGTCGTCCAGGCTCTCGCCGTTGTCCAGGCGCTGCTTGAACTCCGCCGTCCGCCCCGCCAACCCGGAATCGCTGAGACGTTCCACCTCCGGTTCTAAAGCGTTGATGCGATCGACTACCCGGCGAAGGCGGCGCAGCTCCCGCTCGTTGGAATTCCCGGTCACCAGTTCCGTCAGGAATTTCACCATACCACACAGATTCTAGCACCGCGCCCCGCCCAACTCAACCTTCGCCCGGGCGCAGGCCCGGGTTGGGGTCCTTGCTGCGGCGGTTGCGAAGGCGGCCTGCTCCCATGAGGGCCTGCACAAGAACGAATATGCCCACGGCAAGGACGGCGTCGCCCGGGCTGAACGCACACGGTCGCCAGAACGGCGGCGGGAGCCGGAACACGTCTCCCAGGAAAGCCAATCTGGTGCTTTCGTCCATCAGGGTGTGAGTGGGAACACCACCGCTCGCCAGCACGGGAACCAGGCGGCCCAGCCCCACCGCCTCCAGGGCGGCAACGGAAACCGGCATCCTTCCCCCGTTGGCGGCGATGACTGCCAGGTTCAGGAGTAACCCCACGGTAACGAGCGGCATACCGGGAAGCCGCAGATTGGGCACCACCGCGTACAGGGCCAGGAAGTGCCCCAGCACGTTGAGCAGACCCGTCCACCATGCCGATGTGATCCACCCCCGGCCTGCGGCCACCTGCAGTCCCACGTGGATAAATGCGGCGGCCAGCACCCACTCCAGCCGGTGAAAATCGGCACGGGCCAGGTTGCGGATGCGCCCGCCCCGCAGTTCAGCTACCAGGAAGGAGAGTATAATGACGCTTAAAAGCATTCCGCCCCCAGCATGCCTCCTCCCCCACCACCTGCCGGAACAGGCGCACCAGGCGGGGGTCAAACTGCACCCCCTGGCCCCGCGAAATCTGCTCCCATGCTTTCTGTTCCGACATCGCCCGCCGGAACGGCCGGTCGCACGTCATGGCCACATACGCATCCGCCAGGGCCACCAGGCGTGCTTCCACCGGAATCTCGCTCCCCCTCAGACCGTCGGGGTACCCACTGCCATCCCACCGCTCGTGATGGTGCCGGATGGCCAGGGCAGCCCCCTTCATGTGGGGCAGCGGCTCCAGAATGCGCCCCCCGATCACCGCATGTGCCCAGACCCGGCAGTAGTCCGCCGCCGAAAGGACGCCGGCGCGTCCCGCCAGCCGCTCGTCCAGTCCCACCAGTCCGATGTCCCGGAGCAACGCCCCCAGGTAAATGGCCCGCACCCGCGCCTCGGGGAGATGGAGTTTGCGTGCCAGGGCAGCGGCCAGGCAGGCTCCCCGCTGCCCTTCTCCGGGAGTGACCTGGTCGCGGGATTCCATGGTCTGCACCAGGGTGTGCACGGTATCCCAGTACGCTCCCTGCATATCGGCAAAGACCAGCAACGTGTACAGGAGCAACATCACCAGGAGCACCACCAGGGTGGCCGCCACCGTCGTGGTACCGTACAGGTGGAGCAGCACGTGAAGCACGAACCCGAGAGGAAGGGCCAGCAGCCACGCCGGTCCCGTCTCGGTCAGGTACCGGGTGACTTCCCGTGCCGGGTTGACCAGATAACGCAACGCCCCTGCCACTGCTTCCAGGAGACCCGTCAGTCCCACGCATGCCAGCCAGCACAGCAGCACCAGCCACGCCCCGGCAGGCCACCCCGCGGCGAAGACATCCCGCCCGCCGCGCACCAGCGCCACCGCGCCCATCATTCCCAGGCCCAGGCGGGCTGCTGCAAATGCGGCATCTTCTAGAAGCGGCCTCACCTGTCCGGGCAGCCGGGAACGACGCTGGAAAACGACGATGACCTGCAGCCCGAATACTGTCAGGAAGGGCACCCAGCCCGCCGCCACCGGGGGAAGATGCAGGACCCCCGTAAAGTAGGCCACCCATTCCGTGGATACCACCAGGCCCCATTTCATCACCGGGAGCTGGCGGGCAATCATCGCCATGAGGGCCAGGAAAAGTATTTCCACTACCCGGGGTGTGCACAGGTCCGCCCGGAACCAGAAGGTGGCAGCCCCGAAAGCCGCCACCGCTCCCCAACTGTATATGGTCCAGAGGTGCCGGAACCACCGCAACCACCTCAACGGACTCCGCCTCCCGTCCTGGTAGCGGCAACCAGCGCCTCCGCCTCGCCAGTGGCAGCAGGGCAAGCACCCACCAGCTTCACCAGCACCTCAACCAGCCGGGGGTCAAACTGGGTGCCGGCACACCTGCGCATCTCCGCCAGGGCCTCTTCCCGCCCGAGTGCCCGCTTGTATGGCCGGTCGGAGGTGAGGGCATCGTATGCGTCAGCCACGGCTATGATGCGCGCCCCCAGCGGGATGTCTTCACCGCGCAGCCCGGCCGGAAACCCGGTGCCATCGAACCGCTCGTGGTGGTGCAGCACCCACCTGGTCCCCTCGCCCAGCAGACTGATCCTTTCCACGATCTCGGCACCCAGCACCACGTGCATCTGCATCTTGCCGTACTCCCCCGGCGTGAATATCCCGGGCTTCTTCAGCACGGCATCGCGGATGCCGATCTTGCCCACGTCATGCAGCCTGCCCACGTGGCTCAAGAGTTCCAATTTGTCCTCCGGAAGGTGCAACTCCCGCCCTATGGCCGCGGCCAGTTCCGCCACCCGGTCGCAGTGACCCCGCGTGTAAGCATCCTTGGCGTCCAGCGCCGAGCTAAGCGCGGCAATGGTCTGCACGTACGCCTGCCGCACGTCCAGGTAACGCTGGAACGACAGCCGGGCCACTAACAGCGGCAAAACGGCCAGGACCAGGCTGGCCGCCCCCACCTGCAGGTACAACTCAGCCAGCACCGCCCCCAGCGGCACCAACCCCAGGAAGTTCGGCGTCACCCATTTGTAGTTGGCCTTCCAGGTTTGCCAGAAGGGAACCCCCCGTAACAGAGACGAGGCTTCCACCACGAAGGAGAGGTTGACCAGGAAATACACCACGCCTGCCACCAGGATGGCTGGCACGTCAGCAGGGAAGGAGATTGCACCCGGCTTCCCCCCCGCCAGCATGTATGCGGCACCGGCTGCCGACGCCGACAGAGCCAGTTGGCCACGGTTGAACAACACTAGGGGCCATGCCACCTGACCCCTCAGATCGCGCAAGCGTAAAGTCCCCAGCGCAGCGGCCCAGGCGGCGTAAGCCGGCCCGCACGCCAGTAAAGCCGCATAAGTGATCGCAAACCCCGACGAAGCCGTAGCATTCTCCCTAGGGATCTGAGTTGGGACCAGTTCGACACTGGCCGCAACCAGCGAAAACAGCAGCACCTGGAGCCAACCCAACATGCGCAGCGAAAAACCCCAATACGCGAGGACGGCGGCCCCTGCGAGGAAAACCATACAGGCGTAAGCAAAAGCCTTGGGTCGTGTACGGGCTAAATTCATGGGCGAAAACCACCCTGACCAAGAGCAAAGGGACACCAGCACGTTACCCGATCTGGAGATGCGAGCCGGCGGCGAAGATCAACGTGATCAGGGCCACTATGGCCTTCAGGAGTCGAGCCATGTCGAACCAGTTCTCCCGCAGGCCCGGGGAGACTCGATCCCGGGTGTGCTGAGCTTGAGGTCAGTCGGTACGGTGCTGGTGTCCCCCGCAAACCTTTATCCCTGCCTGTGCCAGGTCAGATGACGGTTGAGCGCGCTCAGAGTTGCCCTGGCTACCGCTTCGGCCTCGTCAACGCGCACCGGGCAGCAGCCCACGTACACCTTCCGGCCCTCCCCCAGCAGTCCCAGGGCCACCACCGCTACCCGGCCACTCGCCGCTTCAACCACCTTCACATCCACCAGGTGGAACAGTTCCGCTCCCAGCAATGTATGTACGGCCTGCAGGGCAGCCTGCGCCGCCGTACGCACCTGCACTGCCGGAGCAGCCGACCCTGAGGCGCAGGCCTCTACCGCTTCCTCTCCCAGGGACATCTCCACCTGGACGATGCCGACCCCGCCGGCCACGCTCCGTGTGATCCGGCGCAGGACGAAGCGCGTGGGGGAAAGCTCCTCTTCGAGTTCGTCGCTCAACTGGGCCACCGATACGGCTTCCGGTCCCACCTCCAGGTTGAAGCGGCCTAACAACGCCGACTGGACGTCCCGCACGATTTGACGCGGGTTCCGTCCTGCCCTCGCCAGGACCCGGATGGCGGTAACCTGTTCCTCGTCGTCGAGTTCGACCCGAGCCGCTATCACGTCGCGCAGTTGCCGGACAAACCCTTCCAGGGTCCGACAGCGTTCTTCGCTACTGGCGTTCATAGCCACCTTCCCGAACCCTGGCCCGCGGTTAGGTCATTCGACCCGGGGAGGCATTTCTCCTCCTTTTTCCTGGCCGGGGATGTTTTGAAGAAGCTACGAGGCCTCACCGATTCCCCTTTCCGCCAGCACCTCCGCCAGCAGCCACAGTCCTCCAGACACCAGGCAGTGCCCCCCCAAGACCACCGGAACGGGACTTTCCAGGGCACCGCGGGTCAACTCGGCCAGCACGGGGTCTTTCACCAGGTCGTATCTGCCCAGGTCCGACTGGAACCTATCCCAATCATCAAAATCCTTTTTCCAGTGGGCAAACAACACCCGCGAATCCAGCATAACGGCTTGTCCGCACCGGGAGAGGAGGGAGAAGAAATCCCGGGTGCCCACCCGCTCATGTAGAAGTCCCAGGAGGGAAACCACCTCACCGCGTCGCTGGCGCCCCAGGGCCTTCATCCCCCGCTCTTCCGAAAACAGGCGGACCCGCAGGGGAATGTTCATGTTGAGGTACATCACCACCGAGGGGCCAACCCGCCCCGCCACCACCAGTTCGGCACCCGGGGTGGCCATCACCTGGTGTACCCTGCGAATGCGAGCGTCGTCCCAGGGCAGCTGGTCGAGCACCTGCATCGTGCGGGGGCCACCTTTGCGGCAAAACCGGAGGATGAGCGCATCCGTCGGGGTGTCGATGTCGAAGTTCACCCGCGCCGAGTTGGGGAGGAGAATGCGCTCAAGCCCCAGATCCCGCAGGGCGAACCCCAACTCATTGTCCGACTCCGGCACGGGGATGGCCGACAGGGCCTGAGCCGGGGTGAAGGCGATGACGTCGGGCGATTGCACGTTGTTCTGCAGGACAACGTTCTTGCGCTGCCGCAACTGCGAGGCCAGAAAGCGCCAGTCCTCTTCCCGGAGGAGGGGAGCGGCCGGACCGCCCAGGTAGATCACGTTGGCCAACCGGTACCGCTCCACCACATCCAGCAGGCGGCGGCCGAAGCGGAACCGCCGCGTCTGGAAGTCAACCCTGGCCCCCAGGGCGGCCGCCTCACGGGCCAGATCGACAAAATTAGTACACAGGATGACCTCGTCGATTTCACCCGCACGAACTATAGTCTCGATGGTGTCCAGGACCACCGCCTTGCGCACAGCAGCCATTTCCTCTTCGATGGAGGTGCGCGGGCGGCCACCCTCGAAGATCACCACCGAGACCGGCTGGTGGAGCACGCTCACTTCAGAACTCCGGTTCTATCAAACCGTAGTTGCCGTCACGACGCCGATAAACCACGCTCACCTGATCCGTCTCTGCGTTGGTGAATACGAAGAAATCGTGGCCCAGGAGGTCCATCTGCAGGATGGCCTCATCCACGGTCATGGGTTTGAAAGAAAACCGCTTCACCCGGACGACCCGCGGCCGCTCCGCTTCCTCCTCGACGGGTTCAGCAGCGGGCACGGGCACCTCTGCCCGCTCGGCCGCCTTGCGGGCCAGCCGCAGGCGCCTGTTGATGCGCGTCTTAAACTTCTCTATCTGCTTCTCCAGCTTCTCGAGTACCAGATCCACTGAGGCGAAGGCGTCACCCGTGGCCTCTTCCCCCCGCAGGAGGATACCGTTCACCGAGACCGTCACCTCAACGATGTAGCGACCCCTTTCCGTGCTGATCACCGCGTGCGCGCTCACGGGGACATCATCGAAGAACCGCTCGATCTTGGACATCCGCTTCTCTGCGTACTGGCGCAGGGCCGGAGTGACCTCCAGGTTCTTCCCCCGTACCGTGATCTCCATACCTGTTCCCCTTTCCCACCCGCTATCACTAAGTAGTATTAGCGGGCCGCCCATCAAATCCTCCCGCCCGCCCTCTGCCCCGCGATCCCATCCACGGCTCATTTGAGCTCGTCTAAAACACGGGAAACCCTGCCCGCCTGCAGGCAGAGCCGGTAAGCCCGGCTCCCCTGCAGGGCCGCACGCGTAGCAGCCAGATCCCCTTCAACACCCTTCAGTCGCTCGGCCACCAGGCGCTGGCAATCCCGGTCCACTTCCAGGACGGCACGAAGAAGCTCGCGGGCTTCCTCCGCGAGCTCAGGCGAATCTCCTCCGGCCTCCTCACCCGCCACCGGGGGGCCCGTCCTGCGGGGAAGCCTGCCGGACCCCTCTTGATCACCCGAACCTGCACGTCCTGGCTCCGTGGCGGCGGAAGGATCCGGTTGTTCGCTGCCCGGTTCTGGCCATCCGCTGAGCAGGGCTTGCCTCTCGGCCAGGATCTCCCGCAACTCGCCAAACTGCCCGGCCAGGACGGCATCCCTCTGGGCCTGCGCCAGTTCGAGCAGGCGCCGGTAGCGGACTAGTTCGGCGCGTGACACCGGCAAGCGCGCTCACCTCCCGCCTCCTACCGGGCATTGCCCTGCTTCGCAGCTGAACCCCCGTCTCCCGCCGCGAATCGCAACAGCCAGGTTCCCCGTCTGCTGCCGCGCTGCCAACTAACTTTATACGGTCTTCGCGGGTGCAGCGCGCATGGCCTGGTCCCACGCCGAACGCAGTTCCTCGAACATCCCCTTCAGCACGCCCAGCAACTCCGGATCCTTGCGCAGGTTGGCCTCCAGCAGGCGGCTGCGGGCGAATGCGTACACCCGCTCAAGGGCGCGGGCCACCTCACCTGCCCGCATGTCCAGGGCGCAATCGAGTTCGTCCACGATGTCCTGGACGCGCACGATGTTGCGGTGGGCTTCCTCCAGGTCACCCGCCTGCGCAGCCTTCTGGGCCTGCGCGGTGAACCGGGCCGCCCCGTCAAACATCAGCCACACCAGCTTCGCCGGACTGGCCGTCTGCACCTGCATCTCCCGGTAGTACCTGCTCCCTTCCTGCACCGTGGAAATGCTCACCGCTCTCCCTCCCGCTGTCAAATGCATCCTCGATCCGTGGCCACTTTGGCGTCACTCCGCCGGACCGCCGGCTGCAGCCTCACTCCTCCGCCTGCGCGGTAACCGCCCGGCTGATTGCCCCCGCCCTCCGATTCTACCGTGGTGTCGGCTGCAGGGCGGCGAGCCTCTGCTCCAGCCAGGCAGCCTGGCTCTGCAGCACCGCCAGGCTCCGCTCCAGATTCACGAAGTGCTCCAGCAGCCTCTTTTCCCGCAACTTAAGCCGGTCCTCGAGGACCTCCATCCGGTCCGCCATGGCACGGATCTGGTCATCCAGGCCCGACTCCCGGGTGGAAACCACCCCCGTGCCGGCCTGCACCCACAACCGGAAGGCGTCCCGGAGCCTCTCAGCCACACTCTTTATCGCTCCGTCAGAGGAGTAAAACAGCGTGGCCACGTCGTCGGGCCGGGACGAGAGGGTTTCCCTGAGCTTGGTTTCGTCGATGGTGAGGGCCCCGGTACGGTCCGAAGTGGAAATCCCGATGTCATACAGGCTGTCAATATCCCCAGGAAGGCCCGGTACGGCGTCGTACACCAGCTGCCGCAACTGTCGCTCTATCCCCTGAGCAGTGGGATCCCCGCCCAGTGGCCCGGCCATCCCGGGTTGGTTGGCCAGGTACTGGCGCAGCTTGGCCAAGGCATCGTTGTACGCGTTAACGAAGTCCCTGACCTTGCCCACCATGGTGTCCAGGTCCGCCTTCACCTCCAGGGTGGCCGACCCGGCTCCCTTCAACTCCAGCGTCACCCCCGGCACCGCCGTGGTCACCGTGTTGCTACCGCTCGTCACCGCCACACCATCCACCGTGAATTCCGCATCCTGCGCCGCCACCTGCACATTGGGGCTACCGTTGACCAGCACACCCAGGGTAGTCAGCACCTGGCTTGAGTCTTCGGTGAGGGTCATTGCCCCGGCCGTCCCGGTGGTGTTGCTCTTCAGGACCAGGATACTCTTCGTCACGCCACTGACCACCGTGTCCACAACCGATGCGGTAACGCCCACATTAGGGGTTGAATTGATCTTGTCCCTGATGGTGGCCACTGTGTCGGTGGTGACCACGGAGATCGTCTGCCCGTTCACGGTGAAGTTGCCGGCCAGTCCGAGCGCACCCTGGGATTGAGCAGAAGAGGCCACCACCTGCGCCTGGGCGAGCTTCTGGACGCTGATAGCATAGGTGCCCATGGGTGCCCCCGCGGAGGCAGTGCCTTTCAACACCGTCTCCGAAGATGACACTGCCACGCGCGCCTGAAAGGTGGTGCTGACAAAGAAGGGATCAAGCCTGGTGTCGACGCCCTGCAGAGCCAGCCTCAGATCGCTCCAGGCCTTCTTTACCGCCTCCAGACGGCTCTTGCGCTGCTCCAACGCCTGAATCGGCCGCCGCTCAACGGCCATCAGCTCGTCGATCATCTTCCGCCAGTCCAGCCCCGTTGCCAGCCCACTTACGTTAAACACTGGTACGCTCACCCATACCACCTCCTTGCGGCCTCCCCAAGCCCTGCTGGCCCCCCGGGGGCTCTGCGCGCGAGGTCAGCCGGCTGCTGATCTCCAAAGCCATCCGCGTAGCCTGGATAATTTCGCCCCCGGTATGGTGCCGGGCCAGACTCAGGACGCGTAAACCCGCGCGGTCTCTGCCCGCATCATGGTACGAAAGAGCAAGTGATATCCAGTAGCGCGGGACTTTCGGCGCCTGCCTTATAGCTTGGCGGTAGAAGACCCTCGCGTCGGCGGGCAGTGCGTGCCGGGAACTTAACTCGCCTAGCTGCCAGAAGCCTGCGGCGTCAGCCACCCCAGCCCTGGCACTCGCTAAGAGGTACTGAGCAGCGGCCTCGTCACAGCCCCGCTGAAAAAACAACTTGCCCAGTTCCAGATTCAGTTTTGCCTCCTGCATGGATCCCGAGGCCAGCCACCTGCACGCCTTAGCAAACCAGGTACTCAGTCCCGTGTCCAGGAGTGTGGTCAGCGGGACGACCACGTCCTCCCAACAGAGCTCAGGGTTGGCAACAAATCCTGGCTGGTCAAGTTCGGCTTCGCCGACCCCACCCGCCGTAGCCAGAACTTCCCGTCTCTGCGGGTCTACCTCCTCGAGCAACAGGTTGAGCAGTGCCGCACAAGCGTCCGCACCTCTCGGGTTGACACCACGCAACAGTCGTACATCTTGCCGCGCCACGGAGGGATCCCCCGCGACCAGCTCAAGGATGATCTTGCGTTGCCACAGCGCGGCCAACTGAGTTGGCAACAGCTCTTGCCTCACCTCGGGATCCATCAGTTCCCGGTAAGCTGCAACGGCTCCTGATAGGTCGCCCTCTCCCACCAGTCGCTCAGCCGCTATCCAGCAAGACGCAGCCCTGCCCGAAGATCTTGGCCGACCTTCCGCGATGGTACCTCCCAATCGCTCAACCATTTCCCTGCTCGCCACCCGGTAGTTCTCGGCGGCTTCGTCAAACCGGCCCATTCCCAAGTATGCTTCTACCATGGCCATGCGGGCCAGGAAGCTGCCGGCACCGACCTGCGTCATGTACAAGGCGGGGGCTTCGCCCTTCTCGACGCATTTTTCCAGTACCACCAGTGCTTCCTCGTACCGCTTCATCCGATTCAAAGCGATACCCCGCAGGAGAGCCAGGTCTACGTAGTCGGGGTAAACCTCTTCCGCGAGTTCCAGAAGTGCAGAAGCGTCCTGATACTTTTCTTCCTCCAACAAGCAGGCAGCCAGGTTCTTGAGCAAGGCAGGAGCATAGGATGCGTCAAGGCCAGGTAACAGTCGGAACGATCGCCGAAAGGCCTTTATCGCCCTTGGCCTGTCACCCTGGCGCAGGCATTCCATCCCCAAGTTAAAGTGAGCAAAAGCGTTCCGCGGGTCCTCCTCCACCTGCCGGCGGACGATAGCGAGGTTGCGCTGCTTCTTGTCGCGAGCACTCACCATGGCCCCCAGATAGCCGTAGTGCAGTATGGATGCACCTGGCAAGGGCCTGATGCGCCCACCGTTCCTGAGGATGGAGGGGGCTACCTGCTCGTGCAAGCAGCCCTCGTACTGAAACCCTGACCGGCGGCGGAAGAGCCTCACCGAGCTATGAACGAGCGCCCCCGAAACCAGAATTTCTCCGGTTACGTTGATTATGTCCAGCAGGAACCCATCGACAGATGGGTTCAGAATTGCTCTGCGGATCACCGGGTAAGAGGATGCCGTCAAGCACTCGTCGGCGTCCAGCACAATCACCCAATCGGTTGACAGGCGGGCCAATGAAGCATTACGGGCTGCCGCAAAGTCCTGGCGCCAGTCATGCCTCACCACTTCGGCTCCCAGCTCCTCAGCTACAGCAACGGTGTTGTCGCACGAACCAGTGTCGACCACCACGATCTGGTCCACGATGGGTCGCACACTCTCCAGACACCGTCGCAGGTTCTCCTGCTCGTCGCGCACTATCATGGCCAGACCTAAGGACGAGAAGGCCGGCACACGTTCTTGGTGCCATCTGATCCCTTGCACCAACGCGTCTTCAATTTTGGCCCCGTCCCATCCCCCGCCGCCCTCAACCCCGGACACCGGGAACTCGTCGCAAACGTAAACCGGGTACCTCGCGCCAACTTGCTTAACCCATTCCCGTACAGCAAGTGACGTAGTCAGCACCGCCACCGGCAAACCTCTGAGAGTCTCCATCAATTCGACTTCCGGAGCCAGCCTTTTGCCGAACAAGGCCTCCTCCGGTAGGATAAGGAAGGGCGCAGCCGTCCCCACATCTGTTGCCACGGCCGCCTGCGAATGATGCGTAGCAACGACGGCATCGCACTGACCCAGGAGATCGAACGCCAGGGCAAAAACCCAGCGACCCACCTTATGGAACTGTACACCCGCGGGCACCCAGTCCGGGCGGTCCCCCGGCGCCAGAATCCAGATCTCGTGCCCGCGCCCGGCAAGCAGGGCGCACTGCCCTACCACGGTCCGTGACACAACTTCCGTCATCGACTCCTTCTCAATCAGGTAGGCTATCCTCACTGGTTCCGCCCCCTATGAGTGGTGGCCGGCCGACTGTGCCGGCCGGCCACCCCCGTCGTGCGATCCCTACCCCTTGTCGCCGGCTGCCCCCGGCAAGCTAACCAAGGAGCTTGAGGACGGCCTGGGGAGCCAGGTTTGCCTGAGCCAGCATGGCAGTACCTGCCTGCTGAAGGATCTGCAACTTGGTGTACTGCATCATTTCGGCGGCCATGTCCACGTCGCGAACGCGTGAATGGGCAGCCTGCAGGTTCTCCGAGGCTACGCCCAAGTTGGCGATGGTGTGCTCGAGCCTGTTCTGCATGGCACCCAGGTTGGCCCGTACGTTGGAGACATACTTGATCGCCTCGTCCAGGCTCACTATGGCCTGGCTTGCCGACGTAGCAGAGCTGACCGACAGGCCATCCAATGTCATAGACGTCCTGTTTGCGGTGGCAATGGTGAGTGTGACCACTTGATTTGCGTTGGCTCCCACCTGGAAGCTAAGCGGCGTCGTGGCCACGTCACCGTTCAGCAGCTTCTTCGTGTTGAACTCTGTGGTAGTGGCAATACGATCGATCTCAGCCAGCAGGTTGTCAATCTCCTGCTGAATGGCCTGCCTGTCCTGCTCCGTCAGGGTATCGTTAGCAGCCTGAACCGCCAGCTCCCGCATGCGCTGCAAGATGCTGTGGGTCTCTTGGAGCGCACCCTCCGCCGTCTGCACCAGGGAAATGGCATCCTGCGCGTTCCTGCTCGCCTGGTTAAGTCCGTTCACCTGGCTCATGATCTTCTCCGCTATGGCCAGGCCCGCTGCGTCGTCGGAAGCCCGGTTGATGCGCATGCCCGATGACAGGCGCTCCATCGATTTGGCCAGCCGAGCAGCTGTGGCGCTGAGGTGCCGGTGGGCGTTGAGGGCCTCGATGTTACTGTTAATCCTGAGCCCCATTCGGCGCTTCCTCCTTGAAGTTCCCTGCGGGACCTCCCTGTCTCCGCGCCCGCTCCTCGCTCCGACCTGCGGCCGCTTGGGTCGGAGCACCGCTGAGTGCGCACCCCACGTTAATCATCGAGGCAAAACGGACCGCCGTTAAGAAGTGAGCAGGTAGCCCGGTGGGACAATCCTCCGGAACGCTTCCGGCGAAACGCCGGATGGTTCCGAGAGTCCACACAGCTGGGCCTGATAACTGTGCAACCCTTGCTCAAGCTCGCCACAGGGAACATACGCGCGCGCACCGCAGAACATGCGCTTCAACTCTTCCCAGTCCAGGTTGTCGTCACAGATAACAACATCTGGAATCTCGTCGGGGTCCAGCCCGGCGCCATGGATTTCTTTCACAACGGCCTGCACTATTGCCTTCACAGACGGCACCTCGGCCGGGTCGACACGTAACACCAGACAGACCTTATCTCCGGGGGCGAAAGCACGGCAGAAGCTCCGCAGGATGACGGGCCACCGCGACGCGGGATCCGACCAATCGGGAAACGCCAAAAAAGAAAACCTGTCCTCCGGCCACAACGACAGGGGCCCACCACTGGGGTGCAATGCTTGCCCGAGATCGAGCGGAATGTATAGGAGCTCTGGCCGCGGCCGAGCCGCGATGTCGTGTGCAGAATAAGCACCGTGTCCGTCCGCACGAATACCCCATTTCCGACAGAAGCGTTCCCAGTTCCGCTGCATCAGGGCGTCGTAGTCCACCCTATTGCCTAGGAAAGTCCGATGCCCAAAATGATGAATGAACACGTCGTCCGCGATGCAAATGCGGTAGCCGGCCATACGGGCCCGCAGACAGTAATCATCATCCTCGAAATTACCTACTCCGAAGCGAGGGTCGAATCCCCCCACCTTCTCAAGAACCTCCCTTTTGATGAGCATGCACAGCCCTACTACCCTGTCTACATACCGCCGGCGGCCAAAGTGAGCTTTCTGCCAATTTCGCGCGAAGTCTGGAAGTGCAGCAAGCTCAGGGCCGTATGACACCCGACCCACTAACTGTGGCCCCGCCACCCAGTTAGACCGAGGGGCTACTATCCCAACCTGCAAATCCGCCTCTGCATGAGATATCAGGCGGGCCAGCCAGCCCTCCGTCAGGACGGTATCGTTGTTTAGGAGAACCACGTACTGGCCGCGAGCAAGAGCCATGCCCTGGTTGCAGGCCAACCCAAAACCCAGGTTTTCCTTGTTTAGGACAAGCCGCACATTGGGGTATTTGGAGGCCAGGCTATCCAGAAAAGTGACGGTACCATCCGTCGATCCGTTATCCACCACGATAAGTTCAAAGGGCCAGTCAGTGTTGGCAAATATGCTCTCCACGCAACCCTGGGTGTACTCCGCACCGTTCCAGCAAGGGAGCACAATGCTCACCAGCTGGGGTGTGAGCACGCACGAGACCCCGCCCGGGTAGCAGCCCCGCACCAGGTACTGATAGTCGTAGGCTTCCTTGAGCAACCGCTGAGCCCTCACCCCGACACGGTTCAGCTCTTCTATCACCCCGAGGGGCAGGCTACCCCCATCGTGTTTTGACAGTGCCTCAATCTCTACCACCCTCCATCCCGCCTGCTCGAACATATCTCTGATACTGCTCTTGGTGAAAAAACGCAGGTGGGTGCGATCCAGCAGCCCCTCGTCCTGGTAACGCCATTCTCCCTCGATTAGTCCCCGGATTACAGACCAGTGAGCCACGTTGGGAACGCTCGCCACGAACGTCGCCCCTGGCTGCAGAGCCGCGCTCAGCCTCGCCAAGGTAGTCCACGGGTCCCGCAGGTGTTCGAGGATGTCGGCCAATATGACGCAATCGAAATACCGGCGTGGCAATTGGTCCACTACCTCTTCTATGTCCCCGACAAGCACTCGATCAAGAAGCTGCCGTGCTACTTCGGCCACCTGCGGCACCAGTTCGACTCCCGTTACCTCCCGACCCGGTTCGGATGCCTTGAGCTCAGCTCCCAGGCGGCCCCACCCGCAACCCACGTCAAGTATGCGCCTTGCATGGGGCGGGACCAACCTCTGAACCTCAGGCCTGCTGTTACCGTAATACGCAGCGTCCAAGATGCATCACCTCTGTCCACCTGTAGCACCAGCAACGATATAGTCCGGGGGGACCTGGTTGAAGTACGAAGTATCAATCATCATTCCCACATATAACAAGGTCGGTTACACCAGGCGCTGCCTTGAAGCCCTTGCCACCAATACGCCCGACCATCTCTACGAGGTAATTATCGTGGACAATGGTTCAACCGATGCAACGCGCACACTGCTTAAGGATTTAGAAGGCGACGTAAAGGTTATCCTTAACCCCCAAAACCAGGGTTTTGCACGGGCTTGTAACACTGGTGCTCAGGTCGCGGAAGGGGAGTTTCTGTTATTCCTCAACAACGATACGGAGCCATTACCAGGCTGGCTCGAAAACCTGCTGAGAGTGGCAACCACGGAACACCAGCTCGGGGCCGTAGGCTGCAAACTCCTGTTCCCCGACAATACAGTGCAGCATGCCGGAGTCGTGATAGGTTTCGACGCGACGAGCGGCGGATTGGCCCCTTACCATCTTTACTATCGCTTCGACACCCTCCACCCCCTCGTGAATAAACCACGCGAGCTGCAGGCGGTGACCGGAGCATGCCTCCTTATCCCACGCAATGTGTTCTTTCAGGTCGGAGGATTCGACGAGCAGTTCTATAACGGGTACGAGGATGTGGACCTCTGCCTGCGTCTTCGGGAAAAGGGCTACCGGGTGGTCTACACGCCCTGGGCCCAGCTCATTCACCACGAATCCGTCAGCGGACCGGAACGGTTCCGCAAATTCAGGGAAAACCTCGACATCCTGAACGCCAGGTGGTCTGGACGGACATCACCGGATGATACGCGCATCTACCTTGAGGACGGCCTCATCGTCCGTTACGAACAACGGGAGGGAACCGTAACCAAGTCACTAGGACCTATCGGCGGCCTTCTTATTGTGCTGTCTGCGAACTCCCCGCCAACGCAGCATTGTTCCCGTGAACGACCATGGCCAACGAAAGTTATCATCGCACACGAAGACCTCCGGTCAGACACTGCTTCGCCGCCGAGTAAAGACAAAGGTCTCTGTAACCAAGGTTGCACACAACCAGGAACTGTTCCAAGTGCAGATCTTCCCAGAGCCATCTCCGCAGCCCTGGCTGGGTGCGATGCGGTCCTCTTCTGGAGCAGGCCAACCCGCGTACCCGATGACCTGATCCTCGAACTCTTGGCCAGCCTCACACTGGCTCCAAACATCGGCGCCATCGGGGCATGGGGAACCTGCCTGGTAAAACCTGACCTCGCCAGCCTTGTCGCGCATCTGTTCCTATCCGATCGGTGGGAACAACGTATGCTCGAGACAGTCAAAGGCCGGGGGTACAAAGCCCTAACTCTGGGCGACTCCTGTTGAAGTGAGCCCAATCACGTACCGGCGAACGGCATCTTGCCAGTCGGGAAGCAAGTGACCAATGGTCTCCCGCAACGGGAATGCGTCAAGGGCGGAGTTGCGCGGCCGAGCCGCCCGCCGGGGAAATTCACCGCTGGCCACGGGCTGAATCCGAACGGGCAGCCCTGCCAACGCGACGGCCAGGGAGGCTAACCCATAGCGGGTGACGGATCCGGAGTTGGTGATATGGTAAGTGCCGAAAGCCCGGGTGCGGACCAAATCCACCATGGCACCCGCCAGGTCTTCGGTGAACGTGGGACAACCCTGCTCGTCCTCCACCACCTGGATCGTCTCCCCGTCGCGTGCGAGCCTCAACATGGTGGCCACGAAGTTGTCGCCGCCCGGCCCAAAGAGCCAGCTGGTGCGGATAATGTAGGAACGGGGCAGTAGGGAGCGCACGTAGTACTCACCCCAGGCCTTGCTCCTGCCATATGTGTTAATGGGATCGCAGGGATCCCAGATGCTGTACGGTTCGCCCTTATTACCCGAGAACACGTAGTCGGTGCTGATGTGCACCAGCTGGGCACCGGCGTCGAGGCACGCCAGAGCCACGTTCCTTGCCCCGAGGGCATTTACCGACATGGCGAGGGCGGACTCTGATTCGGCCCTGTCCACGTCGGTGTAAGCGGCACAGTTCACCACCAACCCCGGTCTCAATTCGGTCGTTACCTTCCGGACCGCGCTGAGATCGGTCACATCAAGCGCCCCGTGATCCAGCGCCACGACATCAAAGCCCGCGGCAGAAAATGCTGCTACTACCGCCCGACCCAACATCCCTCGCGAACCGGTCACCATCACTTTCCCCATGGGCGCCTACCTCATCCTGGTGCTCCAGTCGAAGCCGATACCGGGATCGTCGTAGGGGATCCGCTTTTCGTCGGGGCACTCCCGGTCATACGACTCGGTCGTTACATAGAGCAGGATCGCCGGCTTCTCCCCCAGAGTCCTGTAACCGTGGGCCACGCCAGCGGGTATGAAGAGTGCCATGGGATTGTCCTCGCCCATGTAGAACACATCGGTTTGGCGGTAGGTCGGGGAGCCCTCCCTGAGGTCGTGGAGCACCACCTGGGCATTACCCACGGGAAAGAACCACAGGTCGTCCTGCCTTTCGTGATAGTGAAAAGCCTTGATCACCCCGGGGTAGGTCTTTGCCATGGAAAGCTGGCCGAAGCGGGGCAGGATCCCCTCATCAGCCCTGACCACTTCCTGGAAGAAGCCCCGGTCGTCCGCATGACGGACGAGTGGCTTCACCTTTACCCCTGCTATCACGCCCGATCCCTCCGTCCCGCACGCGTCTGTCCCCATCGGCGCCTGACCAGGACGGACGCACGCCTCATACCGCCACCTGTGCCTCGTCCCCAAGGAAAAGGCGCAGCGCAGGGTGCCGGTTGTCGGCGCGCACCACACGGGCGTTTCTCCCGATCAGGCTGTCTTCGATGGGGCCCACGTCCCTGAGTTCACAGCATTCCAGGACGACCGAGTGCTCGATAGAAACCCCTCGGAGTTTACTGCGGCCGCCGATGGCGGTAAACGGCCCCACAAAACAGTCCTCTAGCTCAGCCTCGGGCCCAATCACCGCCGGTCCCCGCACCACGCTGCGGCGGATGCGGGCACCCTCTCCCACCTCGACCCGCCCCACCACCTGGCTTTCCCCGTCCACGTCACCCCCGATGTGCCTCGACGCGTAATGGTCGAGCACGATGCGGTTGGCCTCCAGGAGATCATCCTTCTTGCCCGTATCCAGCCACCAGCCCTCCAGCTGCCGGGCCCGGACCTTTCCCCCCAGGTTGATCAGCTCCTGGATGGCATCGGTAATCTCAAGCTCCCCCCGCCATGAGGGCCCGATCCGGGAGATGGCCTCGTGGATGAGGGAGGAAAACACGTAGACCCCGACCAGGGCAAGCTCACTCGGGGGGTCGCGGGGCTTCTCCACCAGGCGGACCACCCGACCGCCCTCATCGACCACTGCCACGCCGAAGGCGCGCGGATCCGTGACCTGCTTCAACAACAGGGCCGCGTCCGCTGTCGTATCCCGGAATTCGCGCACCAGCGCGCTGACGCCGCCCTCGATGAGGTTATCCCCCAGGAACATCAAGAAGGGGTCCGAGCCCAGAAAGGGAGCAGCCGTCCTGACGGCGTGAGCCAGCCCGGCCGGGCGGTCCTGGACTATGTAACTGACCCGCACCCCCCAACGTGACCCATCGCCAAGGGACGCCCTCACCAGATCCCCGGTTTCCGGTGACACGATAACGCCCACTTCTCGCACACCGGCCTCGGCCACCTGCGAGATTACAAAATGGAGAATGGGCTTGTTCGCCACGGGGACCAACTGCTTGGGCATGGTGTAGGTGAGTGGCCGCAGCCGGGTGCCCTTCCCTCCCGCCAAAACCAGCCCCTTCACGTGGCTTCCCCCCAATGCCGCACGTAAACGGCTTCGTAATAATCGCGGTATGCCCCGCTCTTGACCCGCCTCCACCAGCCCTCGTTCCTCACATACCAGGCAATCACGTCGGGCAGGGACTCCTGGAGGGAACGGGTCGGAGTCCATCCCAACTCCCTTCTGATCCGGGAGGAATCAACCGCATAGCGGCAGTCGTGGCCCGGCCGGTCGGGCACATACTGTATCAGAGATTCGGGTTTATCCAGCAAGGAAAGGATGGTCCGAACGAGGTCGATGTTCCGCACCTCACATCCCGCGCCGATGTTGTAAATAGTCCCGGGCTTGCCCGCCTGGATGATGCGATCGAGAGCCCGGCAATGGTCCTCGACGTGTATCCAGTCCCGGATGTTCCGGCCATCCCCGTAAACCGGCACCGCGAGATCCTGGAGAGCGTTGGTGATGACCAGGGGGATGAGCTTCTCCGGAAACTGGTAGGGTCCAAAATTATTGCAGCAGCGGGTTACCACTACCGGTACGCGGTAAGTCCTCCACCAGGCCCGCGCCAGCAGGTCGGCAGACGCCTTGCTGGCGGCATACGGACTGTTGGGTGCCAGCGGGTTGCCCTCGCTGAAAGGGGGATCCTCCTCCCCGAGCGACCCGTAAACCTCGTCCGTTGACACCTGGATGAACAGGGCCACCCCGTGCCGCCTGGCAGCCTCAAGCAGCACCTGTGTCCCCAGCACATTGGTGCGCAAGAACGGGCTGGAATCCAGGATGCTGCGGTCCACGTGAGACTCGGCGGCAAAGTTCACCACTACGTCGAACGGCTGCGAAAAAAGCCCTTCCACCGCCGCGGGATCCGCTATATCTCCGCGCACGAACGAATATCGGGATTCGTCGATGCCGGCCAGGTTCTCCAGGTTCCCGGCGTATGTCAGTTTGTCGAAGTTGACCAGTTCCCAGTCGGAGTGGTGGGCGAGGCAGTACCGGATGAAGTTGCTGCCGATGAAGCCAGCACCCCCGGTGACGAGCACCCTCATTGCCCCCCGCCCCTTTCTTCCCCGGACAAGGACTGCAGCAACAGGGCTGCCACCCCTTCCACGGCTTCCCCGGTAAGCGCTCCTCCGGCGCATGCCTCCCGGTTGCTGGCAGCGGCGGCGTGCACTACCTCTTCACGCAGGATGGAAACGTCGCGGGGGGCATCGATGCCCAGGCGCACCTGGCCGTCGCGTACTTCCAGTACGGTTATGCGGACCGTATCGCCGATAAGGATGCTCTGGTGGAGCTTGCGGGCAAGGACCAGCACAACAATCGCCCTCCCTGGCTCTCGTACCGTCCCTGGCGAGATGACTCGCTCAACCGGTCCACTGCCTCCCAAAGGGGGTGGCGGAATGAGTAAGCTTCGTCCGAAAGTACTACCTGCCGCCCCAGCCGTGCATACGCATTGAGGGCAAGCGGCGCGCGCAGGTTAACCCAGGACTGCCGGGGGTCCTCCGGCACGGTGACGATGGCGTACAGAATGGGCCTGGCACCCGGAGAGAGCTGCAGGCAGGTGATCTCCCCTTCGGGCAGACAGGGATCGTAGCCGGGAGCCACCAGCCCGGCATCGACGATGACGAAGGCTACCTCGGGTTCGTTAAGGGATTGCAGCCACAGGAAGGGACGCGCCTTTTCGTCATCGATGAGCACAAACTCCCGCGAACGGGGGAACCCGGGCAGTGGCACCGGCCACCGCCACACCAGTTCCTCCGGAACCTTCAGGATACCGAATCTCCGGGTCAGCACTCGCATCCTTTGTCACCCCACGGGCAGCATCGTTTGTATACGCGCGCGATCCCCCTCCGACGGGCCAATGCTAGCGCAGGAAGTCGAGCAAGCTGGGCTGAATGATGCGGGCTCCTGCTTCCAGGGCAGCACGATAGGCGGCTTCCGTACTGGTGAGTCGCACGATTACTTCCGCCATGTCAGCATCCTCCGTCTCGGAGAGGAGGGCGGTGAGCTGGTAGACGCTATCCTGCAGGCGCGAACGGGTCATCTCCAGGCGATGGCCATCAGCTCCCACCTGGGCCCTTTCTTCAAGGATGCCGTCCAGGGCCCGGTCAAGCTGTGCCAGCACGTCGGATGAGAGAGGAGCGCCACCGATAGCGTCATCCAGTGCATCGAGGTAATTGGCCACCATCACGATCGCCTGCCGCATGGCACCGTCTCCCGGGCGGTTAACCGGGATGGTGGTACCCGGGGCAACCTCACGCAATATCGGGCTGCTGTCACCGTTGTAGTCCACAGGAGCGGCCGGGTCCCCTGTGAGGCTGAAGGGCGCGGTCAGGGTCTTCTGGCCCGCAAAGATGTACCTGTCGCCGTAAGAGGTGTTGCCAATCTCGATCAGTTGCTCGAGAAGGCGGGCGACCTCCGCGCGGGCAGCCTGGAGGGTGGATTGGGGCACCGTGCCCGCCGTGGACACGGCCAGCTCGCGCACCCTCTGCAGCACGTCGCCGGCCTGGCCCAGCGCCATGTCGGTCATGTCCATCCAGTTGCGGGCGTCGTCCACGTTGGCGAGGTAGCGGTTGATCCGGTTCAGTTCACTGCGCAGCCCCAGGGACCGCACCACGCCAACCGGGTCATCCGAAGGCTGCAGCAGCCTCTTCCCTGAAGATAGCTCGCGCTCGTAGCGGGCCAGGCGGGACCAGGTACTGCGCAGGTCCGCCAGCACCCCGTCGATCATCATCCCCGTCGTTACCCGCAACCCGGCACCCCCTTGACCGTGGCTACCCCCACGTTTGCCCGATCAGCCAACGCCCGGGCGCCCGCAAGCAATGGTCAGCGGCCGACCAGGCCGGTGTCCTGGATCAGGGAACGCAGCATCTCGTCCAGCGTGGTGACCACCCGTGCCGCGGCGGCATATGCATGCTGGTACCTTATGAGGTTGGTCACCTCTTCGTCCAGGGATACGCCCGTCACCGACTGGCGCTGGTGCTCCATCTGCTGCAACAGGACGCCCTGGTTCTCACTGAGCCTGGTCGCTTCCCGGGCCATGACGCCGATGGTCCCGATCACCGAGCGGAAGAAATCATCGATCGTGCCCTGGTCGATGATGTTCTGCCGCTGCAAGCCTGCTATCTTGAGGGCATTCTCCCCGTTGCCGGGGACGCCATCTGCCGTGGACGCGGCTATGTAACGCACGTCCTGCCTCACTTCATAGGCCAGGCCCATGTTGGCCGCGGTCGCATCGGGATCGAAGAAGTCATACCCGTGCGGGCTGGAAGAACCCAGGGGAAGGCCAAAGCCCTCCCGGTGCAACTCGTTCACCTGATCGCGGAGGGTGACGGCGAGTTCGTCCAGATCGGCCATCAGGCCGGGTACGATGTGTTCGCGCGCCTCCAGGTATCCCAGCAGTTCGCCGCCTCCCGGATTCACCGGCATGCCGGTATCCCACACCACCCGGCTCTGGTTGGGGGCAGCAGGGTTGGCCTGCACCTCCATCCGCGCCACCCGGAAGCGATCCACCAGCACCATGCCGCCCACCGCCACCGTGGCGACGCCCTGTTCGTCGAACTGCACCTGCAGGTCGGCAAGGCGCGCCATCTGCTCGATGAGCAGGTCCCGCCGGTCCAGGAGATCGTTGGGACTCTGCCGGTTGGCTGCCGACAGGGAAATCTGCTCGTTGAGGCTGGCCACCTGGCGGGCCAGGTTGTTGAGCTCATCCACCTTGATGGCGATGGACCGGTTCAGGTCGGCCTGCAGATCCCATAGCTGCCGGTGCAGATGGCGGAAGGTGTCGGCGAGCGCCTGCCCCTTCTGGCGGACCAGGGCGCGGGCGGCCAGGCTCTCCGGGTTGTTGGAGAGTTCCTGCCAGCTGGCCCAGAACTCGTCCAGTACCGTACGCAGCCCCGCGTCGGAGGGTTCGTTGAAAACGGCCTCTACCTTGGCCAGGGCATCCCGGCGCACTTCCCAGCGGCCCAGGAGTTGCAGGTCCGCGCGCACCTGGGCGTCCAGGAATAGGTCACGCACGCGCCGGACCTGGGCCAGCTGTACCCCCCGCCCCAGGTAGGTGCCCCAGGAAGCGCCCGGGACGGGCGCCAGCGCAGGGCGAGCCGGCTCGAGGACGGGCTGCTGGCGGGAAAACCCCGGCGTGTTGGCATTGGCCACGTTGTGGGCCACCACTTCCAGGGCTCTCTGGTTAGCCCGTAACGCCGACAGCGCGATATGTAATCCGTCGAAGGTGGAGGGCACCGCCGTCACTCCCTTACGCGTGGCGGTCAACCGCGCGGGGGACATCCCGGCGTCGGTGACCCATAGCACTGTACCCCGGACTGGCCCCACCCGGCAGGATGAGATCCAGAGTATGCCTTACCAGCGCCAGCGCCCGCTTGAGCAGGCGTGCGTTCTCCTGATTGACCTCGTGCAGGTCGGCGACCAGCCGCTCCAGCGAAGCCCTCAGGTCCGCCAGCCGGTCCGCCTCCTGCCACCCGTTATCGCGGCAGCGTTGCTGGATGCGGGTCAGGCTGAGGGATTCTACGGGGACGCCCCAGGTCCGGGCCACGGCCTCCGTCACCTCGGCCCGTTCTCCTTCCAGGAGGCCGGCGCGGTGCACAAGGGCCTGCTGCACTTCGAGCAGGGCTTCCAGGCCGCGCAGGTCACCTTTGACCACCAGCTCCTTCTGCCTGCGGCCCAGGCTGAGGAGGTCTGTGTACACCTCCTCGTGGGCTTTCAGCACCCCGATGAGACGGGACACGAGGGCCCTTTCCATGGCTGTTAACCTCGTCGCGGGCGCTCAGGACCTCACTGGAGCCGATCGGCCAGGTATCTGGCCACCATCTTCTCGGCCACGTCACCGGCGGGCACGTGATAAGTCCCCTCTTTCAGGGCCTCGGCCAGTCGCCGCACCACGTCCTCCCTAACCTCGGGCAATTGCCTTACCAGTTGCGCCAACCGGGCCAGCTCCTGCGCATCCGCAGAAAGCTCTACCCGGTCGCTCCGTGACCCTGGCCTGCGGGGAGCACCGGTCCGGGGCTCCGAGTCCACTCGCTCCAGGCGCTTTTGATACGCCTCGATAACGCTCTGGATCTGGCGGTTGGAAATCTTCATGAGGATATTCCTCCCGGAGGTCTCTACGAATATTTATCGTCCTGCTCGCGACGTCGCTTAACGAGGTCGGCCACGTGCATGCGGCCACGAGGCAGGTTCTCTCCCCGCGCCGGCGAGTTATCGGGGGCAGGCTCTTCTGGTACCCCCCCGCCTGCTGCACGCCCCACCTCCCTGGCCAGCTCCCGGGAACACTCCGGACACAGGTACCCTTCGTCGATGGGCGCCCCGCAACGCTGGCAGGCCAGGACACCCTTCAAACCTTCGGTCGCGATGAGGCGGCCCTGGCGCAGGAACGAGAGGATCAACTCCACGGGCGCGCCGGTTGCCTCTGCCACCTCCTCCAGAGTGGCACCCGGCGATTCCCGCAGGAAGCGACGGACCCGCTCGAACTGCTCCTCTTCCTCGGCTACGCAGGAAGGACAGATCTCCCTGCCCCCGAACACGAACACGCGCCCGCACCTGGGACAGTTACGGATGTCCTGCATGCCTGCCGACCCCTTGTCATCAACCTTCGCCGGGGACGGTGGCCAGTACCAGGCCGTCCACGCGCCCTGCCCCCGCCTGAAGCAGGGCCCAGGCGCAGTTAGCCAGGGTGGCCCCCGTGGTCATTACATCATCCACAACCGTTATCGTTGCTCCCCGCAAATCCATAAGGGGTTCGAATACACCGGCCAGGTTTTCCCACCTGCTGGCCCGGTCCAGCCCCGCCTGCCGCCGCCCGGGTCGCCTGCGGGCGAGCGCCCTGACCACCGGAACTCGCCATCGTCGCCCCGCCACGCGGGCCAGGTCTTCGGCCTGATTGAAGCCGCGCTGCCGGTAGCGTCCCGCACCCAACGGGACAGGCACCAGGAAGTCGGGCCGGGCAAGGGTCGCCAGGCCCACGCCCGCCATGATCTCACCCAGGGGAGCACCGAGCCAGCGCTCTCCCCCGTACTTGAACCGGCAGATAAGCTCGCGCAGGGCACCCCGATACAGGCCGACCGGCCGCACCTTATCCCAGGGTGCGGGGTACGACCCGCACTCCCGGCACAGCCCGGCCGGTCGTGACGACTCCGCCGCCCTGGCAGAAAAAGGCCCGGCGAGAGACGCCCGGCCCCAGGGCGCGTGGCTACCCGATGGGCCGGAGGGCCGGCCGCAGCAGGGGCAGGAATGCTCCAGCTCACGGCGCCAGCCCATGAGGCACGACGCACAGATATGGGCGGGGAATGGCCCCTCCCGGCCGCACACCAGGCAGCGGGCCGGCGGCGGGAAAACCAGGCGGTCAACCCCTTCCAGTAGGCGGCGGGCGGCCGCGTACCAGGGCTCCCGGTGCTCACCGCTCAGCGTGGGCACGACGGACACATCACCCGGTTGCCGCCCAAAGTCTTGGCCTCGTACATGGCCCGGTCAGCCGCCCGCACCAGGTCGGTGACGTCCTGGGCATCCTCGGGGAATACAGCCACTCCGATGCTGGCCGTTATCCGTAACGGGCCGGTCGGCCCCTGGAACGCGTGAGATTCCACCCGCGCCCGGATGCGTTCTGCCACCGCCAGTGCCTCCTCCCGGGAGGCGCCGGCCAGGATGACGGCGAATTCGTCACCCCCGTACCGGGTCGGGACATCTATTTCCCGGACGGCGGAACGCAGGGTCTGCCCGAATTCGCGCAGCAACTCGTCTCCCACCACGTGACCGTAGGTGTCGTTGTAGTGTCCCAGGTCGTCCAAATCCACGTACACCAGGGCCACCGTCTCACCCCGGGCGCGACACTGGCCTATGGTGTACTGCAACTGGTGGGTAAAATACCTGTGGTTGAACAGCCCGGTGAGGCCGTCGGTCACGGAAAGCTCCTCCGCCTTGCGGTACAGGGTGGCGTTCTGTACCGCCACCGCTGCCTGCGTCCCCAGTACCTCCAGGGCCTGCAACTCCTGGGGCGAGCAGGCGCGCGGCTCTGCCGAAGAAACCCACAGTATCCCCAGCAAGCCCTCATCCATCAGCAGCGGGACCACGGCCGCGCCCCGGGGTGGGACGGGGTCCTCCGGGTCGGCCTGCACCCACCCCGCCGCCAGGGCATCGTTCGTGACCACGGCCCGCCGCTCCGCGACCAGGCGTCCCAGAACCCCCTCGCCTGGGCGGAGGGAGGATAGAGAGAAACCGGCCGGATAAGGGTGGTCGAGACGGGCCAGTTGCAGGACACCGTCTTCGCTGCCCCCCAGGAAAATGGCACACACGTCACACTTGACCAGGCTGCGGATGGCTTGCATGAGCATGTCCAGGACACGCTCGCGTTCCAGGGTGGCATTCAGTTGCTGCCCCACCTGCTGGATCACGGTGAGCCGACGGTGGGCCGCTTGCAGTTCCAGGTGTAACCTCAAAATATACCCGACCGCCAGTACCGGGACGAACACCAGGACAGCCCAAGGGAGTCCCTGCAACCGGTAGGCGCTGGCGATGCTGACCCCCAGCGGGATCGTCACCAGGTAGTTAAGCGCGTCCCACGGCAGCGAGCCCCGGATCACCTCGAGGGCCTTCCGGGGCGCGCGCCTGATGTCCCCTGCATCCCGCCAGCCCGCATACCACGTGACCAGGAGGTGATTCACCAGGAAGTAAGTGAGAGCCAGGAACATCACCGCCGGACCCACGGTGCCACCTGCAGCCCGGTACACGAAGCCCGCCGCCAGACAGGCGAGGGCAAACTGCCCCATGTTGAACACAGCGATGAAGGCCGGACGCCGGCGGGGAAGAGCATTACCCAGCAGAGTGGATGCCATATTGACCCACGCGGCCTGGGCGGTGCCCAGCAGGAGAAAAGCGGGCAATACGGGAGCGAAGCTCAGGCTCAGGCGAAGCCCTGTGGGCAGGCGCACATCCAGGAACTCCGCCAGGGCACCCATGCCGATGAAAGAAAGCAACATTAGCGGGTCGGTGCCGGAGCTCGGTGCGGACACCACCACAGCCGCAGCAACCCCCCCGACGCCAACCGCCCAAGCATAGATCCGGTGCCCCGGCGCCCCGCCGGACAACCTGCGGTCAACTCCTCGCATTACATTTATCCTGTAATTCGCCAGCGGGAAAGAATATCCTGCTTTTGCCACCCAGAAATCTCCCCACCCCGCCCGGAAGCCGGCAGAGAGTTTTGCTCTCCCCCAGGGGCACCAGCAACACCGGTCGCCCCCGGTGGGCAGCTTCCTCCACGACCCGGCACCATTCCCCTCCCGTCTGTACAAACGGGACGCCCGTGTCCGAGAGCAACCGGCGGGCAATGACCGGGGTTTCGTCACGGGAGCCCGTGTCCAGGACCACCACATCCCAGTTCTGCCCGCTCGCCGACCAGGCCAGCAAGCGCAGCACGGCCCGCAATAAACCCTCCACAACCTCAGCCTGGTCGTGGATGAGCACCATGAGCAGAGGGTAGCCACCCTCCGGCCACCCCCTCGTCTCCCACCAGGCAACCACTGCCTGCCAGAAAACCAGACCCAAAACCGCCAGACCCGCGGCCACGAGCCACCACAAGCCCTCTCCCCCCTGGCACCGCCATTATATGCACCAGGAAGGGTCCGACCCGTCCGCCCACACGCTCGCCCCTCAGCAGGTGCGCGAAGTAGGGGTGTCCACGATGGCAGCGGCCTCGCGGAGGAGGGCAGCGCGGTCCGTGCGCTCCCACGGCAGGTCCAGTTCGGGGCGGCCGAAGTGGCCGTAAGCGGCCACCTGGCGGTATATGGGGCGCCGAAGGTCCAGTTGAGATATTATGGCGGCGGGGCGGAAATCGAAGTACCGCTCGACCAGTTCCAGGATGCGGCTCTCCGGGATCACGGCGGTGCCGAAGGTGTCGATCATCAGGGACACGGGACGGGCCACCCCGATGGCGTACGCCACCTGCAGTTCGCACTTCTCGGCCAGACCGGCGGCCACGATGTTCTTGGCCACGTAGCGGGCGTAGTAAGACCCGGAGCGGTCGACCTTGGTGGGATCCTTGCCGGAGAAACACCCGCCGCCGTGGCGTGCGTATCCCCCGTAAGTATCCACTATGATCTTGCGCCCGGTGAGGCCCGCGTCGCCCTGGGGGCCACCCACCACGAACCTGCCCGTGGGATTCACCAGGATGCGGGTGCGGTCGTCGAGCAGGTGTGCAGGCACCACGGGCCGCACCACGTGCTCGACGATGTCTTCCTTAAGCACGGCCAGTGGGACGTCGGGCTTGTGCTGCGCAGAAACCACTATGCAGTCGGCCCGCAGGGGTATACCGTCCTCGTACTCGATGGTCACCTGCGTCTTGCCGTCGGGGCGCAGGTAGGGTAGTTCCCTCTCCTTGCGCACTCGCGCGAGTCTCTGGGCCAGCTTGTGCGCGAGCGAGATGGCCAGAGGCATGAGCTCGGGGGTCTCGCGGCAGGCGTATCCCACCATCATGCCCTGGTCACCCGCCCCGGTGAGGTCAAGCTCGTCACCGGAACCCCCCTGTTTCACCTCCAGCGCCCGATCAACCCCCAGGGCGATGTCGGGCGACTGCTCTTCGATAGCGGTGAGAACGGCACAGGTGTCGCAGTCAAAGCCGTACTTGGCCCGTGTGTATCCGATCTCGCGCAACGTTTCCCTGATGATGTGGGGCATATCCACGTAACAATCGGTGGAAATCTCGCCGAAGACGAGTACCAGGCCCGTCTTCACAGCCGTCTCGCAGGCCACCCGCGCGTCCGGGTCCTGAGCCAGGATAGCATCCAGGATGGCGTCGGAAATCTGATCGGCGATCTTGTCGGGATGGCCTTCAGTCACCGACTCTGAGGTGAACAGGTAACGACCCTGGGGCACCTTGGGACCTCCTTTCCTTGCGTTAAGCGGGCACTCCCGCCCTGCTCACACGCGCACTCCGAACCTTGCCTCGGCTTCACACGCGCAGGGGGAACCTCTCCTGCGCCAAACGCGATACTTCCCCGCACACGCGCAGTACCGTTTCGGCGTCCTCCACCGTCAGCGAACCCAACCCGCACGAGGGCGTGATCAGGCTCTGGCGCACCAGCCGGTCCTGGGGGAGCCCAGCGGCGACAAGCGCGTCTATCTGGGCCTTCAACCGCTCCAGCAACGAAGCAGCCGACTCCCTGCGGATCACCTCACCGTCCGCCGGTACTATCCCCCAGGCGATGCACCCTCCCCTCTCCAGGAATTCGCGCAGGGCAGGCACGTACAGGGCGAAGTTGTCGAAGTAGGAGTAAGCATCGAAGGATATCACGTCGATGTCCAGGCCCAGCAGCATGCCCCAGTCCGTGTTGGCGCAGCAGTGGATGCCCGTCAGCCCGCTAGCGCTACCCAGCACCTTATCCAGCCACTCCCGGGCCTGCCTGGCGTCGTAGGCGTAGAAGGCAGATCCCACCGTGCCAAGGTAGGGCTCGTCGAGGAACAGCAGAGTCATGGGATGGATCTGCCGCAGGAAGCGCTCCTGCCAGCGCACTTTGAGTTCTAGCAGCGATACCAGCGCCTCCATCAGGCGGGGATCGTAAAGGACGGGGCGACCATCCGGCCCCGGGAGCGAAAGGCCCATGCTCACCGGACCGGTCACCTGCCCCTTGATGCCCAGAGCCTTCCCCACCCTCTCTCCCTGCCCTGCCAGCGCCCACAATCCGGCGGCCCGTTCCGGAGGGATGGCACCGGGGGAATCGTCCCCCGCCGTGTACCGGGCCAGCAGGTCGCCCAGTTCGTTCCAGAACTGGTCCCAGTCCGGCACTGCCGGGGAACCATTTCTCTCGACCAGCCCCGGCATCCCGGTGAGGAACTGCCGGTACATGTTTTCTTCCGGGGCGCGCCGGGGGAGTTGCGGCCAGTAGGGCAAGCCCGGGAATGCGGACAGCACCGCCCGCACCGCCGCGTCCACCTGCCGGTGGGGCAGGCTCCCTATCCCCGTTGCTACCATCGATCCCGGGCGCTCGTCCGTCATGAAACGCAAAACCCCTTCTTTCCGAAGAGGTTTAAGGCGTTGCGCACCTCTCATCCCTCAGAAAGACTCTGCAGGGCTTGGCACCGCTGCCCCGGCCGGGGCCGGTTGCCGGGCTTCATCGGGCCCGTCCCTCCGCCGCTCTTGATAAGAGCCACGCTATTCGGTTGCGCCCTAACGGTACCATAACGGGGGGCTTCCTGTCAATAAATTGAGGCGGGCCCCTAGCCTGGGCCGGGAGTATTGAGGCCCGCCTCCGGGAACACCCCTGCGAACTCGAGGTCGCCGGGGTGTCACCAACGCTATCTACCTGCAACCACCCATATTCTATTCAGGAGAGGGCGATTTCCTTCCCCCGTCGAACCTCCTGGGGGCGGTCGGCCAGGGCCCGATACAGGAAGTCCGCCAGGCCAGCCTGGCGCGCCATCTCCCGTGCTAGCACCTGGAGGGCCAGCCCGGCGTAGACGGAACCACCGGCCATTCCCGTCAGGTTCGGGACCATGGCTTTCTGGAACCCCTTGAGCACTTCCTCCCACAGGATGGCGGCAAACCCCTCAGACACCTCCCTGAGAGCCGGGGTTCCCCCGGGTGCGGTCGCAGCACCCGACAGCCGGAACCCCGCCATCGCAGCAGCCGTGGACCACGCCGCACCAGGCGGCCGGCACGCCCCGGCAGGCAGGACGGCGGGGCTAACGGCGGAGGTTGTTGGCCATACCCAGCATCTCATCGGCAGCCTGCACCACCTTGCTGTTCATCTCGTAGGCACGCTGGGCCATGATGAGACCGACGATCTCCTCGACCACCTGTACGTTGGACCTCTCCAAGAATCCCTGCCAGATCTCCCCCGGTTCTCCACCGGTCCGCGGCTTACCGGAAGCATCTGTCTCGCGGTACAGGCCCCCGCCCGCAGCCTGGAGCCCGGCGGGATTGGGGAACGTCACCAGGACGATCTCCCCCAATTGGCGAGTGCTCCCGTTCACCTTCACCCACATGCGCCCGTCCGGGTCCACCCGGATGGCACCAGCATCCACGCCCTCGGATTTGTCCCAGGATGACACCGCCAGCCGGTGCCCCTCCGAGGTGTAGATCTTCCCGTCCGGCCCCAGGCGGAAGGAACCGGACCGGGTGTAGAACGTCTCGCCGCCCTCAAGTTCCACCCGGAAGAATCCGGGACCGTGGATGGCCAGGTCGAGAGGCTGTCCGGTTTGCTCCAGCTGGCCTGGCAGAAACGAACGCCTGGTGCCCACCACCCTGACCCCCGCACCCTCAACGCCCGCCCCCGCCACAGCCTGCCCCGTCCACGCCGGCTGTCCGGGGGAAGATCCGGGCCATGCGATCTGGGCCCCCGCGGCGGGAGGATTGCTGCCCGAGACCACGTCTCCAAACTCCACCCGGCTGGCCTTGAACCCGGCGGTGTTTACGTTGGCCAGGTTGTGGGAAATGACGTCCACCGCCGTCTGCTGGGCGATCATCCCCGACGCCGCCGCCCATAACGCCCTCAGCATCGCACCCTCCCCCTTCCCCCATCGATCAGATGCGGGCGATCTCGCGCACCGCCTGCCCCAGGGTGTCGTCCTGCACCCGGAGGGCCTTTTGACAGGCCTCGTAAGCCCGCAGGAGAGCGATCAGTCTCACCATCTCGGTCACCGGGTTTACGTTCGCGCTTTCCACAAAACCGGGGGCAAGGACCGCTTCAGCGGGACGGGGCGGCCCCGCCTCTGGCCCGGCCACGAACAGGCCATCCCCCACGCGCTGCAAGCCCTCCGGGCGGGCAAATTCCACCACCCGCAGGCGATCCACCACCCGATCACCGCTCACCACCTCGCCGCTGGCCAGGATGGAGGCGTCCGGCCCGGCCGCAACTGGCCCCCGTTCCCCCAGGACGGGATAACCGGTACCGGTAACCAGGCGCCCCCCGGCATCCAGGCGGAACATACCGTTGCGGGTGTACGCCTCACCGCCGGGAGTCTGGACCACGAAGAATCCCGGCCCGGTGAGGGCCACGGCCAGGGGATCCTCCACAGGCCGCAGGGGACCGGGAGTAAAGTCCGTCACTGCCCCCTCTACCGCGGCCCCGGTCGAGAGGCCGCCCACCTCTACCGCAGGACCATCACGTACGCGAGAAAGCAACAGGGAATGAAAACCCTTCACCACGGGGATGCAGCCCTTGAAGCCGGGCGTCTGGGCGTTGGCCGCATTGTCCGCGATTACATCCAGCTGATCCAGCCCGGCCGCCATACCAGCTCCGGCGGCATAGATCCCCCTCAGCATGCCCGCCCCCCCCCCAATCTTGCTGTCCTCGGAACAACAGGGCCTGCCGCCAGGCAGGCCCTCCTATAACACAAGGACCTCGTTCGGCAGCCCGGCCGTCATGACCACGTGGGTTTTAGACCCGTAGCTTTGCGCCCCCGCCTTTCGACGGGTTTGCCCTTTCGCGAGGAACTATTGCACTATTGGTGGTATTCGCCACCTGCGCGAAAAATCCTTCCTCCTGGCATGATCTCAGACCACACTGATCTTGCGCATGAAGTCCACGTGGTCCGGATGACACGCCAGAAAGTCCAGGGCGCGCCCGGTCCCCCGCGCCACGCACGAGATGGGGTCGTCGGGTATGTGTACGGCAAGGCCGGTTTCACGGGAGATCAAGGCATCCATACCGTGCAGCAGTGCCCCTCCTCCGGTCAACACCACACCCTGGTCGGCAATGTCAGCAGCCAGTTCGGGGGGCGTTCGCTCCAGGACTTCACGAATAAGGTGGATTATCTCGGAGAGCGGCTCCGCCATGGCCTCGGCCAGGTCCGAGGAGGTAACGGCGACGCTGCGCGGCAACCCGGTGACCAGGTCACGCCCGCGCACCTCCATCTCGTCGTGCCGCAGATCGGGCACCGCCGTGCCGATGCAGATCTTGAGTTCCTCGGCGGTGCGGTCACCCACCCCCAGACCGTGGCGAAGGCGCAGGTAGCGCACGATGGCCTCGTCGCACTTGTCCCCGCCCACCCTGATGCTACCGGCGGTCACCACGCCGCCCAGGGATATCACCGCTACGTCGGTCGTCCCGCCCCCGATGTCACACACCAAATGGCCCCGCGGCTGGGTGATATCCAATCCCGCCCCCAGGGCAGCCGCCAGGGGTTCCTGTATGACCAGGGCCCGGCTGGCTCCCGCCCGCATGGCCGCTTCGATCACGGCGCGGCGCTCCACCCCCGTGCAGGCCGAGGGTATGCATACCACCACGGAAGGCCGCAGGATCGTCCGCCTGCCCAGCACGCGACCGAGGAAGTGCTGGAGCATGGCCTCGGTCAGGTCGAAGTCGGCGATCACACCCTCCCGCAGCGGCCGCACCGCGACGATGGTCCCCGGGGTGCGTCCCAGCATGCGGCGGGCTTCCTCACCCACCGCCAGGACCCTCCCGGTCTCGGCCGCTACCGCGACCACCGAGGGTTCCCGCAGGACCACGCCCTTACCGCGCACAAAAATGAGTACACTGGCGGTGCCCAGATCCACCCCCACGTCAGTTGCCAACCCAGATCCCCCCGGTCTTGCCCGCTTCCCTCCTCTTCTTCCACGAGATGGGGCAATTTCCTGCGGGAGCGGCTAACGTGTGATGGCCTGGTACTTGCGCCTGGTGGCCTCTCCTCCCCGGATATGTCGCTGCGCCTTGTTGAAGTCCAGGACCTTCCTTACCTGATCGGCAAGCTCCGCGTTGATGCGCGGCAGTCTCTCAGAGACATCCTTGTGAACGGTGCTCTTGGAGACCCCAAACTCGCGGGCAGTGTCCCTCACCGTGGCCCCGGTGCGGTAAATGTACTGGGAAACCTCGAGCACACGCTTCCATATGAAGTCATTCACCCTGCGGCCCCCCCAGCACCGGCCTGCGCTACATCATATGTGGGAGCCACCGGGAAAAGACTAGCCCGGTTCAGGGCCACCCGGGGATTGGGTTAACGCGGCATCAGCCAGTCGGCAGGGTCCTGCGTCGCGCCATCCACCCGCACTTCAAAATGCAGGTGCACCTGCGCGGGCTCAGCTTCCCCCGGGTCCCCCAGGTGCCCGATCACATGGCCCTGACGTACTTTCTCGCCCCGGCGCACCAGGACCTTACCCAGGTGGCTGTATGCGGTGACTACACCACCGCCGTGGTCGATCTCGACCACCCACCCTTCTTGCTGGCTGCGGGACACAAGCCTGACGGTCCCGGCTGCCGCCGCAGCAACCCCGGCACCCCGCTCACCTTCCAGGTCGAGGCCGGCATGCAACCTCCAGTCCCCGTGTACCTCCGAGTAGGCGAAGCCATACCCGGTGATCACCTGCCCTGCCAGCGGCCAGCCCAGCTCTCCGGGGGCCGGCCCCGGTGGCTGGGCCGCGCCAGGCGAGGAGGGCACGGGCGAGGACGATGAAGGTGTCGCCGTGGAGGATGCGGATGGGGCGGGCGACCCCCCAGACGGGGAAGAACCAGATGCAGAGGAAGAGGGGGCTGATGTCCCTGCGGGCGAAGGGCTGGTGGATCCGGCGGGGCTGGCGGAGCCGGTGAGGGTGGTGGCTGCCTCAGCGGGGGCGGCAGGGCTCGCGGGGGCAGGGCCGGCGGGACCGGGGAAAGCCGGGATGCTGGCGCGCGGAGAAAGCAACCACATGAGCCCGGGGACGGTCAGACAGGCCAGCATGAAGACGCCCACTGCCAGGTAGGCCCACTGACGGCTGCTCAGCCCCCCCCTGCGCCGCCGGGTACGGCCCGTCCGCCGGTTCCCGGCACGCTGCCGGATGCCCGCCGGCCGGAGGGCACCTCGCTGGAGGCGCCAGCGCCTGGGCTGCGGGTCCGGGTGATGGTCCGGCTGGTAGTTATCCGGGTTACGGGTCAGGGTATTCACCTCAACCCGTATCCTGCCCAGGAAGCTGCCAAATTATGCATATCCTGCCATCCGCCCAGCAGGATCATTCGGAAAAGATGAGGCGGACGGCTGTGCCCGGGAAGTAGTATTGCAGGATCTCCAGGTACGTGCGGCCTTGCCGGGCCTGGCCGTTGGCGCCGTACTGGCACATGCCCACGCCGTGGCCCCAGCCCCGCACGTCAAAACGGACGCGGTCACCTTCCACCTGCCAGGAAAACCAGGTGGAGGGTAGGCCCAGGCGCACGCGGGCGTCGGTCCCTTTGAGGAGGACCCCGCCCACCTGCAGCAACCTCACCCGCCCCGTCACGGTGGATTCCAGCAGCTTGAGGACCGGCGCCGCTCGCGGGGAGGACGGTGCCGACCCTGTGGAGGAGGGCACGGCCTGGGACAGGGCACGCAGGGGCACGTAGACTTGGGTGCGATAGCGGGGCGAATCCCCGCAGAAATCGCAGGGAACCCCGCCCAGGTAGGGCACGTCGTTTCCCCATACCTCGCGGGCCGACTCGGTATGCCCTCCGCACGTGGAGTGGTAAAGCCCGTCCGCCACCTCGCCCTGGTAGGTAAGCACCTGCCCGCTGGTCGCTTCCACCGCCGCAGAAATCTTGTTCCAGTAACGGTAATATCCCACGAGACCCCACTTCTGTCGCAGAGCCCGCTGGTCGAGCCATCCCTGCCCCTGCGCGGGATCGGAGGACACATCGGCCCGCCCGTCGCCCACCCCCGTTCCCCCGAACAGCCGCAGGCGTCGCACCGCATAGGTGCGCGCCAGCACCGCCTGGGCCTTCAGGGCCTCGGGATGAAAGGCGGCCGGCATCTCGGCGGCCACCACGCCTTTCACGTACTCCTCAAGCGGCAGTTCGACAGTTTGTCCGTTGTCGTGACGCAGCACCGTAACCGTGATGGGATACCCGGCGGGAGGAGGCAGCCTCCGGGGCTTGATACCGACCAGCAGGGCAGGCAGCAACACCATGAGGAGCACCAAAAAAGCGACAAACCCTAGAAGAAGCTTCTTCAACAGACCACCCAATCCCCACTGTATGGTAGGGCTGGTGAGCCTATGCCGTCGCCCACCTATGGGGAGGTGCGGGTGATGTCGGCTCCCAGGGAACGCAGCTTCAGGTGCAGGTCCACGTAGCCGCGGTCCAGGTGGTTGACGCCGGACACCTCGGAAACTCCGTCCGCAGCCAGGCCGGCCAGCACCAGGCCGGCGCCGGCCCGGAGGTCGGTGGCCTTCACCGGGGCCCCGGTGAGTCTCTTTACCCCCCTCACCACGGCACTCCGTCCCTCGATCTTGATGTTAGCCCCCATCCGCTTCAGTTCTTCCACATGCATGAAGCGGTTCTCGAACACCGTTTCCGTGATGACGCTGCAGCCATCAGCCACGGAAAGCAACGCCATCATCTGGGCCTGCATATCGGTGGGGAACCCCGGATATGGCATGGTGCGGATGTCGGTGGGGCGGGGCCGCCCCTGAGCCCTCAGGTGGACCCGCGTGGCGTTTTCTTCTACCACGGCCCCCGCCTCCCGCAGCTTGGCCACCACCGCCTTGAGGTGCTCCGGGACCACGTTTTCCACGGCGACCTCGCCCCCGGTGATGGCTCCCGCCACCAGATACGTACCCGCCTCGATGCGGTCGGGGATGATGGTGTGCTCCACCCCCGTGAGTTCCCGGACACCGTCCACCCTGATCACGTTGGTGCCAGCGCCCACCACCCGCGCCCCCATGGCGTTGAGGAAGTTGGCCAGGTCCACGATCTCGGGTTCCTCGGCCGCATTCTCAATGTAGGTCGTGCCCCGGGCAAGGACGGCGGCCACCATGATGTTCTCGGTGGCGCCCACCGAAGGCCAGTCCAGGTACACCCGGCCGCCCTGGAGGCTGGAAGCGCGGATGTCCACCTGCCCGCCCCGGGCGGTCACGCGGGCCCCCAGGACGGATAGTCCTTTCAGGTGCAGATCGATCGGTCGTACGCCAATGGCGCACCCTCCGGGGAGGGCCATGCGCACCTTTCCCACCCGCGCCAGCAAGGGTCCCATAACGAGCAGAGAGGCGCGCATCTTGCGCACCTGCTCGTAGGGAGCCTCGTGACGCTCCAGCGTGCCCGCAGTCACCGCCACCCGGTTCCCGTCCGCGCTCACCCTGGCCCCCAGGGCCTGCAGGACTTCCACCATGGTGCGGACGTCATCCAGGTGGGGCACCTGGTGCAAAACCACCTCGCCCTGGGCAAGCAGCGACGCAGCCAGCAGAGGCAGGGCCGAGTTCTTGGCCCCCTCTATCCGCACCGTGCCCAAAAGCGGTTTGCCCCCACAGATTACCAGCCTGGATTCCACTTCCTGCCTCCGCCCCGCTTTTTTACGTCACCCTTAGTTTGGCTGCGGAGGCGAAGGCCGTATGCAAACCAACTCACGCAAAGCCTGGCGAAATGGTTAACTTTTGTCTGGGCCGGCGGCCCGCAGACGCGCCACCGCCCGTTCCAGCGCGGCCCGGGCGCGGGCTTCATCCACCTCGGCAGACCGGGAACGGAGGCGGGCCAGGGCGCGATCCCGGGCGGCCCTGGCGCGCAACACGTCGATGTCCTGGGCCAGTTCGGCGGCGTCGGCCAGCACCAGCACCCGATCCTGCAGGACCTGGCACACTCCCCCGCTGACCGCCATGCGCTCCTTCTTCCCTTCGCGCCGGAAAACCAGCACCCCCGGCCGCAGGATGACCAGCATGGGCGAATGGCGGGGGAGAACCCCCAGGAGCCCCTGGCGGCCGGGGATGACCACCGCTTCCACCGCACCCCTGAACACGCGGCGTTCGGGGGTGAGGACCTCCAGCATTATGGGAGCCTCTGCTTCCACGTTGTCGCGCATCGTCCCAGCCAGTCCTCCTTGGAACCGCCTGCCTGCATCACCCCGCGCAAAGTGGCGAGCGGTGGAGCCTTATCGGCGCCGGCGGCGACCCGAGGTGCCTACCGGCGCTGTGGCGGTTAGCGGGCTTCGGCCAGCATGCGCTCGCCCTTCTCCACCGCCTCGTCTATGGTACCCACCATGTGGAAGGCACCCTCGGGCAGGTGGTCGTGCTTGCCCTCCAGGATCTCCCGGAATCCGCGCACCGTCTCCTTGACGGGAACGTACGCGCCGGGCCGGCCGGTGAATGCCTCGGCCACGAACATGGGCTGGGAAAGGAAGCGCTGGATGCGCCGGGCCCGGTGGACGATGATCTTGTCTTCTTCCGAGAGTTCGTCCATGCCTAAGATGGCGATGATGTCCTGGAGGTCCTTGTACCGTTGCAGGACCCGCTGCACCTCGCGGGCCACCCGGTAGTGCTCCTCTCCCACCACGGCGGGGTCGAGCAGACGCGATGTGGAAGCCAGGGGATCCACCGCAGGGTAAATGCCCATCTCGGCGATCCACCGCTCCAGGCGCGTAACCGCATCCAGGTGAGCGAAGGTGGTGACAGGAGCGGGATCCGTGTAGTCGTCGGCGGGGACGTAGATGGCCTGCACGGAAGTGATGGAACCCTTGCGCGTGCTCGTGATGCGCTCCTGCAGCAAGCCCATTTCCGTGGCCAGGGTGGGCTGGTATCCCACCGCCGAGGGCATGCGGCCCAGCAGGGCCGACACTTCCGACCCGGCCTGGGTGAAGCGGAAGATGTTGTCGATGAAGAGGAGCACGTCCTGCCCCTCGATGTCGCGGAAGTACTCGGCCATGGTGAGCCCGGCCAGCCCCACCCGCAGGCGGGCACCGGGAGGTTCGTTCATCTGGCCGAATACCAGGGCGGTCTTATCCAGCACCCCCGACTCCCGGAGCTCCAACCAGAGGTCGTTGCCCTCGCGGGTGCGTTCACCTACCCCGGCGAACACGGAGAAACCGCCGTGCTGATAGGCCACGTTGTGGATGAGTTCCATGAGGATGACCGTCTTGCCCACTCCGGCGCCGCCGAACATCCCCACCTTACCGCCCCGGGGATACGGCTCCAGCAGGTCGATCACCTTCAGGCCCGTCTCCAGCATCACCCGGGCGGGGTCCACCGCCGCCACCCCGGGAGGGGGCCGGTGGATGGGCCAGCGCTCCTTCACATCGGGGGGAGGACCCCCGTCGGTGGGCTGGCCCAGCACGTTGAAGATGCGCCCCAGCACTTCCCGACCCACGGGGACGGTGATGGGACCGCCCGTGTCCACGGCCCGCATCCCCCGGCGCAAACCGTCGGTCGGCTGCATGGAGACGCAGCGCACCACGTTGTCGCCCAGGTGCTGGGCCACCTCCATGGTGACATCGACCTGGGTTTCGGAGTCTCCCACCACACGCACGGCGTTGTACAGGGGCGGGAGCTCGCCTTCGGGGAACTCCACGTCCACCACCACGCCGATGACCTGCACCACCCGTCCCTCTCTCATGCTCATCCCCCTGTTACCTCAGGGCTCATGCCGCGCCGCCATATCTGTCCGCTACTTCAGGGCTTCCGCGCCGCCCACGATCTCCGCGATTTCCCGCGTAATGCCCGCCTGCCGCTCCCGGTTCATCTCCATGGTGAGTTCGGTGATCATCTCTTCGGCATTGTCGGTGGCATTGGCCATCGCCCGCATGCGGGCGGCATGCTCCGAGGTCTTGGCCTCCAGGAGCAGGCGGTACACCTCCACCTGCAGGTAACGGGGCAGCAGGACCTGCGCCGCCACCTGGGGAGAAGGTTCCAGGTGGTATTCCACCACCGCCCGCTTTTCTTCCCCCCCCGGCGGGGCGAGGGGAAGCAGCAACTGCTCCTCCACCTGCTGGGTACCGGTCGAGATGTACCGGGTGAAGATCACACGCAACTCCCGGCAACGTCCTTCCACAAAGGCCGCCCCCAGACGGTCGGCCACCACCCGCGCCAGTTTCAATTCGATCTCTTCCCCCAGGGGGGCGTATTCCGCCTCCAGGGAGACTCCCCGCCGGCGCAGGAAGTCGCGTACCCGTCGCCCGGCCGCCACCACCATCACGTCACCGGCCCGGGCCCCCACCTCGTCCAGGGCCCGCCTCACCACGTTCATGTTGTAAGCGCCGCAAAGACCCCGATCCCCCCCCACCACCAGGTAAGCCACCGGGCCTCCCCGGGGACGGAAGAAGGGATGATCCAGAGCGGGTCCCCTGCGGGCCAGATCGGCGATGATCTCTTCCAGGGCGGCCGCGTACGGCCGGGCAGCCACCAGGCGCTCCTGAGTGCGCCTGAGCTTGGCCGCGGCCACCATCTGCATGGCCCGCGTGACCTGCTGGATATTTTTCACCGCCCTTACCCGGCGGCGGATTTCCAGGATGCCTGCCACCCCTGCGCCTCCTGTCCGCTCAGGCAGCCGACTTTACGCTACACCGGCAGCCCCGCCGCCCCCGTCGCGGCCTCTGCCTGCGGTCGCGGCCGCCGGCTCTGCGGTGCGCTCGGTGCCCACGAATACCTCCTTGAACGTGGCGATCGCTTCCTCAAGCTGCCTGATCAGGTCGTCGGTGAGTTCCTTCTTCTCCCGCAGCTCAGCCAGGATGCCGGGCCGGTCGCGGCGCAGGAACTTGAGGAAGCCGTCTTCGAAGGGGAGCACCCTTTCCACGGGCAGGTCGTCCAGGTGCCCGTTCACCCCGGCGTAAAGCACCACCACCTGCTCTTCCACCGGCATGGGCTGGTACTGCCCCTGCTTGAGCAGTTCCACCAGCCGGTCGCCCCGGCGCAGGCGGGCCTGGGTGGCCTTGTCCAGTTCCGAACCGAACTGGGCGAACGCCGCCAGCTCCCGGTACTGGGCCAGGTCCAGGCGCAGGCTGCCCGCCACCTGGCGCATGGCCTTCACCTGCGCCTTGCCCCCCACCCGGGATACCGACCGGCCCACGTCGATGGCCGGCCGCACCCCGGCGTAAAAGAGGTCGGATTCCAGGAAGATCTGCCCGTCGGTAATGGAAATCACGTTGGTGGGGATGTAGGCGTGGATGTCGCCAGCCTGGGTCTCGATGATGGGCAGGGCCGTCAGGGTGCCACCCCCGTGCTCCTCGGCCAGGCGGCAGGCCCGCTCCAGCAGGCGGGAATGGAGGTAGAAGACGTCGCCGGGGTAGGCTTCCCGCCCGGGAGGACGCCGCAGGAGGAGGGACATCTCCCGGTACGCCCAGGCGTGCTTGGTAAGGTCGTCGTACACCACCAGGGCGTCCCTGCCCGTGTAGGTGAAGTATTCGCCCATGGCGCACCCGGCATAGGGTGCGATGTACAAAAGGGGCGCCGGCTCCGAGGCGGTGGCCGCCACCACGATGGTGTGCTCCATCGCCCCGTGCTCTTCCAGGGCCTGCACCACGCCCGCCACCGTGGAGGCCTTCTGCCCGATGGCCACATAGATGCAGATGACGCCCTCGCCCTTCTGATTGATGATGGTGTCCACGGCCAGGGCCGTCTTCCCCGTTTGCCGGTCGCCGATGATGAGTTCGCGCTGGCCCCGCCCGATGGGGATCATGGAGTCGATGGCCTTCAGCCCGGTCTGTAGGGGCCTGGAGACCGGGCGCCGGTAGATTACTCCCGGAGCCACCAGCTCTACGGGCCGGAAGTGGGGCGTCTGGATAGGCCCCTTGCCGTCGACGGGCTGGCCCAGCGCATTCACGACCCGTCCCACCAGGGCCTCTCCCACCGGCACCTGCACGATGCGGCCCGTGCGCCGCACTTCATCCCCTTCCTTGATGTGCTGGTAGGGCCCCAGGATCACGCACCCCACGTTATCCAGTTCCAGGTTCAGGGCCAGGCCGTACGTATCCCCCGGAAACTCCAGGAGCTCGTTGTACATGGCCGACTCCAGCCCCCAGACCCGGGCGATGCCGTCCCCCACCCAGATCACTCTTCCCACGTGGGAGACGTCCACTTCGGGCTGGTACCCCTCGATCTGCTGCTTGATGATGGCCGTTATCTCGTCCGGCCGGATTCCGGCTCCCAGGCTCAACCCCACCACCCCCGCGGGCCAGAGGCGCCGTGAACCATCCGCTCCTGCAGGCGCCTGAGCTGGCCCCGCACGCTACCGTCGTAAAGCGTGTCGCCTATTTTCACCTGGACCCCTCCCACCAGGGCGGGATCCACGGTGGATTCCATGCGCACCCGCCGCCCCAGCTTCCGCTCCAGCCCCTGCCGCAGGGCCTCCTCGGCCGGGGGCGACAGGGGCCGGGCAGAGATCACCTGCACCAGGGCGATACCCCTGGACTCCTCCGCCATGATGCGGTACTCGCGCACAATCTGGTCCAGCAGGCGCAGCCGCCGCTCGTCAAGCAGGACAAGGAGCAGGTTCATCACCGCGCCATCGACCCTGCCTTCGAAGATGCGGCGAAGCAATTCCCGCTGGCGGGGGCGGGGTACCGCAACCCCACCCAGGATTTCCCGCAACTGGGGGACCTGAGTCATCACCTGCTCCACCAGGGTCAGATCGGCTTGCGCCCGCTCGACCTTTCCGGCCGCCCGGGCGGCCAGGAACAGGGCCCGGGCATAGCGGCGGGCCAGAACCCGTCCCGCCGTCACGGCGACTCACCCAGTTCCCGGGCGAATTCCTCCACCAGGCGGCGCTCGTCCTCTTCCGTCATGGTACGCCGGATGATGCGGCTGGCGGCGGCGATGGCCAGGCTGGTCACTTCCTCGCGCAGTTCGGCCAGGGCCTTGTCCTTTTCCTGGGCGATGGCCTCTACCGCCCGGTCGCGCAGGCGCGCTGCCTCCGCCTGCGCTTCACTCACCAGCCGGGCCTTTGCCTCTTCCGCTGCCCGCACCGCCCGGTCCATGATCTCCTGGGCTTCCCGCTGGGCCGCCGCCAGTTGCTGACGGTACTCGGCCTGCAGGCGAGCTGCCTCCTGACGGGCCTCCTCGGCCTGCTTGAGGTTGGCGCTGATCTCCTGCCGCCTCTTCTCCATCATGCTCATGACGGGACGGAAGAGGAACTTTTGCAGGAGGAAGAAGAGGACGGCAAAGTTAATCACCGCCCACACCAGTTCGTACCACCGGAACTCGATCACCGCACCTGCCTCCCGGGCCGGATCGCCGGTAAAGTACGGCCGTGAGGGCCGACCACGGCCCGCACTACACCGTCACCTTCAAGGCTAGCATCAGCGCCACCAGCATCACGAAGATGGTGAGCGCCTCCTGGAAGGCCAGGGCCAGCATCATGGCGCCCCGCACGTCACCCGCCGCATCGGGTTGCCTCCAGATGGCGTCGAGGGCTGCCACGGCCGTCTTCCCCTGGGCGGTAGCGCTCCCCACCGCCGCGATGGCCACCGCCAGACCGGCGGCCAGGGCCACTAAACCTGCCGTCACCGCGACTCCTCCTTTCTGTGCTCGCACGTGCCGGGACCCCGGTGGCGCTCTTGTTCCGCCGCCAGCTCGTGGTGTTCGGTGGCCCCGGCAATGTAGATGGCAGCTAGCGTGGTGAAAATGAGGGCCTGGATGTACCCGAAGATGAGCTCCAGTCCCATCATGAAAGCGGGCAGGAAGTAGGGCAGGACGGTGAGCATGACCGCCAGCACCGCCTCGCCCCCGTAGATGTTACCGAAGAGACGTAAGGAGAGGGAAAGCGGCCTCACGACCTCGTCCACCAGGTTGAGGGGGAGCATGAAGGGGGGATCGGCCAGGTGCTTCAGGTAAGCCACCCCCCGCGTCCGTATGCCGAAGTAGTGGTAGGAGAAGAACACCACCAGGGCCATGCCGGCATTGTACCCCAGGTGGCTGGTGGGGGCGGCGAATCCCTTCAGGTGCCCGGCCCCGGGCAGGATGCCTGCATAGTTGGAAACGATGATGAATAAGAAGAAAGTGCTCAGGAAAGGCAGATACTGCCAGGCACGCTCTTTACCCAGGATGGACCCGAAATGGCCCTCCAGGTACTCGATGACGGCCTCCAGGGCAATTTGCAACCGGGAGGAAGGCACCTTCTCCAGGCGCCGGGTGGCCAGGAACGAGACCAGCCCCAGGATGGCGATGATAACCCAGGCCGTGGTGATGGCCGATGTTACCGGCAGCGGGCCGATGTGAAACAGGATATCTCCGTGGGCGGCAGCCGCGGCGGACTCGTGCTCCGCCTCAGCCAGCCACCAGGCAGCAGCGCCTGCGCTCAAGTCACCGCCTCCTCATGCCGGCCGCTCACCGGGTCGGTCACGCGCCCCGGCCCCTGCCCCCCGGTGACGCCGCTGGCGCGCTCCGAGACGCAACCCTGATCGGCTACACAGGGACTGCGGCGGGGAAGGCGGCGGGTGGCAAAGGTGACCCAAAGGGCGCGCCAGCAGAGCAGTCCCAGGGCACCCCCGACCAGCGCCCACTCATTGGCGAGCAGAAAGAACACGAGGAGCAGGCCGAAGGCGTCCGCCGCCAGGCGGCCCAGGCCCACCACCATCAGGGAACGCCACTGGGCCCGGCGCGTCCCGGTGCCGGCGCGCCTGTCCCGCAACGCCAGGACCAGGTCGGCCAGGGCGGCCACGGCGAGACAGAGGACAAACCCCTGTCCTGCCCTCGCCGCAAACGTCCAGGCCTCCGCCAGCCCCGTCACCTAACCATCCTCCCGCCCGTTTTGCTTACCTCCCCATCGGCGCCGTCTCTCCAGCCGGTCAACCAGGTTGAGTTCGCGCACCAGGTCGTAGAACGCCAGCACTATGCCGGCCAGCACCCCCAGGAGCGCAAACAGGGGAAACGTACCCAGGCGCCCGTCCAGGGCTCGTCCCCCGAGGAACCCCAGTCCGGCCAGGATGACCATGAGCAGGCCGAACGATAATGCCAGCCCTGAGTAGCGCACAACCTCTCCTTCTATTCTCTCCTCGGACTCCGATTCCTCCTGCCCTCAGGCGAAGTCCTCGGGGGGATTTTCTCCCAGGAAATTATGCCTCAGGGCCGCCGCTATGCGCCAGGCAGCCCGCCCGTCCCCGTAGGGGTTCTTCGCCGTGGCCATCTGCCGGTAGGCGGCAGGATCGTCCAGCAGCCGGCACGCCTCCCGGCACAGGGTGTCCCCGTCCGTTCCCACCAGCCTTACCGTACCCGCTTCCAGGGCCTCGGGCCGCTCTGTCACCTCGCGCAGCACCAGTACCGGCTTCCCCAGGGCGGGCGCCTCCTCCTGCAGCCCCCCCGAATCGCTGATCACCAGGTAGCAGCGGTTCATCAGGTTGGCCCAATCCGGGTAATCCAGGGGGTCCAGGAGCTCCGTGCGGGGAGCACCCCTCAGGAACTCCTCCGCCACAGATGCCACCTGGGGATTGCGGTGCACCGAGACGACCAGCAGGACGTCCTCGCGCTCTTCGGCCAACCTCTTCAGCCCCGCAAATATGCTGCGCATGGGGGAGCCGAAATTCTCCCGCCGGTGAACATCCACGGCGAGAACGCGCCGGCATCCCAAGTCCATCTCGGCCAGCCGGGGGTGGCGGAACCGGTAGTCGGGGCGCACGGTCTGGAAAAGGGCGTCGATGACCGTGTTCCCCGTAACGTAGATACGCTCGGGGGGAACCCCCTCCTCACGCAGGTTCTGGCGCGCACGGGCGGTGGGGGCAAAGTGCAGGTCGGCCAGCACCCCGGTGAGGTGGCGGCACATCTCCTCGGGGAAAGGGGCGTACTTGTGGCGGGTCCGCAGCCCGGCCTCCACGTGCCCCACCGGGATCTGCTGATAGAAGGCGGCCAGGGCCCCCACCATGGTGGTAACCGTGTCCCCGTGCACCAGCACCAGGTCCGGGCGGTGCCGGCGCAGCACCCTCTCCAGGCGCATCAGGCCCCGCACCGTCGTCTGGGTGAGGGTCTGGCCGGGCAACATGATGTCCAGGTCGTAGTCGGGCAATATCCCGAAGTGCTCCATCACCTGGTCCAGCATCTCCCGGTGCTGAGCGGTTACCGCCACCTCTACGGCAAACCTGCTGTCCTTGCGCAGCTCCAGCACCACCGGCGCCATCTTGATGGCCTCGGGGCGGGTGCCGAATACCGCCATCACGCGAATGCGCTGGGGAGCCATCAGTGCCTCCCGCCCCGACCGTTGCGCACGTGGAGCAGGCCAAACCAGCGACCGCCCAGCAGCATGACCAGGGCAGCGGTGGCCGCGATGAGCAGGCCCAGTTCCAACCGCACCCGGCTCAGGCTGACCGCTACCACGCCGCACACCAGGCTGAGCACGTACATGACCAGCACGGCCTGCCGCTGGTTGAGTCCCATCCCCAGGAGGCGATGGTGCAGGTGGTCACGGTCCGCCTCGTAGATGGGCCGTCCGTCCCGCAGGCGGCGCACGATGGCAAAGGCGGTGTCCAGGACGGGGATACCCAGGGCCACCAGGGGGATGATCACAGCGATGACGGTGGCGGTCTTCATGGCACCGGCCACCGATACGGACCCCAGGGTCAGCCCCAAGAATAGTGCCCCCGCATCTCCCATGAAGATGCGCGCGGGATTGAAGTTGTAACGGAGAAAACCCGCCGAGCATCCGGCCAGAGCTGCGGTCATGAGCAGGGCCTCGGGCACCCCCTGGCCCCAGGCTACGAAAAACAGCGTAAAGGAAGCGATGCAACTGATACCGGCGGCCAGCCCGTCCAGGCCGTCCACCAGGTTGATGACGTTCATCATGGCCACCAACCAGAAGACGGTGAAGGGGATCTCCAACCACCCCAGGTACACGTATTTCTCCCAGGGACCCACCAGCCAGGGGATGCTGAGGCCGTGGGCCACCAGGATGGCGGCCCCCACCAGTTGACCCACCACCTTGCGCCAGGCGGGCATGGGGGAAAAGTCGTCCCACACCCCCCAAAGGCAGACGAACAGACCGGCGATCAGGGTGCCCCTCACCACGGGGGAAGCAGCCCCGCCCGCCAGCAGGATGGATACGGCGAAAGACAGGTATATGGCCACCCCGCCCAGGTGGGGAACGGGGCAGGAGTGCACGCTGCGCCGGGAAGGCTTGACCACCGCCCCCACGCGCAGGGCCAGCTTTCTTACCAGCGGAGTCAACAACAGGCAAAGGGTAAACGCCGAAAGGAACACAATCCAGGTGCGCAATGTCGACCCCCCGCTACAGCTTCAGGTACCCCTTGGACAGCAGCTTCTCGATGTGCTCGGCCAGAGCTTGTTCGATGTCTACCCCGTGCTGCTCTTCCAGGACGTACATCATGGTGATGGCGGTCTGGGCCACATCCAGTAGTTCCCGGCAGATGGCCCGGTACACGGCCGGCCCCGCCGCCGCCACCTGTTCTCCGTTCATGCCCCGCAGCTTGCCGATAGCGGCACCCAGCTCTCCCGCCTCTTCCATGAGCTTGAGCGCGGTGGATTCCAGGGTGGGCCGCAGTCTATTGAGCCGGGGCAGGGCTATGGTCTTCGTCTCGCAGCCGGGGACTTTCAATCTTCACCACTTCCATTCCCGCCAGGTCCAGGATCTCCCTGGCCAGAGGATCTGAGTACTCCTCCTCGTAAACCACCCGCCGGATGCCGGCATTTACCAGCATCTTGGCGCAGATGGAGCACGGGAAGGTGGTGCAGTACAGATTACCCCCTTCGACCGCGATACCGTAGCGGGCAGCCTGTACCAGGGCGTTCTGCTCGGCGTGAGAGGCCCGGCAAACTTCCTGCCTCTCACCCGAGAGGGCCCCCACCTGATCCCGCAGGCACCCGATGTCCAGGCAGTGGGGCAGGCCGCTGGGCGCCCCGTTGTACCCGGTGGCCAGGATGCGCTTGTCCCTGACGATCACCGCCCCCACCTGCCGCCGCAGGCAGGTTGACCGACCCGCCACCACCCGGGCCACCTTCATAAAGTATTCGTCCCAGGTGGGACGAGTCGGTCTCTCCGGCACGCCGGACAGGTCATCCGGTATACCAGCGAGCCTGTCCGGCGTGCCGCCAGGCTTGTCCGGGCCCATATCTTCGCGGCCGGAGGGGACTTCCCCTTCCTGTTCCGTCAACGGATCACTCCTCACCAAGCCGCTCAACATAAAAAGACTCCTTTGCTGACCGTCCGGTTCCCGCCCGGCGAGCGGTCCCTACTTCTCGGGAGGGGGCGGGGGCGCCCCCGGACGACGGTAGACAGCCCGTTCTCCTCCCACGAGGGGAGGCCGGCTGCGAGCCAGCACCAGGCAGGCCTTCCCCACGTGGGTGACGGCCAACCGCACCGGCACCGCGACGGGCTTTATGTGCATCCCGATGAGGGTGTGCCCGATATCCATCCCGGCCTGGGCCTGTACGGCCCGCACCATTACAGGGTCGCGGTACAGATCGATGGCGGCGCTGGCAAACGCCCCGCCCGCCCGCGGCACCGGCCACACCGTGACCTCTTCCAGGTCATGACGTTCCTGATATTCTCTTTCCACCACCAGGGCCCGGTTTATGTGCTCGCAACCCTGGGCAGCCAGGTATATCCCGCGGGGAGACAGGATCTCGAGCAAGGTACTGGCGACCACCTGCCCCACCTCCAGGCTGGAGGCCTTGCCGATGCGGTATCCCAGCACCTCGCTGGTGCTGCATCCCACCACCAGCAGCGACCCCGGCTTCAGCCCCGCCACCTCGATCAGCCCCAGGGTGGCCTGCGCCACGCTCTCCCGGATCGCCTCGACCTCAATCCCCTCGTTGGCCACCAGCTCGCCCCCCAGCTTCCCAGGCCCGGATCTTGTCCACCCGGCGGGCGTGCCTGCCGCCCGCGAATCGCGCCCTGATGAACGCGCGCAAAACCTCTTCAGCCAGGCCGGGGCCTATCACGCGGGCCCCCAGGCAAAGCACGTTGGCGTCGTTGTGCTCGCGTGCCATGCGTGCCGAGTAGGGGTCATGACAGAGAGCGGCCCGCACGCCCGGAACCTTATTGGCCACCATGGACATACCGATGCCGGTACCGCATATGAGGAGACCCCAGTCGGCCCGTCCCTCCCCCACCGCCCGCGCCACCGGGAGGGCCAGGTCGGGGTAATCGCACGCCGCCGGTGAGTCGGTGCCGAAGTCCAGGATCTCGGCACCCTCGCCGCGCAGTACCTCGATCAGCACTCCCTTGAGCGGGAAACCGCCGTGGTCAGCACCGACCGCCACCCGCAAACCCCTCACCTCTCCCGCGCCGCCAGCAGTCAGCAATCCTGCTCGGCCAGGTACCCGGCTACCCGCCGCAGGGCCTGTTCCAGTTCCTGCGCCACGTCTTCGTAAACCTCTTCCGGTCCCCCTACGGGATCGTCCACGTCGTGCTCGGGGCCGGGCTCCCCCTCGCCGGGGGGGAAGTACTTCAGCACGAAAACACGGTCGCGGGCTTCCGGGACCAGCCTGAGCACCTCGGAACGCTGTGCCCCGGTCATGGTCAGCACCCAGGTAGCCTCCCGCACCATCTCCGGGAGAAGCCTCCTCGACCGGTGGGAAGTGAGATCCAGCCCCCGCCTGGCCATCACGGAAATTGCCTGCCGCGAGGCGGGCTCGCCGTCCAGGGCCGATATCCCCGCCGAAAGGACCTCCAGACCACCCAGTTGGTCGGACCATTCCTCGCTGATCAGACGCCGGAACAGGGCCGCCGCCATGGGGCTGCGGCAGGTGTTCCCGGCGCACACGAACAGCACTTTGCCCGCCGTGGCCATCGTTCACCTCCGGGGGACAATGATACGCCCGCGCTCCTCACCCGTTTCCCGGTGCCGGCTGGCCGCCTGCAGGCTCTTTTCCACCAGGGCCAGCAGGAAGGGGTGGCTGTCGATCTCCGCGGAGGCGGCCTCCCCGGGGCCCGGCCCGTCCGCAGCCTTATCCTGACCCGCTCCCAATGCCAGGGCGGCCGCCAGGGCCAGCCTGGCGTTGCGCTCCTCTTTGCGCCGGTAGAAGTAGTATGCCATGTCCTCAAGCCGCCGACGCCAGGAGGACAGGCTTTCGGGCGGGAAAAGCTCGCGGACGGCCTCGCCCAGAAGCTGACGATACCGCGCGCGCGCCGTGGCCGGGTCGACGATCAGGGGGCTGGACGCCATCTCCTCATGGCGTTCCACCCACCGGGCAACCCGGTCAGGCGGCAGCACCCAGCTCCCGATCTCCTCCGTCTCAAGCAACCGCGGGGTACTGGGCAGGAGGTCAGGATCCCACTTGATGGCCAGGGGATCCAGCACCCCGTAGGCGGGGTGAGGCACCTCCTCCGCCGGCCGCCCCACGGTGCGCACCACCGCCTCCGCCACCCCCCGCTCCCCGGGATCATCCGGCATCCCGCGCGAGGCGGCCTCAGCAACCGCACGTTGAGCGTAAGGTACCGGGCATTCCACCATGCGCAGTTCCGGCCCCGCCAGGTCCCTCATCACCCGCTTCAGTTGACCCGGACTCATCTCGGTGAGCTCGGCCTGCACGATCCCCTCGTCACCCAGTAGCACCCTCGTAAACCGGGCCCCGCCCGAGGGGCGGTCGACCAAGCAGACCACCATCTTGTAGCCGTCGCGGTCAACCCAGGAGATCAGCGCCCGCGTGGGACCGGTAGCAGCCAGCGCCGGCTTGGGCGGAGGAATTTCCACCCCCGCCGCCCGCAGCCGGTAGAGGGCCCGCCGGGCCTCCTTGCGCAGGGCCGGAGGACCCGCCTCTTCCACCAGGCGCAGGCGCTGCGCCGACTCCGGCGTCTTCTCCGCGGCCAGGGCGCCCACGGTCCGCCGGGCTTCATCTTCGGGCAACTGCATCAGTTCCTGCAACCAGTCAGGCAACCCTTCCATCCGTGTCCTTCCCCTTTTCTACAGCGGCCCCGAGGATGCCTTACGGAGACGGTTCATGATCGCCCGCCCTAATCCCTCCTCAGCATAAGGCAAGGCGAGGATGACGTCCACCCCCAGCCTTTCCAGGTCCCGCATGGCACCGAACAGGCGGGCCGCAATCTCCCGGGGGCGGCTCCGGCTGCCCACCACACGCACCTGCCAGGAGGCGGGAATGAGCGGGGCTTCCTCCTCGGCCACCAGCACCCCCACCCGGCGGCCGGCTTCCTCCAGCCGTTTTCCTTCGGCCAGCAGACGGGCAAGTCCTGCCGGCGGCAACTCTGCCGCCAGCAACAGGGGCACCCGGGGAGCATAGTGCCGGTACTTGGTGCCGGGCGAGGGGGCCGGCCCGGTCCCGATTTCGCCCGGGGTCAAGTCCCTCACTTCACCCAGTACCTCCACCAGCATCTCCGCCGTCACCCCTCCCGGACGCAGGATGACGGGAGGATGGCGAGTGAGGTCCAGCACGGTGGATTCCACTCCCACCCCGGTGGGGCCGGCATCCAGGATCATCTCGATGCGGCCCCCCAGGTCCTCCAGCACGTGGTCCGCCGTGGTGGGGCTGGGCCGCCCGGAAATGTTGGCAGAGGGACCCGCCAGGGGGCACCCCGCCTCCTGGATGAGGGCGAGGGCCACGGGATGGTCGGGCATGCGGATGGCCACCGTATCCAGCCCGGCGGTTACCTCGCGGGGGACCCGCCCGGCCGCCGGCAACACCAGGGTGAGGGGACCCGGCCAGAAGCGTCCGGCCAGCTCAGCCGCCGCCTCCCCCACCGCCACTGCCCCCTCTCTTACTGCCTCCCCGACCGCCCGCGCCGCCCGCTCACTGCCGCCGGCGCGGACACGGTCGCCGGTGCCCCAGTCCACCAGGGCCCAGGCCTGCTCCACCGACGCCACGTGCAGGATGAAGGGGTTGTCCTGCGGGCGTCCCTTGACCAAAAATAGCTTCTTCGCCGCCTCGGGATTGAGCCCGTCGGCACCCAGGCCGTAGACGGTTTCAGTCGGGAAGGCCACCAGGCCTCCGTGCCTGATCACCCGCGCCGCGCGGGCAACCAGCGTGCGGTCGGGCTGCCGGGGGTCGACTTTCACGACTTCCGTGTTCACGGACATCCCCCGCTTGCACATTCCCGTCCCCGGGGGTGAACCGGCGCGTGACCCACCACCACGCGGGGAATCCCGGCCAGGTCTTCTCGCACCGCCATGTCGACCAGGTACCGGGCGAAGACCTCCACCACCGCCGGGGCCCGCCCCGCCCCCACTTCCACCGCCAGAAAACCCCCCGGTTCAAGAAGTTCCACCGCGGCAACCAACTTCCGGTAAGGGTCCAGAGGATCGGGCCCGGCGAACCACGCCTCCCGGGGTTCGTAGCGGACCTCGGGGTCAACCTCCTCCCCCTCGCCGACGTATGGAGGGTTACACAGGATGGCCGCATATGGCGCCCAGGGACGCAGGGGCTCCGGCCCATCGCCCTCCACAAACGTCACCCGCCCGGCCACACCGTGACGGCGGGCGTTTTCCCGCGCCACCTCCAGCGCCCCGGGCGACACGTCCGATGCCACCACCCGGCACCCGGGCAGATAGTAAGCCAGGGAAACGGCGATTGCCCCGCTTCCCGTGCCCACATCCGCCACCCGCACCGTCCCCCCGCCCGCGCCATCGGCAGTCCCCCCGCCGGCGCCACCACACCTGCTGGCCGGGCCGGCCGCGTACCCGCGCAAACGAGCCAGGGCTTCTTCTATCAGGATTTCCGTTTCCGGGCGCGGGATGAGGACCCGCCTGTCGACGAGGAAGCCGAGGGACATGAAGTCGCGCCGCCCCGTTATGTAAGCAAGGGGCTCCCGCCGCGCCCGCCTCCTCACCAGCCTCCAGAAGGCTCTCAGTTGCTCGGGAGTAACCTCCCTGTCCCCCTGCGCGTACACTCCGGCCCTGTCCGTGCCCAGGACCTCGCCGAGCAGGATGGCGGCATCCGTGGCGGCGCCGGCCACCCCGCACCGTTCCAGCCACCGGGTAGCCCAGGCCAGGACCTCCCGGACGCACCACGCGGTCACCGCCCGGCCACCGCCTCTTCTCCCCGCAAGCGCTCGGCCTGGTAATGGGCGATGAGGGCATCGATGATCTCGTCCAGGTCTCCCTCCAGGATGCTCCCAAGGCGGTAAAGGGTGAGTCCGATGCGATGGTCGGAAACCCGGCCCTGGGGGAAGTTGTAGGTGCGGATGCGCTCTGACCGTTCCCCCGTCCCCACCTGGGCCCGCCTCTCCTCATCTACTGCGTCCTCCTGCTGCTGGCGGTAGAATTCCTTGAGGCGCGCCCGCAGGACGCGCATGGCTTTCTCCCGATTCTTGTGCTGGGAACGCTCGTCCTGGCACGTCACCATGATCCCGGTGGGCCGGTGGATGATGCGCACGGCCGACTCGGTCTTGTTCACGTGCTGGCCGCCCGGCCCGCCGGCACAGAAGGTGTCGATGTGCAGGTCTTCGGGGTTTATCTCCACATCCACCTCTTCCGCCTCGGGCAGGACGGCCACGGTGGCCGTCGAGGTGTGGATGCGCCCGCCCGCCTCGGTCACGGGGATGCGCTGGACCCGGTGCACGCCGCTCTCGTACTTGAGCCGGCTGTACGCGCCGTTTCCCTCTACCGCGAATACCACTTCTTTGAAACCACCCAGGTCGGTGGGGTTGGCGCTGAGCACTTCGGTTCGCCATCCCTTGGCCTCTGCGTAACGGGTGTACATGCGGTAGAGATCGGCGGCGAAGAGGGCGGCTTCCTCTCCCCCGGTGCCGGCGCGGATCTCCATCACCACGTTGCGCTCATCGTTGGGATCACGGGGCAGAAGCAGGATGCGGATCTGCCGGTCCAGTTCCTCCTGCCGCTCGTTGAGTTCTTCCAGTTCTGCCTGGGCGAGCTGGCGCAGTTCGGGGTCCGACTCGGTGCGCAGGAGTTCATGCAATCCCGCCCGCTCTTCCTCGACCCGGCGGTACTCCCGGTACTTTTCCACCAGGGGCTCCAGGCGCGCCCGTTCCCGGGCCACCTCCTGCCAGTCGCCCCGGCGAATTACCTCCGGGTCGGCCAGCATGGCCTCCAGTTCTCGATATCTTTCTTCCACAGATGCAAGCTTATCTTGCCAGCGTGCCATCGCCGTCCCCCCGGTCCAGCACGGCCTCGAGTGCGCAGATGGCGACCTCAATCTGACTGTCGTCCGGCTCCCTGGTGGTGAAGCCCTGCAGCCACATCCCCGGCCGGGCCAGAACGCGGGCCAGGACGCCCGGGCGGGCCGAGAACCTGATCCCCTCATACGCCACGCCCGCCACCAGCGGTAGCAGGGCCAGGCGCGAGGTCACCCGCCAGAACAACCCCGGCCAGCCCAGGAAGGCAAAGCAAAGGATGCTGACCGCGGCCGCCACCAGCAGGAATGCGGTACCGCAACGGGGGTGGAGCCGGGGCTGCAGCCGGGCCCATTCTACCGTCAGCGGGCCACCCGACTCGTAGGCCCATATCACCTTGTGCTCGGCGCCATGGTACTCCAGCACGCGCCGGATCTCCCGGATGCGCGAGATGGCGGCCACGTACCCAATCAGGATGAGCACCCGAACCAGGCCCTCGCCCAGGTTCAGCAGCCAGGGTTGGGCCGCCGCCCGTCCCAGGGGCGCCACCACCCACGTGGGCACCAGGATGAACAGTACCACTGCCAGCACCACGCTCAGGGCCAGCGTCCCCGCCATCTCCGCCTTGCCCACCCTCTGGCCCTCCGCCTCGGCAGCTTCGCGGGCGGAAAGGAGCAGGGACGACACCCCCAGTACCAGGGCCTCCCCCAGGGCAACTGCACCCCGGATGATGGGCCACTTCAGGTAGGGACGACCGCGGGCCCAGCCCGCGAACTCCTGAGTGATGACTCCCACTTTCCCGTCAGGACGGCGCAGGGCCACGGCTATCCGCCCCGGGCCCCGCATCATCACACCTTCGATGACCGCCTGACCGCCGTAGGTTGCCCTTTCCAAGGGTCTCCCCTACTTGGCCTCCACCTTCTCCGGAGTATCCCCGATCCGGGTTCCCGTCTCCTCGGCCTCCGTCTTCCCGGCCCGGTCCTCGGTCTTCCCGTACTTGCGCAAGAACCGCTCTACCCGGCCGCCGGTATCCACCAGCTTGTGGACCCCCGTGAAGAAGGGGTGGCACTTGGAGCACACCTCCACCCTCACGCTCTTCTTGGTGGAGCCCACATGGTATACGGCACCACAGGCACAGGTGATGGTGGCCATATGATATTCCGGATGAATCTTGGGCTTCATGCCGCACCTCTTTCTGCCGTGTCCGCACATACCCGCCGCCTGCGGCACAGGCCTCGCCGTCAGCGACACACCCGCCGGCTGCGCGTGACACGCGGGCAGACACACAAATAGGCCCGCAGGCTGCGGGACACTCGAATTATAGCACAGCGCCGGCCCTGCCTTCAATGCGCGGGGGCAGGGCGGGCAGATGCGGCGTTAGCCGGCGCGGCGGGCACGGGCGGCCGCGGCGGCCCGCTCGGCCTCCATGCGGCGGGCACGGGAGAGCCACTCCTGGGCGCGCTGGTCCAGGTGACGGGCGATATCGCCTCCCAGGATGGATTCGGCCCCGGGGTGGGTGGGATGGGCACCGCTTTCCGCCACGATGTCCCGCAGCGCTGCGGGGGCGTCTATGATGGGACAGGGCGCCCAGTGGGTGTCGTTGAAGGGCTGGCGCTTCTGGTATGCCAGGAAGATGGGCGACCTGAGCACTTCCACGAGGGGTTTGTCCATGATGTTGTCCACCGCAAAGTGGGCGAAGGCACACGGCTCGACCTCGCCGGCGGCGTTTATGAAGTAATACCTGCCTCCGGCGATGCAGCCGCCGGTAATGTGACCGTCGTTCCAGAAATCGGCCAGCAGGATGGGCTTGGAGCCGCGGATTTCGGGGACGCGGTGGGCCAGCCACTCCCGCTGCTCGGGCGTGATCATCAGGCCGGGGTCCGGGTCGCGTCCCACCGGCACGTAGTGGAAGCTCCAGCAATACACCACACCTTTGTCAATGAGGAAGTCTATGAACTCGTCGGCGAACAGCTCCTCCACGTTTTCCCTGGTCACCGTGAAGGATGCCCCGAACAGAACCCCGCGTTGCCGCAGGCGGTCCATGGCCGCCATCACCTTGTCGAACACGCCGGGGCCGCGACGAGCATCGGTGGTGTCCCGCCACCCTTCCAGGCTGAAGCAGGGAGAGACGTTGCCTGCCTCGGCGAGCACATCCGCCACCCGGTCGTCGATCAGGGTCCCGTTGGTGTACACCATGAACGAGATATCCGGGTGCTTGCGGAAAACGTCCAAAATGTGCTTGTAGGCGAATGGTTCTCCGCCCGACATAACGATCCAGTGCATCCCCAACCGCTTCCCCTCATTGAGGATGCGGTCGAGGGTTTCAAGAGGCATGGTGCGGGGCTGGTACTCACCCGCCCAGCATCCCTGGCAGCGAAGGTTGCAGGCCTCGGTGGGATCGATGAGCATGAACTGGGGGAGGTGAACCCCGAGACGCTTGCTCATTCGTTGGCGCAGCCGGTTCCCCACGAACATGGTGTCCAGCACCCAGTTACAGATCCATCGCTGCAGAAAACGGGGATTGCGCTCCAGTTCCCGCAACCGCCGACGGGCGCGGGGATCGGACATGATGCGCGATACCAGGACGTCTATGGTATGACGGTCATGGGCGCCGGGTGCCAGCCGCTTAAGGAGGCTCACCAGCCGGGCGACATTTTGTTCCGGATCACGGCACAGGTAGCCCACCAGCAGGGTAACTCCCAACCGTCCTGCCACCCGGGTGGTGGATTCGATCACGCTCATCCTGCTCACCCCCAAGAAACCCCGTTATCACAAGAAACCCAAAAACGCTGGAAAAAAATAACCTATGCCGATAACTCACCAGAGAAATCCTGACCCCAGACCTCCCGGATAGCAGTCAGGGTGAAGTGACGCAGGTTTTCTTTCCCCTGCTGCCCCAGGGAGCTCACCTCCTGCTCAAACACAGGCAACCTGTCTACTAACTGTCTATGCAGATCGCGGGGCAAACCATGCTGCAGGAGCAACCCCGCCAGCGCCCCCGCAAAGACAGTGAGCCCGGCATCGGCTCCCATGAGCCAGGCAAGGAGGGAACTCAGGGCACTGGACGCTTCTACCCCTCGCACCACCGCCCGCAGGGCCAGCAACAACGCCAGGGTGAGCACAGCGCAGAACATGGCGGGCTTCCTGGCCCGGGCGAGTTCGCCCACCACCTCCTGCAGCACGGTCCAGACGCCCCTCTCCCGGATGTCCCGCTGCAAGCGGTGCAGGCGCTCCTCCCACCACTCCCCTATTTCGGCTCCATCGTCCGATGGTGCGGGCTCGTCCACCCGGTCACCCCTCCCGGCAGCACCCGTACCGGCCGAGCCGGACACGGGCCTGAACAACACCCGGCACCTGCCCACCAGCGAAGGTTCGGGACGCTGCTCCCTCTCCACCCGCAGAAACCCCTTCTGGGCCAGGGAAGAAAGAATGTCGTACGCCGTCCAGCGGCTGACCCCGAGACGGGCTGCCACCTCGCTGTAGTGAACCCCCTCCCCGTGGCGGGAGAGATCGTGTACGACCTCGAGAAACTCTGCCTGTCGCGCGGTAAGCGATCCGCCTCCGCTGTGCTCCACGGTACCTCTCCTCATGTCTCTCTGTTCACGATGTTACCATCCCACTCCCGACGCCGTCAACGCTTCTCCAGTGCCGCGGGGGCACCGTCAGCAGGAGGGGGCGAGCGCGGCCTGGGCCCTGGCCCAGTCGGCCAGGAAACGCTCAATGCCCACGTCGGTCAGGGGGTGGCGCAGCATTTGCATCAGGACGGCATAGGGGACGGTGGCGATGGGAGCCCCCGCCTGGGCCGCTGCCACCACGTGCATGGGATGCCGGATGCTGGCGGCGATCACCTGCGTGGGAAAACCGTACTGCCGGAATATGGCAACGGTGGTGCGGACCACGTCCATCCCGTCGGCGCCCACGTCATCGAGCCTTCCCACGAAGGGGCTCACGTAGGTGGCACCGGCCAGGGCGGCCAGCAGGGCCTGGTTGGGCGAGAATACCAGGGTAACGTTGGTGGCGATGCCCTCTCCGGACAGGATCTTCACCGCCCGCAACCCGTCTTCGGTTATGGGGATCTTGACCACCACGTTGGCAGCCAGGGATGCCAGGTGCCGGGCCTCCTCCACCATGCCCCGGGTGTCCCGGGCCAGGACCTCGGCGGATACGGGGCCGGGGACCAGGGCGCATATCTCCTTCACCACCTCCGGCAGGGGCCGCTTCACCCGTGCCACCAGAGTAGGGTTGGTGGTGACCCCCGAAACGACCCCCAGTTCCACGCCCTTCCTGATTTCATCCACGTCTGCCGTGTCCAGGAACAGTCTCATTCGCCTTCGCTCCCTCCGCTAAGCAGTTCCTGCAAGATAAGGTGGTGGCGGTCCCACAGGACGCCACCCCGGGAAGGCTCTGCAGTCATGCGGTAGCCGGGTGCCGCCACGGGGATTACGGTGCGTCCCTCCCAGAGGGCGTAGGAGCAACTCTCCAGCCTTATGTCCAGCGGCACCATCTCGCCTTCCGGAAAGACGGGCACCAGCACCTCCCCGTCCGTCACCTGGTATACGCGGCCGTTCACCAGGGCCCTGAGTTCTACCTTACCCATCTCCGCCGCTTCGCGAACGTGCAGGGCCACCCTGCCGCCCGTGCTCGGGATGAGGCCGGGTACAACCTGCGCAATGACCTGGGGGTAACCCCGCTGGACGATCACGGGAACGCCACCCAGGCTGCGCCCGGCCACGGTGTCGTACACCACCAGCCGGCCAGCGTAGAACCCCTCCTGGGCGGGAACTCGCAGCACGAGCGTGGCCGACCATTGCCGGCCCAGCTCTCGCCCGGCGGGCTCGTCTTCTACCGTAACCTGTCCCTGATCGGTGAGAAACCCGTAACAGAGCCGGGCATTGACCGGGTCAGCTGTTCCCTCCACTTCCACGTAGGCTACATACTCCCCCGGAGGGGGGAAGGACAGCGTGATGCGTTCCTCACCCAGCCCGGGCCACGTGGACCGCGCCATCTCTTCCCATTCTCCCGAAGCAGGATTCCGACGGTAGAGGTACAGGTTAAGATCCGCACCGGAGGGCACCACGTCGCACAACTGCAACCACATCTCCACGGCGTCATCGGGGACGATCGGTAACTGAAATACCGCCGGCTCACTGCGGGTGGCAGTGAGGGTGGTGGTCTGCCTCTCCTCGGTAGCCGCCCCGGCCCGCGCCAGTCCCATCCCGCGCAGGCATCCAGTGAAAAAGTCGTACTCGTTCACGGCCTGTACGGGCACCCTCACCTCGGTCTCGGGTCCGGGCGGTACCCAGACCCGCAATTCCGCGGGGGTTACCAGCACCGCCTGCAGGTCAACCTCCAGGGAGTACAGGCTGCGGTCCAGACCGTAGTACGATAGCGAGGGCGCACTCTGAACCACTACCTCCCACACCCCAGGCTGGGGGAATGGCACCTCTATCCGGGCCTGAGCTCCCGAAGCACCGGCACCCACGTAGCCGGTCACCGCCTGGCGGCCGCCGTCAGGCCGGTAGACGTGGAGGCGCACCCGCCCCCGGTATCCCCAATCCCCGCGCGGAACGGCCACCGTCAGGCGCAGGGAAGCAGCACCGGCGGGTATGCGAAAGAAGTAGCGCTGCCACCTGGCCGGCGCCAGTGACCCAGACTGGTAGCGGCGCAAAGGAGCCGGATTGCCTTCTTCGTCCAGGCCCAGGTACTCCGGCACCACCAGCGTGGAGAGGAACGCGAAGCGGTCCCGGGAGCCGTCCCGACCGCGCAGCTGGGCCGTATACAGACCGGGGCTACCGGGGATGCGGTATTCCACACCGAAGCTACGGCCCTCGAGGGGGTGCAGGAACAGGCGCTGCCGGGTCGGCCACACCCAGTCGGCGTCGCTCACCAGATCAAGGGCGACGGCATGCTCGCCCTCGTTGACGGCGGTGGCCTCCACCCGCCCGGGCCGCATCTGCCGCGCGTACACCCCGCTCTCCACCTCGGCGTACCCGGGGACGTCGGGCCGCAAGCACACCCCCGGATCCAGGTAGGCGGAAACCCGCACAGCAGGCGATCCCGGCCCCGCCAGGCGTTGCAACTCACGCCAGGTGCCCACGGCGTCCACCAGCCCGTACCCCTGCTCCACCAGGGTGTACCTGGGCAGGGGCCGCGCCCCCGCCATAACGGCCTGCCGCCAGCCGGCGGCATCCACCTGGTAGCCGGCGGCGTCGGCTGCCTGCCGCAACAGGGCCAGCATCCCGGCCAGGTACGGCACCGCCACGCTGGTCCCGTCCATGGGCTGGTATCCCCCCGGTACCAGCCAGCGCGGCACGCAGGAGGTGGCGCTCCCGGGCGCCACCACCTCGGGGGCCAGGGTGCCATCCACGCGCGGCCCCACCCCGCTGAAGTCCCACAGGCCCTCCTCGGGAACCCGGTAACCGAACTCTTTCTCCCACATGGCGGGGGACATGTATGCGCCCGTGATGAGGGTGGTGCGACCATCGCCGGGCGGGCTGGACGTACCCAGTCCGGGGCCGTCGTTGCCCGCCGCCACCACGAAGGTTACGCCATAGCGGTCGGCCAACTGGGCCATCAGCTCGGACTCGGGGGAGCCTTCCCAACTGGAGTCCCCCTTGCCCCCGGCGCTGATGCCGACCACCTGAGCGCCGTGCTCCGCGGCATATACCATCGCCTGCGCGATGGTGCTCCAGGACCCGTCTCCCGACGACCTGAGCGCCTTCAACGCCATCAGCCGGGCACCCGGCGCCGCCCCCTTGAGCCCCCCTGGATTCCAGGCGGCAGCCGTGCCCGCCACATGCGTCCCGTGACCGTGCCCGTCGAACCCCAGGCTAACCCAGCGCCCACCCGGGTCCAGATCCGCCAGCACGAACGGGACCCCCCGGTCTCTGGGGCCGAACCAGGCCACCCGGGGCAACTCGCCGCGCGACGCGGTCACCCGCAGGGGAACCAGGGGCACCTCATCCCCCAGGTCCTGATCCCGGTCGGTGTCCACCACCACCGTGTCGTACTGCCCCGCCACCACCGTATCCAGGGCAAAGACGGGGAAAACGTCCCCGCCGTTGCCGTTGCGGTTGAGGTCCTGCTCGTGGGGCGCATCGGCCTCGAGTCCGCCCTCGCGGAAAAATCCCCAGCGGTAAACACCCCCCACCGAACGGACGGCACCCAGGCGAAATACCCCCAGGGGCGTGGTCAGGCGATCGCCAGTCCCCCGGGCCTCGTCGGCAATCTCGACCCGTCCTTCCCCGGAAAAGTCGACCCAGTCCACCAGCTTGGGCGCCCCGTCCGGACAGGACTGCAGGTCGGGGTGGGCCGGGTCTATGCCCGTGTCGATGATGGCGATGGTGATACCCCTTCCATCCGGCCGCTGCCCGGCCGGGAACTGCGCCAGGAACTCTCCCAGCCGGATGGCTTCCTGCCCCTTCGCAGTGAGATCCAGACTCACGCGGGCCTCTTCTTTCCCGTCCGCCATCGGCCCCACCGGCCGGCCCAACCGCGGCACTCCGACCGTGGCCGGTTCTGCCCGGCCAGACTGCGCCACTTTCACCGCACGCACCGCTGTCCGGTCGGCCTGCGCCACCTCCGTAACCGTGCCCGGCGGCCCGCCACTCCGCGACGCCTTGAACTCATCGCGGACGTTTCGCCACGCCTCCAGGTACACCACCCGGCCCTTCCCGTCACGGGCCAGCCCCACCTCGTCCCCCGGCCGCAGGTCGTCCAGGCTGGCGATCCTGCCATCCAGGAAGATCGCAGCCCGGGGGAAGACTTCCACCCGCCGGGGCTCCCCCACTCCCGATTCGCCGGGCGGGGGCTGCGCCTGGCGGGGTATCACCACTACGGCTGTCTCCTCCCGGGCGGTCAGTTCTCCAGACAGGTCAATCCTGACCGCCAGCAACGCCCGCACCCAGCCGGAGGTCCACTGGCGCAGGGCGTACACCTGGTCGCCGGGCTGGAGCTCGCCCATGGCGGCGGCCCTGCCGTTTCGGAACACGGGCGCGCCGGGCAAAACCGGAAGGGGTACCCCCTCCCCGTGCAGGGAAAGGAAATACGCCTCTCCGGCACGCCGCACCGCCTGCAGCGTCCCCCACACCGTCACCAGATGGGCATCGACGAACGACACCAGACCTCGCTCATCCAGGATCAGTCCCACCTCGTCACCGGGAAGAAGAGAAGCCAGACCGACCCTGGCCCCGTTGCGGAAAACCTGCACCCCCGGCGCCAGCCGCAGTCTCACCGCCCCTTTATCCAGCCCCCCTGCGCCTGCGAGGCTCACGTCCAGGGCCCCTGCTTCCGACCGCGCCAGCACCCCGAAGAAGTCAAAGGCGGTAGCCCGCGCGTGCAGGGTGCGCACGATGAAGGCCGCCGCCTCGGCCCGCGAGGTCAAGGCAGCCGGCCGGAACGTTTGGTCTTCGTACCCCTCGACCAGGCCCCGACGCACCCCCTCCGCCACATACGCCGTCGCCCACCAGGGAATGGTAGCCGCATCCCGGAAATCGGGCAGCCCGGCTCCGCCGGTCCCACCCGCACCCGCGCCCGCCGCGGGGGCCAGGCCCGTACCGCCTGAGCCTGTGCTGCCCACGCGGCCAGGCTGACGGTCTCCCAGCCCCCGCACCAGGATGGCTGCCATCTCCGCCCTGGTGATGGGCACGTCGGGGCGGAAGGTGCCGTCCCCGTACCCCTTGACCAGCCCGAGTTCGGCCGCATGCGATATGTACACAGCGTCGGGCCGCTCCGGTTCCACGTCCAGGAACGGTACCGGAAGCCTTTCCGTCAGGGGTGCCTCCCCCAGCGCGAGCACCAGCATGCGGGTGAACTCCGCCCTGGTTATGGGCACGTCGGGATGAAAAAGCCCCCCGGCCCCAGCTTCCACCGCCCCCAGCGCCCAGAGCAAGGTCACATCCCGTTCCGCCCAGTGCCCGGCCAGATCCGCAAATACCGGCGCGGACGCAGGCCAGGAGGTCTCACCGCTCCCGACCGCCTGGGTGAGCCGGGCGGGCCTGCCACTGCCTGTCGGTTCGGCCCGCGCGACCTGTCCCGGGGCGGCCGCATATACCACACCAGCGATGAGCAGTACTACCACAAACAGGGAGATTCCCCTGCGCACCTGGCCACGCATCCGAGAACCCTCCACCGCCGGCCCCTGGCACCATGGATCAAGGACCGGGCCCGTATCACTTCGGCACCAGACGGAGACAAACCTGCTCGCGCATCCACACAGCCTTGCCGGCACGCTGCTACAGTCAATCACAGTTCCGCTCCGGGCACGACTGTCCCCTCCGCCAGGAACGCTTGCGAGACAATAGCAAGAGCGCCTGCCCTGGAGGCCAGGCGCTCATTTGCGACTGCCACTTTCCACCCGGCGGGAGCGGGCTTTTTGAGACCGGTGGGCTGGCAGCCGCTGTTACCGTGACAGGATGTCGATGCTGTACACCAGGCCGGCGGCTACCGCCACCTGTACCTGGTCACCCTCTCTCAGGGAAGTGACGTCCACCAATTGCCCGTTCAGCCGCACCTGGACGCGGGTCGACAGGCGGTAGGTGAAGGTGTTCCCGGCCGTATCCTTCAGGGTGATCGTCCAGCGGTTGTCGGCATATGTGATCGATTCTACCAGGGCGGTGAGGGTCGCCTCCGGTCGCTCCTCGACCTGGATCTCCACGACCACGCCGTCCTGCAGCCGCAGCTCGACCCGGTCGCCCACCTGCAGCTCCTCCACCGGCAACGGCTCACCTTCGTAAGTGATCACCGCGTTCGCCGCCACCCGGGCCACCAGGGTGTCGTCATCATCCCCGTACACGGTCAGCGTGACGGTCCCATCGCTGGAGGTGGTGATGGCCGAGATGGTGCCCTCGAACTCCTGCAGTTCCTCGCTTTCCTCACGCTCCTGGATGGTGATACGCGCCACCACGTGGTGTTCCAGGCGCAGGTGGACCTTGTCGCCCACCTTGATCTCTTCCAGACCCACGTCCTTACCGCGGTAACGCACCCTCACCTGGTCGGCCAGGCGCAGCGTGATCTCGTTCTGCTCCTCGGTGCGCACCGTGATGGTCTTCTCCGCCGTGTTCAGGGCGGTTACCGTGCCCTCCACCTCAGCCACCACGGGCGGGGGAGGCGGCACACGCCAGGTGCTGCGGGCTTCTACGACCACGGCTACCTTCTCGGCGTTCACGACCAGGCGGGTCCACGCTCCCGCGGGGAGATCACCCAGCTCCGCCGTTTTGCCGTCGAGCAGGATGAGGGCGTCCGGCGAGACCTTATACTCCTGACGGCTCACCACCCGGCCGTCGACAGGAGGCACCACGTTCACGCTACCCTGGGCGTCCACATTGACCTCGGGGCTCATCTCAGCGCTGCCCTGCATCATGGGCCCGATGGGAGGCCAGGGCGGACGGATGGGCCACCAGGGCGGCCACGGCCACCAGCGCTGGTACACCTCCAGGGTGACGGTGCTATCGTCCTCGCTGACAGCCACCAGCCTGCCCTCTACCTGGTAAGGCGAGCGCGGCGGGAGCCGGAAGTCCGCCCGGTCAAGCAGGGCTGCCATCTCTAGGCGGGTCACGGGCTTCTTGGGGTGGAACTTGCCCTCGTTGTCCCCCACCACGATGCCATACCTCTGGGCCACGGCAACGTACCCCACGAGGTCGGCCGGGATCAGGTGGGCATCCTTGAAGCTAAGGGCAGCATCCATGCTCGCCAGCGCCTCGTCTTCCAGACCCATGGCCTTCACGAGCAGGACCACCACGTCAAGTCGGGTGGCAGGCTTGTTAGCCTGGAACTGCCGGCCGGTGTCAAGCAGCCGATCGAGCAGCCCGTTCCGCGCCGCCACGTCCAGGTACCCCAGCGCCCAGGGGGCCTGGGCCCGTACCTGAGCGGCGTTGGCGAAGCTGAGCTGGGCGGTGGTGCGCTCCTGGGCCTGAGTTTCCAGGCCCATAAGGCGCACGGCCATGGTCACGGCTTCTGCGTAGGTGAGCGTAGCCCGGGGGGCGAACCGGTTGCCGCCCACTCCCCTGATCAATCCCTTGGCCCGCATCTTGCCCATGTACTCGTGACCCCAGGTGACCTCGTCCTCGTCGTCGAAGCGCCACTGGGCCAGCTTCTTGGCCAGTCCGGGCGGCATGCCCTGCCGGCCGGCCACCGTGACCGTGCCTCCCGCGTCGAACCGTTCGTCATCACCGGCCAGCACCCGGCCGGGAAGCGTGCCCACCAGCACCGAGACGGCCAGCACCAGGACGAGGAACATCCCCAGCATCCTGCCGGGGAACCACCTGCGCATTCGGAATCTCATTGCTTCCCCTCCTTTCTGCCTGGGACGCTTTCCCTATAAATAATCGCCGCCCACCCGAGATTTAGGGGGGTGGGGGCCCACACCGGGGTAACCTCAGCAAGATGGGCAGGCTTATGATGAACAGCGCCTGGACCAGAATGCAGAAGGCAAGATACGGCCGCTGGCGGCGGATGAAGAGCCGACCCACCCCACAAAGCAACAGCACAGTTCCCAGCGCAATGAACATGCGCACTGCCGGCTCCACAGCGCATCCCCTCCGCCGGACGGAGAACTTCCGCCCCAGGTATTGAAGGCAGGTTCACTGTGCGTCAGCAGACGGGCCCCCACCCCCGTCCCCCGCGCCCGGCCCGCCCGCCTGCGCCCTCTTCACGTCCCGGATCTCCACGTTGGGAACCCGCACGCCCCACTTGCCGGTCAGTTCGTCCAGGTTGGTACGGATAGAGCGCGCCAGCTGCCCCCGCTCCGTTGCCCCACTTCTCCGCCACGCCTGCCCGGAGAGGACACGCTGTGCTTAATGGGATAATTCGCCATCAAGGGCCAGCAATCCCCTCGCACCGTGGCCAAACCCCGTTTATTGCCCAAGCTTGAGCACAAGAAGCCGGTAGTCCGCCGTCAGGCCCAGTAACCGGTCGGGAGACAGCCAATGCGCCTCCATCAGCTTCTCGCCGCCCCACCTCCGGGGCACAACCGCGCCGGCACGTTCGCTCCCCTCGCCACCCGCCGTGGACACGAGCAGGAACCACAGTTCCCATCCCTCGCCCGCACCCGGCGACACCAGCAGGGCCACTTGCTTCCCGTCGGGCGAGCACCCCTGGAGCCTCACCGGTCGATCACCCAGACCGGCGCTCAGGTACCCGCTCACCCGGCCGCTCTCCAGGTCCAGGACAAACAACCGGTACGCCTGCGGTGCGGCCACCGCGGGCAGAGACACCGGCTGCGCAGTAACCCAGACCAGCTTCTTGCCGTCGGGCGACCAGCCAAGAACCTCGTGGCCCCTCGACCCGTCGGCGGCGATGCCGGGCTGTGGCACCCTGACGACCGCCCCGCCCTCCCTGTCGACCACCCACAGCGCCGGTTGTAACTCGTCGCCCGCGGTCCCCAGGACCCCCTGCGACCGGTCGTCCTCCGCAACCGCCTGGCCGGAGGTCACCTGCCCCTGCGCGGCCCCGTCGGATGTACAGAAGGCCAGAAGCTGCGCCTGGCCGTCCCAGGCGACCGGTCCCCGCGCCAGCCAGTGCATGTGGCCGGGAAACGCATCCGCACAGGTAACCAGCTGCGGAACAAGCCGGGACCCGCCCCCAGGCCGCAGGTCGCGCATGTCTACCCGGTACAGCCCCGCGAGCGTCAGGTAGTAAAGATCCTTACCGTCCGGACTCCAGGCCGGATGGGCGTCGTCGAGCACGATCCCGCCTTCAGCGGGGCCCACGTCCCGGGGCTCCAGTTCAATGGCGCCCAACACCTTGCCGGATCTGACCGAGAAAACGCGGACCTCCATCCATCGTCCCGGCTGGTGATCGTCGGTGCTGAGGTACGCGATGTAGTCGCCGTCGGGGGACCAGGCCGCCCGTCCCGCATTCCCCTGGTTAGGGAGTTCCCTCACGTCACGCCCGTCGACCCGGGCCAGGGACGGGACGTTCCCCAGCGCCGGCCGGTAGAAAACCACATGCTCGCCGCGCGGCGACAGCACCAGCCCGTTGGCCGTTTCGGGAAACGGCACTTCGGACAAAACCTCAAGTTCGACGCGTTCGGGCGCCTCCACAACAGCTGCCGGCGGGGGCTCGGCGGCACCGCCCCCACACGGCGCCCCGGAATCATCACCCTGCTGCCCCTGACCGGGCAGCGCACCCGTGCGGAGTGGTCAGCCGCAACCCGCCCCCGCCACCACCAGCCCGGCGAGAAGCCCCACAGCCACACCTATCAGGACAAACCAACGCACCCCGCTCCCCCCTCACTCCGGGACAGCACCCCGGAATTTCTCCGGCACATCGGTGATTCGGGCGGGGGCGGGGAGGTCAGCGCCCCGGGCTACTTGCGGAGGGCTTCCGCCGGGGAGAGGCCGGATGCCTGGTACGCCGGGTAGACGCCAAATATGAGGCCCACCAGCAGGGCGGCCCCCAGGGCAGCCCAGGAGCCGGTCCAGGTCATGGCCGTCTCGATGCCGTAGCGCTCGATCACCCCGGTCCCCAACCACCCGGTGGCGATCCCCACCAGGCCGCCCACCACGCTGATCAGGAGCGCTTCCAGCAGAAACTGCAGAATCAGGTCGCTGCGCCGTGCGCCCAGGGCCTTGCGCAGGCCAATTTCCGCCGTGCGCTCGGTGACCGACACCAGCATGATGTTCATGATGCCCAGACCACCCACGAGCAGCGACACCCCGGCGATGGCACCCAGCATGAGGGTCATCACCCGGTTGGCCTTGGACGCCTCCTGCACGAGTTCGTTGAGGCTGGTCACCGACAGGATGGCGCTGGGCGGCACTTCCTGCTGCTGGCCCTGATCGCGCTCGGACGCTCCGGGCGGCCGCGGCTCCTCCATGCGCACCGGCGGCGCGTAGGGCCCCACGGGACGACCGATCACCACGCGGCCGCCCTTCATGATTGCCCCGGGCAACACGCCGGGCTGGCCGGGACCCTCCTCGCCCTCGGCTGGCTGCTCGTCGGTGATGCCGAACTTCTTGCGGTAGATGCGGCTGATCTGCGCCACCGCCGCGTCCACCGTATCCTTGCTGACGGCCTTGCACCAGATCTCGTTCACCCTGTACTGCCGCGTCAGCCGCTGCGCGGCGGTCACCGGGATGACGATTTTGTTGTCGATGTCGTCGGCCATACCCGCCCCCTTGGGGGCGAGCACGCCGATCACGGTGAACCGCTGGTACCCGATGTAAAGGCGCTGTCCCACGGGATTGCGGCCCTGGAACAGGTCATCCACCAGGTTGTAGCCCACCACCGCCACCCGCAGGCGATTGGCCACGTGCAGGTGGGTGAAGAAGTGCCCTGCCGCCATGGCGTGCTCGCGCAGGTAGGGGAAATCCTCGGTCACTCCCAGCAGCTTGACCTGGGCTCGCACCCGGCGCCACTTGACGTCGGCATCGGCCTTCACCACCGGCATGGCCACCGAGATGGTGGGCACGCGTTCTTCCAGCTCGATGGCGTCCTGGGGGCGCAATTCGGCCCGCCAGTGATGACTCTCGATCTTGATGAGGTTGGTGCCCAGGCTCTGGAACTGGCGGACGATGACCAGGCGCGCACCCTCGCCGATGGCCACCAGGCTCACCACCGAGGCCACCCCTATGGTGACTCCCACCATGGCGATGGCCGAACGCAGGCGGTGGCTGGCCAGACCATCGACGGCCGTGCCCAGGCTGAAGGCGAACCGCACCCAGCCGGTCCACAACCCCGCCCACACAGCCCTGGGGAACAAACGCACCGTGAGAAAAGACCACAGGGCCTGCGGCAAGCCCGCCCACGGGCGATGCCGGGGGGAATGTCGCGACTGCTGGAGGGACATGCTACCTGCCACCTCCGGGCGGCGGGACGGGCTTCGTACCCGGCGCCTTTCCGCCGGGGGTCTTCCCGGTACCGGGGAGCACCAGACCCTCCTTCTGCTCGGGAGGCTTCTGGGGACCGAGACGTTCCAGGGAGCTGCCCGTGATCACCACCTGGCCCTCCTCCAGCCCTGCCAGCACCTCGGCCCACCGGTCATTGCACAGGCCGATCTTCACCGGCACGCTCTCCGGACCCTTCTCGGTGAGCACATCCACCCTGGCTTCGCCGTCCTCTTCGTATACGGCCTCGATGGGGATGAGCAGGACGTCCTTCTTCTCGTCCACGAAGATGCTCACGTTGGCGGTCATGCCCGGCTTGAGCTCCTCGGTGCCCTCTACCTCCAGGAAGCAGCCGTACTGGGCAAAGCCGCCCTCAGTGTGGCCCATCATGTCCACCCGCAACACCCTGGCCTTCCAGCTCCTGCCGGGAAGGGCCTCGACGGTGATGGTCGCCTCCTGCCCCTCCTTTACGTTCACCACGTCCAGCTCGTCGATCATGATGTTGAGGTTCATGCGGCTGTTGTCGAAGATGGAACCGATGCTCTGGCCCGCCTGGACCTTCATACCGGGGTTGGCCCAGATCCAGGCCACGGTGCCCGCAATCGGGGAACGGATCTCCAGCTTGTTGCGGATGTCCTCCTTCTGGGCGATCTGCAGCTCCTTCTGGCGGATCTCGAGCTGCTTCTGCTCGATGTAGCGGCGGGTGCTCTCGCCCCCCAGGCTGACGATGGGGTCGCCCTTTTCCACGCGCTGCATATCCTTGACGTGCACCCGGGTGACGGTCCCCCTGGCTGAGCTGCGCACCACATCCTCGGCCTTGTAGCGGTCGATGGTCTGGGGCTCGCCCACCTCGATGGGGCCGCGCGCGGCCAGGATGGTGAGGCGGTACTTCATCCCCGGCTTCAGCAGGCCCCTGTTCTGCGCTTCAATGGTGACCCGGCACACCAGGTAGTTGTCCTTGGGCACCGGAGTGTCATCCACCGCCGTCACCGTCCCCTCCACCGGAGCGGCGAACTCCTCGAACCACAGCTGGGCTTTCTGACCCACGCTGATGTATTTGACGTCACCGGGGTTCACCTCGGCGATGGACACCACGGTGGCGTCGTCCACGATGCGCGCCACCAGGGCGCCTTCCTCAACGGCGTCCCCGTTCTTCAGCCTGAGCTCGGTCACCCGCCCGGAGATGGGAGCCGAGATCTGCACGCCCCGGTTCGGGTCCACCCTGGTTACCTGCTCCGGCGGCACCCCCAGGACGCTCGCCAGTTCCAACCGCGCCTGCTCCACCTGGAACATGAGTTCCTGCAACTCATACCCGATCTGGTCGTTGCGCAGCGTGGCCACCAGCTGGCCGGCCTCCACCCGCTGGCCGCGCTGCACCTCCACGGACACGAGCGTGCCGTCGGCCGCCGCGGTAAGCTCACTCAGGAAGATGGGCTGTAGCTGCCCCGTTCCCTCCACGGTAACCTTCAGGTCGCCGCGCTTGACCCTGGCGGTGGCATACACCGGCCCCGCCGGCTCCTCCGGCTTGGGCAGGAGCTTCTTGTAGGCAAACGTCCCGCCCCCCACCAGGATGACTGCCACCACTACCCAGCCGACGATCCGGCGCCACATCTCTTACCCCTCCTGCCCCGGTTGCGCAGCACCCGTCCCGCCAATACGCGGCGACGCGGCTCCCGCGTCCCCCGCCGCGCTGTACACGCACGTGCCGGCCCCCGGCCCACCGTCTTCCCGGGCCGGCACCATGCAACCGTCACGCGTGGCCGGCGACGGGCGCCCGTGAGGCGGCCCGTCGGACACGATCTGGCCGTCCTGCAGGCGCACGACCCGCCGGCTGTAGCGCGCCATGCGCTCGTCGTGAGTCACCTGCAGGATGGTAATCCCCCGCTCCCGGTTCAGCCGGGAGAACAACTCCATCAGCTCCTCGCCGGTGCGACTGTCCAGGTTGCCGGTGGGTTCGTCGGCCAGGAGCAAAGCCGGCTCCCCCACCAGGGCACGGGCGATGGCCACCCGCTGCTGCTGCCCCCCGGAGAGCTCGGTGGGACGGCGCGACGCCTCCGCCTCCAGCCCCACGGCGGCCAGGGCCTCCTCCGCTCGCCGCCGCCTCTCCCGGGGCGGCACCCCGCGGTAGACGAGCGGCAATTCCACGTTCTGCCGTGCCGTCATCCGGAGCAGCAGGTGGAAGCTCTGGAATACGAACCCCACCATGCGGTTGCGGATGGCGGCCAGGGCGGCATCCCCCAGGCCGTTGACTTCCCTGCCACCCAGTATGTAAGTGCCCCGACCGGGATGGTCGAGGCACCCGATGATGTTGAGCAGCGTGGACTTCCCCGAGCCCGAGGGGCCCATCACCGAGGTAAACTCGCCTTCTTCCACCTCCAGGGTGATCCCCCGTAGGGCTGGCACCTCCACTTTCCCGATGCGGTACGTCTTGTGCACGTCCCGCAGCACAACAAGCGGAATACCACCCACCCCCCGGAATGCCCGGCCCTTGCAACCGCGAGGTCCCACATGCGCCCCGGCACGCGGGAACCCGCAGAGACGTGCACGCGGTTCGCCGTTCCCGCTATATGACGTCAATACCCAGCCAAATGTTGCATCTTCCCGGCCGCCCGCGACTCCCGTGCCTCTCACCGGGCTCCTAGCAGATCCAGGGCCCGGTCAAGCTGGGGATCCTGACCCGCGGGCCGCACCCTGGGCCAGTCAAAGGGGGCACGCCGCAGGGCAGCAAGCGTCGCGGTATCGGCCACCCCCGCGGGCGATAGCCCCTCCCACTGCTGAAAACGGATCAGCGCCGCCCGGGTGCGGGGGCCAAACACACCGTCGATAGGTCCCGGATTGAACCCCAGCGCCGCCAGGTACTGCTGCAACGCCCGCACAGCGGACCCGCGCGCACCGTACTTGATGGTCGTCCCGGTCGGGAGGAGCGGTAGCTGCACCTCGTCGCCCAGAGGTCGCCGCCCGGCCACCACCACGTCTGGCGTGATCCCCATCCCGTATATGGAGCGTGCGTTCGGCGTAAGATAGCGCGCCACGGAAATGCGCAGAACGCCCCCGTTGGGCAGGGGAAACACGTTCTGCACGGCCGCTTTCCCCGTGGTGCGGGTACCCACCACCTTGCCCACGCCCCGGTCCTGGATGGCGCCGGCCAGCAACTCCGCCGCGCTAGCCGTGTCCTGGTCCACCAAGACCACCAGCCGGAAATCCCACGAGGACGAGTAGGAACGCAGCACCTCCAGCTTGCCGCGCCGGTCCATGGCGAAGCCCACCACGCCCGCGGGGACGAACGCCTGGGCTGCCTCCACCGCCTCCGAAACCAGGCCACCGGGGTTGTTGCGCAGATCCAGGACGTAGCGCCGAATGCCCCAGTCGCGCAGCACCTCCACCAAGCCGCGGAAATCCCGACCCGTCCCCTCCTCGAACCGGGAAATCCGCAGGTACGCCACGTCACCGGGTAGGATCTGCAGCCGCAGGCTCTGCGCCGGCATCTCCTGTCGCCGCAGCGTCACCCGGCTGAGCGCCCCCGAGGACCGCCGCAGGAGCAGTGTCACCTGCGACCCGGCCGCCCCCCGCGTGAGCCGCTCGATCTCACCGGCAGACAAGCCGTATGCGGGCCACCCCGCCACCTCCAGGATCACATCGCCGGGCACGATCCCCGCCCTCTCCGCGCTCGACCCCGCCGCCACCGCCATCACGGTCGGCTCTCCCCGGACGACGTCCACCATGATGCCTATGCCGCTGACGCCGCCGTCGCGCAACCCGGCATATTCCCCGGGCGGTATGTACTCGGCGTAAGGGTCTCCCAATGTCCTCACCAGCGCTTCCAACAGCACATCCCAGCCACCGCGCTCGTTGAACGGGGATATGGCCTTATCCCGGATCAACTGCACCGCCGTCACAAAGGCAGCTAGGCCATCGGAACCGGGGCTTTGGGCCCCACCCGACCCCGACGGCCCCAGCACGGCCAGCCCCACCAGGCTGACCCCCACCACACAAACAATTGACAAGCTCCGCATTCTGCTCAAACTCGATCACGCCCCCCGAAGAGGCGCCCGTCAGCCGTGTTATCAACACCGTCAGGGTCACTTCGCCATTATCCCGGCCGCATCCTCCCGCTTATGCCCGAACCTCACCGAGCATTACCCATCCGGCCCAGCACCCACTCCTTTGCTCGCTCGAGAGCAACGTCTGGCCCATTCACCCCCGGTTGCCGGCAGATCTCACGCAGCGTGGCTTCATCGACCACTCCGGTAGCCCTCATGCCTCTGCCTGCCTGAAAGGCGCGAACGGCCCTCTCGGTCCTCGGCCCAAATATGCCGTCGGGTTCACCGCAATCAAACCCCAGCTCCTCCAGCACCTGCTGCAACGAGAGGACATCGAGCCCGACGATTCCCTTTTTCAACACCCTTCGCCAACTCAACGTCTGATTCCAGGCAGGCCGAGCGGACTCTTCAGGGATCTCGATGTCTGGCTGCAACCCATATCCTTCGATGTAATGCCCCCGGGGAGTGAGATAAGCCGCCACCGTAAGCCTGACGGCTCCCCCGTCCGCGAGAGGGTACAACCCCTGCATCGTCCCCTTACCAAAAGTCGGACTGCCAACGAGAATCCCCACGCCTCGATCTCTGATCGCACCAGCCAATAACTCCGCTGCGCTGGCCGTGCCCCCGTTGACCAGCACAGCCACGGGCACGGGCGACGGAGACCCGTCGACGCGCAACACCCTTTCCCCCTCAATCCTTTGCACCAGCAGCGCAATCGGGCCCGGAGGTACAAGGAGCGACGCCACTTCCTTCGCTTCTTCCACGATACCGCCACCGTTGTTGCGCAAGTCCAGTACCAGCCCCCGCACCCCGTGATCACGTCGAAGAATCGCCAGGGCTTCCCTGAACTCCAGAGCGGAACCGGAGCTAAACTGTAGTATGCGGATGTACCCCACCCCGTCCCCCAGCGGCCGCCACTCCAGGCTGGGCAAGGCCACCCGAGCGCGCTGCACAACCACCTGTACGGTGCCCTCCATCCCGGGCCTCGCGACCTCCAACGTCACGTCCGTTCCGGCAGGTCCCCGAATCCTGGACCCCACCTCCTCGAGCGTCAACCCACTGACATTTTCGCCATCCACCTTCAAGATACGATCTCTCGGGCGGAGGCCAGCTCTCTCCGCGGGAGACCCGGGGATGGGGGACACGACCGTCACCTGATTATCTCGCATCTCGATGGTTACCCCGATCCCCTCGAATGTCCCCTTCACTCCCTGCAAGAAGGCTTCGACCGCTTCCGGGGACAGGTACGCGGAATACTGGTCTCCCAATGCCCTGACCATGCCCTCGAGCGCCCCGCGCCACAGCCGTTCCACCGGGACGGACCGCAATGCAAGGCTCTGCACCAGGGCCATTGCCTGCCGGAACGCCGTCTCGCCAGGCCCGTCACCAACTTCGCCCTGTCCCGAAGCAACACGCCAAGGCAACAGCCCCACGGCAGCCGATGCCGCCACCACGAACACGAGAACTACAACCGCAACCGCGCGACCGCGCGTCCTCCTCACTTTCAAGCCCCCCATAGAAAGCAATTGGGGGGCGCTCATCGCGCCCCCCACGCCTTGCCCCGTGCTACGGCGCAACGTACACCCTCTGGACCACGACCACCTTGTCAGCGTCCGTCGTACCGACGCCCTTATACACGTCGATCCTGTCGCCGACCTTCAGCGCACTGGCCTGAATCGGGGCCTTGCCAGCGGCATCGGTGTCGTACAGGCTGGCGTTCGCCAGGCTAATCACGGCCGCGCCCTCGTTCAGCGTGAGCGACCCGTCATCGTTGATCACGCTGATCGTGGCATTCGTCAGAGTGGCTGTGAGGGCTGCAACGTTCTGGATCTTGCCATCCACACGGATCTCGCCGTACACGAAGTCCCCTACGGTAACGCCGGGGTCAGTGCCTTCGTAGACGCTGTACGTAACAGTCGTACCCTTAACGTCCAAGTACGCAGTCGTGGCTCCGCTCTCGTCTATCGCGTAGCCCAGGTACTTACCATAGGTACGGCCCGTCACCACGACGCCAGGTGACAACTGCCCGAACACCACGGACCCACCCGGGGACACTGCGTAGAGGCCGACCGTGTCACCGACCTTAACGCCACTCAGGCCAACGTAGCCACCAGTGGCAGTGCGGAAGTAAGCATCAGCAGCGACGGTGTACATAGCCCCGCTTACAGTGATCTTGCCGCCAGCCGTGCTCACCGCTTCCACCTTGCCAGTCGGCACCAGTTGGGCCAGTTTGGTCAACGAGGTGAGTTTGCCGGCAGCGTTCGTCTTCGCGATCACGGGATCCCCAACACCGACTGTCGTATCGATGCTTGCGCCTGTAGCTGGCTGGAGCCGCACCTCGCTGCCCCTAACATTTACCTTGTACGTCACGGGAGTAGTTGTCTCGTCCTTGCCGGCGAAAGTGCCGATGATCCCCGTGGTGCTGAACTTGAGGATGCGGGCCTCGCCGTCCTTATTCAGCGTGACGGTCACAGCATATCCAAATAGGTCACTGCCGAGTGGATGCCCAGCGCCGTCCAGGGTGATATCTGGGTCAGTGCCAGAATACTGGGCATTGGCGCTCACCTTGTACTCCACGCCACCGACCGTCACGTATTTGGTGGTGCCGACAAATCGCATCGCCGTCATCGTACCCGACACGGTCTTGTCGAACACAGCTACGTAGAGCGCGTTCGCAGTACCAGGCGCGCAAGCAATATAAATGACCTGGCCTGCCTGAACGTCACTCAGCGTCGCCGGAGCGCCGTTTTTCACGATAGTGGCATTGGACGCGACCGTGTAAGGCGTAGCGGTGCCGACCACGGTGATCTTCTTGTTGGTGGTGTCGACGGCAGCCACCTTCGCGTCCTTGACGTCGTACGCAAAGCCGACCACGAAGCGCACCTTGCCATCGGTGCCCAGGAACGCCGTGACGTCCATCCCGTTCTTAAGGGCGAGGTAGACGTCTCCAGTGACCTTGGCCTTGTTGACGAACACGGTCGCCGCGCCCAGGCCGTATGAGGTGTCACCGATCTTTATGGCGGTGGCGGTAGCATCGGCGCTCAGAGTTCCGGTTACGATGCTGCTCGCCGCAGTAACGTCCTCAGCATAGAGCACCTTGTAGTTGGCATCGGCTATGAACTTGACCTCATGCCCGAGCAGCGCCGCGGTGTTGATCCCGGCGGGCATGGTGTACTTGGTGTTCCCAAGCAGGACCTCCTGCCCGGTCAAGGTCGCATCGACATCCGCATTCGCGTTCAGGGTCGCGGTAGCCGGCACATCAAGATTGAGGGATGCCTTCTGCAGCGTAACTGGGGGGTCCGTGTCCTGGTACACGCCAGGGAAGTCGGGCACCGGCTTCACCTTGGTTGCGCCAAGGGCATTGACGAGCAGGATCGCCATATCGCCCCGGTTGACGAGGTCGCCGGCGCTGAAGGTGACACCGCTGAAGAGGTTCTTCTCGCTGGCCACGATCATGTAGTTGGCCGGCCAGTCACCGGGCAGGTCGACGTAGCCGAGAGCACGGCCCAGCATGGTCGCGGCTTCGGCGAAGGTAATGGTGTCATCGGGATAGAACTTGCCGTCGTCCCGGCCCAGCACCAGCTTCTTCGCCACGGCCACGTTGATGTACCCGCTGGCCCAGTGGTCAGCCGGCACATCGGGGAACTTGGTGGCGCCCTTCAGGTAACCCGCCACCCTCTCCAGGCCCAGGATGCGCACGGCGAAGGTGGCGAACTGGGCCCGGGTCACGGGGAGCTCGGGCATCCACTTGCCGTCGATGCCCTTGCCTACGCCGAGGGCTTCCAGCTTGGCGACGGCATCAGCGCACGCCTGGCCCTTTACATCGGGGAAGCTGGCCGGCGTGAGCACCGCCGCGCTGGCAGTGGCAGCGATGGAGAGCACGAATGTGAGTACCAGGGCTGCCACTAAAGCTTTCTTCACGTCATCTAACCTCCTTTACACGACATTCTGAGAGTCCTCTGGCCCTTTGAATGGATTGTCCTCGCACCGTGTGAATCCCACCCCCTCGTTCTCCAACGCTTACTCCGGGCGAGGCCATCCCTCCCCCGGAAAATGTGCTGGAGGAAGCTATTCGCTATCCACCCGCAATCTTCCTGCCAGGGAGTTGCTATCTGGTAGCTTGACCTCTACCTGGAGTGATCACCGTTCCTTCCCTTTGTGACGCAAACCCTGGTCATTTTGTTCCCGGCAGCCTGTCCAGGGAATTAGAGGGAAACAGGAGGAGGCTCACCATGCTCTATAGCCCGCAAGACCTCGGGCGGCCTCCAGCACCTCCGTCGGAACCTCCATGTCTTCGGGCAACACCTCGAGCAGTTGGGACGCTGAGTGGCCCCAGGCCACCTGGCCGTGTCCCAGGCGTACGGCCTTGACCGCCTTCTCCGCAGCCTGCTGAGCAGCGAAGCAGGCCCAGGCATAATCGCCCATATCTCTGCTCTTCCTGGCATGCTCCAGGTCTTGCCTGGCCTGATCCAGCCAGTCCCTCGCCCGGTTCACCCGTTATCTGACCTCCCGAAGAGCACTATACCAGGCCACCCCGATCCTGGCAACCTCCGGCAGCCGCCCCCTGGCCCGTTGGTCCGGTCAGTCGTGAGGCCAGCGTCGAGCCCGCACAGGGCCTGGAACAACTACCCTGTCTAGAAAATGGGTGTACTTGCGGCGGCGTTCCCGACCCGGCCGGCAGTCTCATGCCCGGGGCTGTGGTAACACTGGCAACCCATGGGCCAGGGCCGCTTACAACCGCCCTATCGCGGCCCCTCCTGCGGCGAATGCGGCCGGAGGGCGAGGTGGACGCGGACTTCCCCCTTGGAGGTGGTCACCGGCACCACCAGGCGGCGGATCTGGACCGTGCTGATGATGGCGCCTCGCCCGTGGACCACCGAGGGGGGTGCCAGGCGGCAGCTGAAACCCGCTTCCTCCAGCCCGGCGCTGGCCCGCCCGGCGATCATGTTGCCCAGTTCGGCGATGGCGCTCTCGGCCATGCCATCGAGCATGGGCACCGTCGCTCCCATCATGGCGCCCGCGAGCCGGCAGGCCGTGCTCTCGGACATCCCGTAGAACACGAGCCCTTCCACCATGCCCGTCACACCGACGAGCACGGTCACGTCGTCCGATGTGAAAGAGGATTCCTCCGCAGCGAGGGTACCGAGCTGGGGTGCCTCGCCCAGTTCGCTCCGAAGCACGTCCCGAATCGCCACCAGGAACGGATTGAGGAATTCCACGTTCATGCCCGCTCCCTCCCGTTCGTCACGATCGCCGCTGTCTCTTGGGCTCTACCTGGCGATGCCGCGTGTCACGAGGCTGCGGCTCCGTCGTGTCCGGCGCCCGCCCGCTCCCTCCTGCCCCCCGCAGGCCACCCTGCCCTGTCGTGCCAGAGTCCCGGGCGACTAGGCCCCCTGCACCTCGCCCACGATGACGCGGTTGCGGTGGGCCGTCTCGGCCAGGTCGTACGTGACCGGCTGGTCCAGGGGCCTGCCGACGGCGTCCCTCAGCAGCCTCACTCGAGGACGGGTGAGCAGGCTGGCCTCCAGGCCCACCACCACCCCTTCCTCGCCGGTGCTCAGGCGCACGGTAGCACCGAGCGGGTAAGGGGGGATGGTCTGCGAGAATGCCTGCACCAGCCGGTGGTCAAACTCGGTGCCGGCCCCGCTCACCACGTACTCCCACGCCTCGCTGCGGCCCAGTCCCCTTTGCGCAAGCCGGGTGAAGGCATCTGCCACGGCCACCAGCTGTGAGTGAAGGGCCAGCCGGGACCCGCCCAGCCGCTGGGGATATCCCGAGCCATCAAAGCGCTCGTGGTGCTGGGCCAGTGCCGCCTGCACGTACGCACTGGCGGGCTGACTGCGCAGCAGCTTCACCCCCAGCAGGGGATGGGCGTGCAGCAGGGGCAAATCGCGAGCATCCACCTCATCTGGCTCCAGGTGCAGGTGGGGCGGGAGCACGGCCAGCCCCATGTCATGCAGCAGCCCCGCCAGGGCCAGCTCGCGTACGTATCCGCCCAGCCCCGCCTGGCGGGCCAGGGACGCCGCCACCAGAGCAGTGTTCACGGCATGGGCGATTGGTCCGTCGTCCTCCCCGCCTGCGACCATCTGGACGGCCCAGGCCGACACCCTGCGGAGCTGGTCCTCGAGGTCAGACGCAATCTCCATGAGCCGCTCGTAGGGGACGGGCCAGCGCACCTGCTCCGCCAAAACCGGGATGGCGCTGGCCCCGGAGGTAGCCGCAGGATGCGCACCCGGGTCGGACGCCGGGGGAAGTGGGGGAGCGAGAGTGCGGAAGTAATCCCACAGGGCCGAGCACGCCGAAAGAAGGGAACCCTTCACCTCCCAGGAGATGTCGGGCGGCATCTGGATATCGGTAAACAGGGGATCGTCGACGTACACCGCCTCCACCCGGGCCTGGCGCAGGCGCTCGATGTGGGCAGGGGTGAGGTCCACCCCCTCCCTGAGCAGAAGGCCCCGGGAACCGTACACAGGCATTCCCAGGCGCATCCCCGGTTGAAGGGCGGAAACAGTGACGCGCCGCATGTCATCCCTCCTTCCGGTAAAAGCAAGGGGAAAGGTAACGCAGTCCCAGCGAGTGCGGGTCGCGCACCATCTCGGTAGCCCCCAGAAAGAGCACGCCCTGGGGGAGGAGGGACTGCGCCAGCCGCCCCAGGATGGCGTGCTTGCTGCCGTCCTCGAAGTAGATGAGGACGTTCCGGCAGAGCACCAGGTGGAAGCCCTGGGGATACACCACGGACAGGAGGTCGTGGTAGCGGAAGGTCACCCGGCTGCTCACTGCGGGCACGACCTTCCACCTGTCACCCTCCGGGCGGAAGAACCTGTCGCGCGTGACCGCGTCCACCTGGCGCATCGCCTCTTCCCCGTAGATCCCCGCCTCGGCGGCACGCAGTCCCTGACGATCTATGTCGGTGGCCAGCACGCGGTGGTGGCCGGCGGGATCCAGTTGCTCGAGCAGGATGGCGACGGAATAGGGCTCGGGGCCGTCGGCGCACCCGGCGCTCCAGGCCCGCAGACCGCCGGAGCCCGCGGCCCGGATGAGGGCGGGCAGGTGCACGTCCCGCAGCTCCCGAAACCGGTCCTCATTGCGGAAGAACTCGGATACCCCGATGGTTACCCACTCCACGAATTCCTCTCGGCGGGCCGGGTCCTGCCGCAGCATCTCCAGGTACGCTGCCCAGTCGGCCACCTGGTACCGGGCCAGGAGTCCTCCCAGGCGCCTCTCTATCTGGTGGGGCCGGTACTGGCAGAGGTCAAGCCCCGTAAGCCGGCGGATCTCCTCACAGAACGCGCCAAAATCCCCAGCGCCGGCTCCGCCTTCGCCGCCCCGTTGCACGCCGGCGGGCCCGCCGGTCACGCGATCTGGCCGTTCCACCATGCCGCCACCGCCTCCGGAATCCGTTCCAGGGGAAGCACCTCGTCGGCCTGCCCTGCCTCGGCCACCGCCCGGGGCATCCCGTACACCACCGATGTCTCCCGGTCCTGGGCGATCACCCGACCACCGGCCTCCCGCACCGCCCTCGCGCCCCGCAGTCCGTCCGTGCCCATACCGGTCAGGATCAGGGCCAGCAGCCGCCGCGGGAACACTTGCACCGCGCTCAACAGGGTGACGTCGACGGCGGGGCGGACACCGGCCACAGGAGGATCCAGGCTCAGTTCCACCGCCGGACCCTCTATCACCCGCAGGTGGTAGCCGCCCGGGGCGAGGAAGACATCTCCCGCCCGCAGGGCTCGTGCCGAGGCCTCTTCCACCCGGAACCCCCCGCGGGCCGTTTGCGAAAGGCTGCGTGCCATGGCGGTGCTGAATCCGGGCGGGATATGTTGTACAATAAGCATGGCCACGGGTGCCAGACGGCTCACGCGGTCGGCCAGCCGGGCCACCAGGAAGTGCAGGGCAGACGGTCCTCCTGTGGAGGCGCCCACCACTACCAGGCGCTGCGCCGGCCGCGGCTCACGCTGCGGGGGCCGAGGCTCGTGGTCGCAGGGCGGGGCCTCGGCAGCGACCGTCCGGGCGGTGCCGCCAGCGGGGAGCGACTGGCCGGATTCTAGTAAAGGGGGGCCAGGGGGGGACTCTGCCGGGGGCGGGGGCGGGCTGTATCCCATAACCCGGCGGACCCCCCCTTTGCCCAAACTTGCCGCCGCCTTCACCTTGGCCTGCAGCTCCTTGCGCAGGCGGGGAAGGTCGGGGGAAACGCTACCTGAAGGTTTGGTAAGGAAGTCCACCGCGCCCAGCCGCAGGCTGGCCACGGTGGCTTCTGCGTTTTCGCGGGTCACCCCGGACACCATCACCACGGGGCGGGGATCGCTGCGCATGAGGCGCTCCAGCATCCCCAGCCCGTCCAGGCGGGGCATCTCCACGTCCAGGGTAACCACGTCGGGGTCAAGCTCCGCCACCCGCGCCAGCCCCTCCAGGCCATCCCGGGCCTGCCCCACCACCCTGATGGAGGGATCCTCCTCGAGCAGGCTGGTGATCACCTTGCGCATGAAAAGGGAATCGTCCACCACCAGGACCCGCACGGGCCCCCCGGGTCCCTGACCGGGACCAGCTGCCCGGTCTGGCGTGGGATCTCCTAGCATGCCCATTTCTGCACCGCCTGCAGGACCCGGTCGGGCTGGAAGGGCTTGACGATGAAGTCCCGTGCCCCCGCCTTGATGGACTCGATCACCATGGACTGCTGCCCGAGCGCGGTGCACATCACCACCCGGGCCTCCGGATCCAGCGTCCGCAACCGCTTCAGGGCTTCCAGGCCGTCCATCTCCGGCATGGTGATGTCCATGAAAACCAGGTCGGGTTTCTCCGCCTCGTACACCTCCACGGCCTCGAACCCATTGGTGGCTTCCACCACCTGGTGCCCCGCCTGCTTGAGCAGGCTAGAAAGCCTCATGCGCATGAAAGCGGCATCGTCGACCACCAGGATCTTTGCCACTTCTTTACCACCCCGCCCCCAGATATGTATCGTTCAAGCTGCCGCGGGTCACGCGCTCGCGCTCATGCCGCCTGAGCCGGGGGGCCTGCCCGCGGCGAGTTAAGGCGGCACATGCCCGGCTGCGGGCTCAGGCAGCAGGGGCCCACGTGCGGCTGCGCAACAGGGTGGCGACGTCCAGGATGAGGGCCACCCGCCCGTCCCCCAGGATGGTGGCGCCGGCCATGCCCCGCACGTTGCCGAGCCAGGCCCCCATGTCCTTGACCACCACCTCCTGATCCCCCAGCAGGGTCGTCACCCCCAGCGCAGCCTGCTGGCCGCCTGCCCGCACCACGAGGGCGAATTCCGCGGCGGCCGGCTCCAGCCCGAGGGCACTGCCCAGGGGCAGGAACGGTAGGGCGTTGCCCCGTACCAGCACGACCTTCTTCTGATAGACGGTGGGAAGCCTGTCGGGGTCGATCTTAAGGACTTCCTCCACGTGCCCGAGCGGCACGGCGTAGATTTCATCCCCCCACTGGCAGAGCAGGCAGCGGATGATGGCCAGGGTGAGGGGCAGGCGCATCTGAAATTCCACTCCCTGGCCGGGGCGGTTCTCCACCTGCAGGGTGCCACCCACCCGCTGCACGTTCCGCCGCACCACATCCAGCCCCACGCCCCGCCCCGACACCTCGGTTACCCGATCGGCGGTGCTGAAGCCAGGCGCGAATATGAAGTTAATGACTTGATCCCGGTCCAGGTCGCGCGCCTCCTCCGCCCCCACCAGGCCGGCCGAGATCGCCCTCTGGCGCACCCGCTCGATGTCGATCCCCCGCCCGTCATCCCGCACGCAAATGAGGACATAGTTTTCCTCGTGCTGCGCCGCAAGCACGATCGTCCCGGTGCGCGGCTTACCCGCCGCCTCTCTTTCCGCAGGCGACTCCAGCCCGTGATCCACGGCATTGCGCAGGAGGTGGACCAGCGGGTCCCCGATCTCCTCCATCACGGCCCGGTCCAGCTCCGTGTCTTCGCCCCGCACCACAAGCTCCACTTCTTTGCCTGCCGCGGCCGCCAGGTCCCTCACCATGCGGGGGAACCGGCGGAATAGATTCTCCAACGGCAGCATGCGGGCTTTCATGACCTGTTCCTGCAGCTGGGTGGCTACCCGCCCGATGTCTTCCACCGCCCTGCCCAGGTCCTCGTCCTGCAGTTGGGCATCTGACAGCAGTCGCCCCAACCGCGTGCGCTGGATGATCAGTTCACCAGCCAGGTTCATCAGTTCGTCCAGCACACGCACATCCACCCGCACGCTCCGCGCCAGTCCCGTCACCGATACCGGCATCCCGTCCGTACGCCCCGGCCCGCCCGGCCGCCCGGGCAGGCCGTTTCTGGCGGCCCCCACGGCTGCGGCTCCACCGCCTCGAGCGGCCCCGGCGCCTTCGTTCCCGCCAGGGGCGGTACCCCCCCGTTGCGAGACAATCACGTCGGCGATCTCCGAAATCCGTGCGATCCGTTCCCTGATCTGATCGGGGGTGAGCACCGTCTCCAGGAGGAGGCACAGCACCTTCCCCACCCGCTCGGCCTCGATGTCCTCCAGCGAAGGATCGGATGCCAGGATCTCCCCCACGTCCTGCATGGCCATTACCACCTGGTAGGCGCGCACGGCCGGCATCAGGCACTGCGCGTGGAACCTGACCTCCACTTCCAGTACCTGCCCGCCGGCACCCCGGGCCGTCTCCGGGCACACGCCGGCCCCGGTATCGCCAGAACCGGCGCCGGCCCCCGCGCCGTCGCCCGCCGCTGCGCTGCCGGCGAGCAACCTGACCAGTTCCTCCGCCCGGGGATCTTCCTGCTCTCCCAGGTTGGCCAGGACCTCCGGGCCCCCGCGGCTGATGGCGTCCGCAACCCTGGCCAGGTGGCCGCGGATGTGGTCGAGAGCCCGCAAGAGCACCTCCACCTGGCCGGTGACCGGCGGATTTCCGCGGCGGACGCCATCCAGGACGCTCTCCATGGCGTGGGTCAGCGCGGACATGGCACGCAGGCCCACTGCCGCCGACGATCCCTTCAGGGTGTGGGCAGCCCGGAACGCTCCCGCCACCACTTCGGGATCAGGCGCCTGCCCCTGGCGTGAGGCAGCCTCCATGGCCAGCAGGCTGGACTCGAGGGCCGCGGCCAGCTCCTCCCCCTCGGCCAGGAAAACCGCCAGGTCCTCTGCAGTAAAGGGAAAAGTGTCGCTCATAGGTCCTCCTCGCCATCGCTCACGCTGCCGGGGTCAGGATGCCACGATGTCCGCCACCGCCTGACGATCCTCGCGGGCCAGAAGCTCGCCAGGCCGCAGGACTACCACGAGGCGGCCGTCCAGATTGGCCACTGCCTCCACGAAACGGCTGTTTTCGTCCCCCTGGAGCACCTCGTCGGGCGGCTGCAGCTGGCCGGGCCGGACGCGAAGCACCTCGGATGCCCGATCCACCAGCATCCCCACCAGGGCGGCACCATCCTCGACCACCATGATGCGCGGGCGCTCCACCGGGCGCGCGTCCAGGCCGAGCCGCTGCCGCAGGTCGATCACGGGTACCACCCGCCCGCGCAGGTTGATGATCCCCCGCACGTAGGCAGGCGCGCCCGGCACCCGGGTAATGCGGTCGGCTTTCACCACCTCACGCACTCGCTCGACGGTGATGGCGTACTCTTCATCCCCCAACTGGAACACCACCACGCCCTGCTCGGCAGTCATGCCCCTCCACCACCCTCGCCCGCCCGCAATGCACCGCCTTCCTCAAGCGGCCGCATCGCGGCTCCGCTCGCCTCGCCCGTCGGGAGGGTGCCTTCGACGTCGCGGCCTCGTCCTGCCACGCGGCGGATGCCCTGCAGCACCCGACCCACCCATCTCCCTCCCCCGTCAGGACGGTCTGCAGCAGGCATCGCGGCACGCGTTTGAGGTCCGGAGCCAGCCTCCGTCAGCCGGAAGCGGCTCGCCACCCGGCGGTGGTCCTCGGCGATCTCCGCCAGGGTGCGGGCCCAGCCCGCCACCTCTTCCACCACCGCGTTGATTTCCTCCACCGCAGCAGATACTTCTTCTGCAGCGGCCGCGTTCTGCTCCGATATGGCCGCGATGCCGGCTGCGGCCTGGCTGACCCGTTCGCTCCCCTCGGCCATGTGCTCGGTGGCGGCAGCGTTCTCTTCCGTGGCCGTCGCCAGAGCGTCGATCGCCTGCGCCACCTGCTGCGAGTGAGCGAGCATCCGCTCTGTCGCCTGAGCCACGCCCTCCGCCTGCTCGTCGGAATCGGCCACCAGGCGGCGGATTTCCTCCAGGGCACTGCGGGCGCCCTGCGCCACCTCCATCCCCTGCTCCACTTCCTTCATGGCCGACTCCATGCTGGCAGCGGTGCCGCGGGTCTCCTTCTGCACCGACGCGATCAGGCCCGCTATTTCCTTGGTGGCGCGGGATGAGCGCTCGGCCAGCCTGCGCACCTCGTCCGCCACCACGGCGAAGCCCCGCCCGTGCTCGCCCGCGCGCGCCGCCTCGATGGCCGCGTTCAACGCCAGCAGGTTGGTCTGGTCAGCGATCTCGTCGATGACTTCCACGATTTCGCCTATCCGCTCGGAGTGTCCCCCCAGTTCGTCCATCTTGGCGGCAAGGGTGGCACCGGTGGCCCTGATCCGCTCCATCGCCTGGACCATGCGGTGGACGGCGGCATATCCCCTTTCCACCGACCCCGACGCCGCGGTCGAGGAGTTCTGCACGGCCCGTGCCGCCTCGCCCACCTCGTTCATGAGCCGCACCATGTCGCTCATGAGCGAACTCACCGTCTCCACGTTGCGGGCCTGCTCCTGGGCACCGGCAGCCACCTGCGCGATGGCCGCCTTTAGCTGGGCAACGGCGGACGCGGTCTCCGAGGCGTGGCGGGTCTGCTCGGAGGCCCCCCGCGCCACCTCCTGGATGCCGCGGGCGATCTGCGCTGTACCGGTGGCCGCGTTCTCCGCCCCGGTCTTCAATTGGGAAGCGGTTCGGGCAGTGTGGTCGGCCTTCTCCGCCGCTTCCAGCAGAACCTGACGCAGGTTGCGGGCCATCATGCCCAGGGATCGGCTCAGGCTGAGGACTTCGCCTCCTCCCGCCGCCGGCACATCCTGGCGCAGGTCTCCCGCCGCCAGTTGCCGGGCGTGCCGGGACAACCGTCTCATGGGGCGCAGGATGAGGGAATAGAAGCCCAGGGTGGAAAGTAGCGCACCACCGAGCGTCGCCAGGACGGTAACCCACAGGACTATCCTGGCGAAAGCCTCGCTACCCTGGCGCGCCTTTTCCACTTCCTGGTTGTATGTGCTGACGAAACGCGCCAGCAAATCTTCGGCACTCATCAGGGTGTACTGGACCTGCAGCATACCCGCCCTGGTCTCGAGGTTACCGACCGGCTTGGCAATTGCGAAGAGCTCCTCCGCCGTGCGTGCCAATGAATCGAGGAGATTGCCCACGTTCCGCACCTCTGTCTTCTCATCCAGCGTGCGACACCCCGCTTCCAATTCGGCGAGCGTGGCGCGCGCCCTGTACATGGCGGCGGCGAAGGCGCTCTGAGCACCGGGGTCTGCCATCACCAGCCACGTCGTGACCGGGAAGACCAGGGCTCGCAGTTCACTCTGGAGCCGGGACGCCAATTCCAGCCGTGCCGTCGCCTCGTAGCGCGCCTCATTGGCCGACTCGAGGGCCAGGTGTCCCCACACCGCACTCGCTCCCAGCAGCAGGATCAGCACTACGAGCAGCACATGCAGATACGCAAGCGAGATCCTCCCGCGCATGCGATCCCAGAGTACCGCTAATCTCCGCATCATGGCCCAACCTCCCGTCGACTTCGACCTCCGACCACCGGGCATCCCCCAACCCTGATCCAAGTCAAAAGCCCCATGCCGGGGCCGCCCGCCTACTACTTATATCGAATCCCGCCCCTGCTCCTTGAGGAGGGCGGAACCCCACCGCCTCCCTGGACACCCAGATCCGGCGGTTCCTGACGAACTCCCGGCAGCCGGCATTGGTTGCGGGCCCGGTGTTGGGCATGTTAAGATGTGCCCGGTGAAACGTATGTTTACCCGGGCGGGCAACAGCGAGCCACGCCTGCGACCAAAGGAACGGTGAAGCCATGGAGATCGAGGTCTGGCAGGTAGACGCCTTTACTTCCGTGCCCTTCGGTGGCAACCCGGCGGCAGTGGTACCGGATGCGCGCGGGTTGCACGACGACCTCATGCAGAAGATCGCCCGCGAGATGAACCTCTCGGAAACCGCCTTTGTATTCCCGGGGAACGCCGACCGGAGCGACGTGGAGGTGCGGTTTTTCACCCCCACCACCGAGCTGGACCTGTGCGGCCACGCCACCATCGCCACGTTCTTCGCCCTGGCCGCGCGCAACCGCCTGCCCGGTCGCCCCGGCGAGCGCGGGCCGGCCAGCGGGTCGGGGGGAACCAGCGTAATTTGCCACCAGCGCACGCGGGCAGGTGTGCTACCCGTGCAGGTGATGTTCGACGAGGACGGCCAGCCGGTCCAGGTGATGATGGCGCAGCTACCCCCGGTATCCCGCGGGGAACCGGGCAGTGAGGCGTTGAGCGAGTTGGCGGCGTGCCTGGGGGTGGATCCCGGAGTGCTGAGCGGAGAACCGCGCACCACTCCCGAGATCGTCTCTACTGGCCTTTGGGACTTGATCGTCCCCCTGCCCGACCGCAAGACGCTGTGGGCGCTGGAGCCGGATTTCCCTCGCCTGGCCAGGCTGTGCCGCAGGCTGGAGGTGATCAGCGTCCACTGCTTCACCTTCGATGCCATCGATACCGGCAACGGCGGCCAGGTGGCGGTGCACTGCCGCGATTTCGCCCCGGCGGTAGGGATAGACGAAGAGGCCGCCACCGGCACCGCCAGCGGGGCCCTGGGCGGATACCTGGCGTTGCGCGGGCTCATCCCGTTCTACGATGGGGTAGCCCGTCTGCGCTGCGAGCAGGGTCACATCATGGCACGGCCCAGCCTGATACACGTGCGCCTGGAAGCGTTCCCGGAAGGACCGCCCCGCGTGTGGGTCGGTGGCGCCGCCCGCCTGGTCCTGGAGGGAAGGATCCTGCTCTGAACGTGCGTGCGGGGCAGTCCCGTTGAGGTGGGCGTGCACATATGGTAGAATACGGGCAACCGAAGAACGGACGGTCAGGCAGCGCACCCCGCGGATGACGGTGCACAGGATCCACGTGGCGGGCGGCTGCCGGGCCCGCCCGGGCAGCGGGATACCCCGTGGGACTTCACTGGAAAGATGAAGTCCCTTTATTTGTGCGGAGGAGAGCACGATGGCAAGCGATGCCGCGGAACAACGGCCCCGGCCACAGCCGGGCCAGATGCCCAGGGCCGCCGACCTTGCCGTACGGGCAGCACGCCTTTCGGTGATCTCCAACTCTGCCCTGGTGGCCCTGAAGCTGGCAGCAGGGCTGCTCATGGGGTCCGTGAGCGTGCTGTCGGAAGCCATCCACTCCGCCCTGGACCTCGTGGCCGCCGGGATCGCCTTCTATTCCGTCCGGCAGTCCCGCCGCCCGGCCGACGAACACCACCCCTTCGGCCACGGCAAGGTGGAGAACATAGCGGGCACGGTTGAAGCGTTGCTAATCTTCGCTGCCGCCATCTGGATCATCGCAGAAGCGGCGCGGAAGCTGATCCGGGGCGTGCGGGTGGAATCCCTGGGGATCGGCCTGCTGGTCATGGGGCTGGCCGCCGTGGTGAACCTCCTGGTCTCCCGCTACCTCTTTCGCGTGGCCAGGCAGGCGGATTCGGTTGCGCTCCGGGCCGATGCCCTGCACCTGTCCACGGACGTGTGGACGTCGGCCGGCGTGTTCGTGGGGTTGGTGATCATGGCGGTGACCGGATACCACATCGTCGACCCCGTGGCCGCGCTGGTTGTGGCCGTGCTCATCATCCATGCCGCCTGGGACCTCACCCGCGAGGCCTTCTCACCCCTGCTGGATACCTCCCTGCCCCCTGAGGAACGGCAGGCCATCGAGGACATCATCTCCCGACACCGCGCGGATTTCGTCGATTTCCACCGCATGCGCTCCCGCCGGGCTGGGCCGCAGCGGCACATCGACCTCCACCTGGTGGTGCACGGGGACCACACCGTCGCGGAAGCCCACGCCCTGTGCGATGCCATCGAAAGGGAAATAGAGGGTCGCTTCCCCCGCACCGACGTGGTTATCCACGTGGAACCTTCGCCCCCGGGCGACCCCACCGGCTCACCACCGGGAAGAACAAGACGCTGAGCTACTGGTAGACTGCTGCTTTGGGTGGGGTCATTCGGGGACTGGCATTCAGCCGCCCCGCGCCCCTGTGACGCCATCAAGCCCGGGCATCAGGCCCCCAGCGGCGGCGCAAGAGACGGCAGAGGGTCTCACGGTCGTTCAGGCACGGGTCGTCCCAGACCATCTCCAGGAGTTCCCGCAAGACCTGGCCCACCCGCGGCCCGGGAGGTAGATTAAGTAACTCCATCACGTCCCGGCCCGACACCGGTAGCTCCTCCACCGTGGTAGGCAATCTGCCTTCCAGTTCTGCTCTGACCCGCCGTGCCAGGGCATCGCCCCGCCCGGGCCAACGAACCTGCGCGATCCGGGCCACGTCAGAGGCGCGATCACGGCCCACCTCCGCGATCCACCTGCGTAGCCGTACCGGGGTTGCCTCCAGCAGGGCTTCATCGGCCTGGTGGATGACCAGGGCGACCACGGCCTCCACCACCCGGGAAGGGAAACGCCACCTCGCCACCATTGCCTCCACCCGGGCTTCAAGCGGCGCCTGCGCCTGCGCGGGGATTGCCGGTCTCCCCCCCGCCGGCGTGAGTTCCACCGTGTGAGGCGGGCCCGCCACACGGAGGTCCGCCATCTGCAGCAGGGCAGCCAGGCGCAGGTCCACCCGGGGGGGCAGGCGATCAAGGGCGTCCCAGGAGACCCGAGAGAATCCGGCGCCCGGAAACAGGTACGCCAGCAAGCCGTGCTCCCCCATCAGGCGCAGCGCCTTGCCCGCCCGAGGCCCCTGCAGGATGCGCTCCAGTTCCACGCGGACCCTTTCGGGGGCCACCTTTTCCACCAGGGACGCGCACCGGGCGATGGCCTCCGAGGTCGCGGGCTCGATTTCCCACCCGTGTCCGGCCACCAGGCGAAAGGCACGCAGGGGGCGCAGGGCGTCCTCGCGGAACCGGGTTTCCGCATCGCCCACCGCTCGCACCAGCCCCCGCTCGATGTCCTGCTGCCCCTCCCAGGGATCGTGGAGTTCCCCGGTGAAGGGGTCGAGGGCCAGCGCATTGACGGTGAAATCGCGGCGGGACAGGTCCTCGTACAGGCTGGATACGAAACGCACGTAGTCGGGACGCCGGTGGTCCCCGTAGGGCCCCTCGACCCGGAACGTGGTCACCTGCACCACCCCGCAGGCGCCGGCCGGGATGACGGCGAGGGTACCGTGGCGGGCGCCTACGTCGATGAGACGCCATCCCGCAAAGACGGCGTACATCTCCTCTGGGCGGGCTGAGGTGGCCAGATCCCAGTCGGCGGGTTGCTGCCCCAACAGGAGGTCGCGCAGGGCACCCCCCACCACGTACACGGCGTGGCCCGCCTCCTTGACCCGGCGGGCCACCGTCATCACCTCACCCGGTATCCGCGTCAACAGATCGTCGCGCACCACGGGGAAATGCGCGCTCCTCAGGCGGGGTAGTGGGGAGGGCCATTCTTGTGCGCTTCCTCCACCAGGGAGTAGTCCACCCCGGTGCGGCGGGCCAGGCGTTCCTGCAGAAACTTCACCGCCACCTGCGGGAACAGGGCCACCGAGATCACGTCCTCTTCCTGCTCCATGTAGGGGGCGGCCAGCTTGCGCGCCTCCGGGAGACCCGGCTCCAGCTCGTCGGCGGGACGTCCCTCCACCACCCGCTCGTCCCCTATTATCTTACGCCTTACCTCTTCGTTCACAGGTCCGGGCGGCCGTCCGTAGAGGCCGCGCAGGTAGGCCCGCACTTCGTTTGTCACCATCTTGTAGCGCTCCCCGGCCAGGACGTTGAGTACCGCCTGGGCACCCACGATCTGGCTGGACGGCGTCACCAGGGGCGGGTACCCCAGGTCCTCCCTTACGCGCGGGACTTCGTCCAGAACCTCACCCAGCCGGTGGAGGGCCTTCTGCTGAGAGAGCTGGGAGATGAAGTTGGATATCATGCCGCCCGGGATCTGGTAACGCAGCACGTTGGTATCAACCCCCGGAGGCGCCACGTCGAACTCGGCGTACTTCTTGCGCACCTCCCGGAAGTATTCCGCAATCTCGCTAAGAAGCCCCAGGTCAAGCCCGGTGTCGTACGGCGTACCCTTCAGGGCGGCCACCATGGTCTCGCAGGCAGGCTGGGACGTCCCCAGGGCCAGGGACGAGATGGCAGTGTCGATCACGTCGGCTCCGGCCTCCACCGCCTTGAGCAGGGCCATGGAGGCCATCCCGCTGGTATAGTGGGTGTGCACCTGGACGGGCAGGCCCACCTCCGCCTTCAAGCGGCTGACCAGGGTGAAGGCAGTGTAAGGGTCGAGGATGCCGGCCATGTCCTTCAGGCAGATGGAATCGGCGCCCATGCCCGCCAGTTCCCGCGCCACCTCCACGAAGTGGTCTACCGTGTGGATGGGGCTGGTGGTATAGACCACGGTGGCCTGCACGTGCGCCCCCGCTTCCTTTGTCACCTCGATGGCCTTCCTCATGTTGCGGGTGTCGTTCAGGGCATCGAAGATCCGCACGATGTCCAGACCGTTGGACACCGCCCTGCGCACGAACGCCTCCACCACGTCGTCGGGGTAGTGGCGGTAGCCCACCAGGTTCTGCCCTCGCAGCAACATCTGCAGGCGGGAGTTCTTGAAGGCCCGCCGCAAGGCGCGCAGGCGCTCCCAGGGATCCTCACCCAGGAACCTCAGGCAGGAGTCGAAGGTCGCTCCCCCCCACACCTCGAAGGAGTGAAAACCCACCCGGTCCATCTTCTCGATGATGGGGAGCATGTCTTCCAGACGCAGGCGCGTGGCCAGCAGGGACTGGTGGCCATCGCGCAGGGTGGTATCGGTGATGCGTACCGCTCGCGTCGTGGACATGATCGTTATGAACCTCCGTTGTGTGCCGGCAACGCCAGCGAGGTCAGGGGAGAGGTGGCATGGTTCCGGGAACGAATTGCTCAAACAGGGGCAAGAGGGCGACAACAAAAGCGATGGCACCTGCCACGATCAGCACTACCAGAACCGCCAGGGGCACGCACAGCGTGGCGATGGCCCGCCCCGTGGAGAAGTGCAGCCCTTCCCGGACGGCCAGCACGTCCAGGACGATGGTCCAGATACCGATGGCCAGAGACAACCAGATGCCCAGGCCCTGATGCACCGCGGCACTGAGCAACGCCGCCGGCGCAGAAAACACCTGGGGCATGCCGGCGACGGCCAGGGCGGCCAGCAGGGGCACCACCTCTCCCCTGCCTCCCAGGAGGACTCCGGTCAGGTAGAACACGGCCGTCTGCAGGTACCAGAACAAGAACGGCCCCACCAGGCCGAAGAGGAATGCTAGCGGACCGAAGGACACCCCGGATACGGGGATGCCCGCCTGGGCCAAGCCTGCGCCCGCTTCCCGGCTCCCCGTGATGGCACCCACGGTGGCACCTACCACCGCCACCACCACCAGCACCAGAACGGCCCGGCCCAGGTGAGGACGAGCCACCACCTGACGGAAAGTGGAAACCGGGCTGAAGAGGGCCCCGTACATCAGCTCCAGCACACCCAGCGGCGGCGCGGGCGCACCAGAGCCGCCAGCCTCGGGCGCGGGCCCCGGCGACTCGGACGGGGTAGCGTCCGGCTGCGGCGGTGTGACAGACCCTTCTCGCCTGTGGTCCTCCAAGTCTACACCTCCCCGATTAGCGGCCGGCCGGGAGACTCAGCACCTGCCGGGCTGCCCACCAGGCCCACTCCAGCCGCTGGAGCAGCCCGGGGATGGCGGCATCCGATGCACCCGTCAGCAGCCCGCCCGGCAACGAGCCGCCGAACCACAGCCCCAGGTCTGCGAGCAACTTAAGCAGTGGATGAATCTCCCGGTACGTCTTCACCTCGTACGACTCTCCTATTCCCGCCAGGTCCGCCGCTTTCTGGATGGAATCGCGCAGGTTGCCCAGTTCATCCACCAGCCCCTTCTCCAGCGCCTGCCGTCCGGTGAAGATGCGGCCGTCGGCGAGTTCCAGCACCTGGTCGCGGGTCAGCTTCCCTGCGCGCCCCTGAACCACCGCATCCACGAACTGCTGGAAAATATCGTCCACCATGCCCTGCAGGATCTGGCGCTCCTGGGGATCCAGCGGTCGGCTCGAAGACCCCATGTCCTTGTGAGGGCCGCTCTTTATGGTCTCGTACCTGATGCCCAGCTTACCGTAAAGCCCCTCCAGGTTCTGAACCTCGAGGATCACCCCGATGCTACCGGTGATGGTCCCGGGATTGGCCACGATGTGCTGGGCAGCCGAGGCAACCCAGTACGCTCCCGAGGCAGCCACGTCGCCCATGGAGGCCACCACCACCTTGCCCGCTTCCCGCAGGCGGGCAACTTCCCGGGCGATCTCCTGGGATCCGGCGGCACTGCCACCCGGGCTGTTAATGCGCAGGACCACCGCCCGGGTGGCAGGATCTTCCCGGGCCCGGCGCAGTTCGGCCAGTACCGAGTCAGAGCCGAGTACGGTACCCAGCAGCCCGCTGCCGGATGACCCCGTGGTGATGACTCCCTCCAGGAAGATGAGACCCACGGCCTTCCCACCCCGTCCCGCCAGCGCCTGCCCCGCGGGGGCAGAGATGCGGGCCACGGCCACGATGGAAACTACCACCACCAGGGCCAGTACCACTGCTACCACTTTGCTCTTCCGGCTCATGCGTTCTCACCTCCTCGCGGTCAGCGGTGGGCGGTGCGGCTCAGCCAGAGCAGAGGACCGCTCTCCTGGTACCCGATGACCGCCCCCAGGAAGTCGCGGAACAGCGGATGAGGCCGGTTGGGCCGGGACTTGAACTCGGGGTGGAACTGGGTGCCCACGAACCAGGGGTGATTCTCCAGTTCCATGATCTCCACCAGATCCCCCTCCGGCCACACCCCCGAGGGGCGCAGGCCGGCGGCAGTGAGGCGATCACGGTAGGCGTTGTTCACCTCGAACCGGTGCCGATGCCGCTCCATTACCACCTCCGCGTCGTATGCGGCCCGGGCCAGGGAACCCGGGGTCAGGCGGCAGGGATACACTCCCAGCCTCATGGTGCCGCCCTTGGCCACCACCTTCTTCTGTTCCGGCATGAAGTCGATCACGGGATAGGGGGTATCGGGTTCGAACTCGGTGGAGTTGGCCCCCTCCAGGCCCAGCACATTGCGGGCGAACTCGATCACCGCGCACTGCAGCCCCAGGCACAAACCGAAATAGGGGATACGGAATTCGCGTGCGTACCGGGCAGCGCTGATCTTCCCTTCGATCCCGCGCGAGCCGAATCCTCCGGGGACAAGGATACCGTGCACGTCCCCCAGCACCGCAGTGGGAGCCTCGTGCTCGAGTTGCTCGGAATCCACCCACTTTATGTCCACGCTGGCGTCGTGGGCTATCCCGGCGTGGCAGAGGGCCTCGGCCACACTCAGGTAGGCGTCGTGCAGCGCCACGTACTTGCCCACCAGCGCCACTGTCACCCGGCGAGAGGGGTTTCTCAACCGCTCCACCAGGTTCCGCCACTCGGAGAGGTCCGGTTCTCCGCAGTTCAAGCCCAACACGGTGGTGGCTATCCTGCCCAGCCCCTCTTCTTCCAGGATGAGGGGAACGGCATAGATGGAGTCCACGTCCACGTTCTGGATGACCGCCTCCACGGGCACGTCGCAGAACAGGGCGATCTTTTCCTTGAGGTCGCGGGAAAGAGGTCGGTCCGTCCGGCACACGATCACATCCGGAGAAATACCTATGGAGCGTAGTTCCTTCACGCTGTGCTGGGTGGGCTTGGTCTTGAGTTCCCCCGCCGCCGGCACGAACGGGACCAGGGTGACGTGGATGTACATCACGTCCTGGCGCCCCACGTCGCTCTTGAACTGGCGGATGGCCTCCAGGTAAGGCAGGCCCTCGATGTCACCGACCGTACCCCCGATTTCGGAGATGACCACGTCGGCACCGCTCACTTCCGCCACCCGGTGCAGCCTCTCTTTGATCTCGTTGGTGACGTGGGGGATCACCTGCACGGTGCCACCCAGAAAGTCGCCCTTGCGCTCCTGCCCGATGACGGCGCTGTAAATCTGGCCCGTGGTGACGTTGTTCAGACGACCCAAGGACACATCCATGAACCGCTCGTAATGGCCGAGGTCCAGGTCGGTCTCGGCCCCGTCGTCGGTGACAAATACTTCCCCGTGCTGGAGCGGGCTCATGGTACCAGCATCCACGTTGATGTAGGGGTCGAACTTGAGCGCGGTCACCCGCAGTCCCCGCGCGGCCAGCAAACGCCCCAAGGAGGCGGCGGTGATCCCTTTGCCCAGCCCGGAGACTACCCCGCCCGTCACGAACACGAATTTGGCCATTTTCAGCCCCCCGTATCCCGGTGCGGCACTGTAAAAGAGAAGGGACGCCCGGCTGGCTGGTCTAGGCCCCTTCTTCCTCCTGAGCGTCCCAGGACGTATCTACGTCTTCCTCGTCCTCCTCTTCCTCTTCCTCCTCCCCCGGACCGACGCCCTCGGGCTCCTCCGTCTGTTCGATTTCCTCGCGCCACGGGGGTTCTTTACGTACGGGCCGCAGGACCTGGCTGGCCAGGGACCGGCTGATGCGCTGGCGCTGCCACTCACGCAGGCCCCAGTTCCCCTCCCCCAGGTAAATCAGACGGTGGTCCAGGTTGAGGTCGGTATAGATGCGGGCCACGTGAAGGGTGTCGTACCCGGCCTCCTGCCGGCGGCGCACGATCTCGTCGCACAGTTCCCGGAAGTGCATGGGGCGGTTGCGCTCCCGTAACGCTTCGCAGGCTATCTCCACCGTCGAAGGAGGAGCCTTGCGTACCCCCTCACCAGTCGCCATCTTCGTACCCATCTCTCCCCTTCCGCTCATCCTCCGCTATTTTAGCAAAAACCTCCCCGTGATCAACTCCAAAGGCGGCCAGCCCCGTGCCTGCTGACTCAGCCAGCGCCTGCGATCCCGGCGGCGTGGCCTCCGCCCGGGAGCCTGGCCCCCCCGGGTGGGCCCATGATTGCCGGCGGCGGGCCCGCTCGAGTTCGGCCGGCTCCATGGCCACCTGTCCCCCGTACATGAGCCTGCCCAACCCTTCCCCCAGTTGCCCGCAGCGCCCGCCGCAGAGCGGACATGCGGTGCGGGTGGCATCGGGTGACGGAGAGGGCTCCCGGTAGGCACAGATGACACCTTCGAAATTGCGCAGAATGACGCGATCCTCCGTCATGCCCAGCAGGTACTGGGGCGAGAGGGGGATTTTCCCACCCCCGCCCGGCGCATCCACCACGTAGGTGGGCACTGCGAACCCGGACAGGTGACCTCGGAGCATTTCCATGATCTCCAGACCCTTGCGGACACTGGTGCGGAAGTGCCCCAGACCCCAGGTGAGGTCGCACTGGTAGATGTAGTAAGGTCGCACCCGGGCCCGCACCAGCCCCCGCATGAGGTCGCGCATCACCACCGGGCAGTCGTTGATCCCCCGCAGGAGCACGGTCTGGTTCCCCACCGGGATGCCGTGATCGACCAGCATCCCCACAGCCTGCCGGGCTGCCGGGGTCAGTTCCCGGGGGTGGTTGAAGTGGGTGTTAACCCACAGGGGATGGTAGCGGGCCAGCGTCCGGCACAGGTGGGGGGTGATGCGCATGGGTACCACCACTGGCGCCCGCGTCCCGATCCGGATCACCTCCACGTGGGGGATGCGACGCAGTTCCCCCAGCACCCACTCCAGCCGCCCGTCGGCCATGGTGAGGGGATCGCCCCCCGACAGCAGCACATCGCTGACCTGGGGAGTGGCCCGGATGTAGTCCAGTGCCCTCTCGACCCGTTCGCGGGGAGCGGGCTTGTCGCGCACTCCCACCAGGCGCTTGCGGGTGCAGTGCCGGCAGTAGTTGAAGCACTGATCGGTGAGCAGGAACAATACCCGGTCCGGATAACGGTGGGTGAGACCGGGCACCGGCGAGTCCAGGTCCTCGTGAAGAGGGTCGTCCATCTCCCCCGGCGACCGCTCCAGTTCCCGGCTGCTGGGCACCGCCTGCCGCCTGACCGGGCAGGTGGGATCGTCGGGGTCAATCAGGGTGGCGTAGTAGGGGGTGATTGCCATGCGCAGGGTCAGGAGGCTGGCCCGGATGCCCTCTTCCTCCTCGGGAATCAGGTTGATGACCTGCTTGAGTTGATCCACCCTGGTAATGCGGTGGGCCAACTGCCACCGCCAGTCGTTCCACTGCTCGGGAGTGACGTCCCGGTAAAGCGGGATCTCCCGGTAATTTCTCATTTTGGGGCCTCCCTGGGAGGCGCCCCGGGCCGTGCCTGGCTAACCGCCCCCGGAGGGTGCAGCCTGGCGGGCGAGCATTTCCTGCAGGTAGCGGGGCAGGGCAAAAGCAGCCCTGTGCGTCTCACGTGTATAGTAACGGGTCACAATCCCGTCCAGCCGGTGCTCATCCGGCAGACGGGCGGGGTCGGGTCCGTGGGACCCGGACGCATATCCCCACCAGCCGGCGGGATAGGTAGGCACCGGACCCCAGTATATGCGGGTGACGGGGAAGTACTGGCCGATCACCTGGCGCGCCTTCACCAGCACGTCGGGCCGGAAGAAGGGTGACTCCACCTGGCAGGTGAATATCCCGCCCGGCTCCAGCACCCGGGCAAGGGAAGCGTAAAACTCGGGCCGGAACAGCCCCACCGCCGGCCCCACGGGATCGGTGGAGTCCACGATGGCAACGTCGTAAGCGGCCTCGCACGCCGCCACGAATTTCACCCCGTCCTCCACCACCACGTTCACGCGCGGGTCCTCCAGGCTGTCCGCCAGAAAAGGCAGGAATTCCCGGGCACTATCCAGCACCCGGGCGTCGATTTCCACCAGATCTACTTTCTCCACGGTGGGATGCTTCAACACTTCCCGTACCACGCCCCCATCTCCCCCGCCCACCACAAGCACCCGGCGGGGGTAGGGGTGCGTGAACATGGGTACGTGGGTGATCATTTCATGGTAGAAAAACTCGTCTCGCTCGCTAGTCTGCACTGCCCCGTCCAGGATGAGGGTGCGTCCGAAGGCCTCGGTTTCCACCACGGCAAGCTCCTGGTAAGCCGTCCTTTCCTGCCGAAGCACCGATCCCAGGCGATATGCCAGCCACAACCCCGGAGCATGCTCCTCCTCAAAGCGGAAGCGCAATTTCAGTCTCACCCCCATTTACACCGTGCATTATAGCACAGGCCGCTCGAGGGGGATACTCAATGGGAGGGAATCCGTGCAGAGCCGGCGGGAAAGGAAAAAGAGGCCGGGCAGAAGCGGCAAGGTCATCCTGGGCCTGCTGGCCGCACTGGCGCTGCTGGTGCTGGGGGCGGCGCTTGCCGTTCCCCTTCCGCAAATCCAGGTCCCGGAAGCGAGCGTGATCTACGACCACCATGGACGTCCCGCCGTCCACCTTTACGTGCAAAAGCGGGTGGAAGTCCCCCTGTCGCGCGTGCCGCGCCACCTGCAGCAGGCGGTGCTGGCCATAGAGGACGAGCACTTCTACCGCCACCCGGGCATCAACCCGGCAGCCATCGCCCGGGCCGCCTGGCGCAACCTGCTGGCCGGGCGCATCGTGGAAGGCGGTAGCACCATCACCCAGCAACTGGCCAAGAACCTCACCGGGCGTACCGAGCGTACCCTGGTGCGCAAGGCGTACGAAGCCCTTGTAACCCTCAGGCTGGAGATCCTGTTCAGCAAGGCCCGCATCCTGGAGATGTACCTCAATAGCATCTACTTCGGTCACGGGGCCTACGGGGTAGAGGTGGCTGCCCAGACCTACTTTGGGCACGACGTTTCCCAGGTGGATCTCCCCGAAGCGGCGCTTCTGGCCGGGCTGATCCGGGCCCCCGAGATTTACTCCCCCTACCGGGACCCCGAGGCGGCCCTGCGCAGGCGGAATCTGGTGCTTGACCGCATGGTGCAGGCGGGCATGATCACGCCCCTGCAGGCCCAGCAGGCCAAATCGACTGCCATCCGCCTGGCCGGATTGCGTCCGCCCGGGGAAGCGGGATACTTCGCCACCTACGTGCTGTCCGAACTGGGGAAACGTTACCCCGACCTCACGGGGGACATCTACCGGGCGGGATACCGCATCTACACCACCCTGGACCTGGACATGCAGCGGGCGGCGGAGAAGACCATCGCCCAGCTGGTACCCGAGCGGGGGCGCGACCCCAACGGTGTCCCCCAGCCCCAGGCAGCTCTCGTGGCCATGGAGCCCTTGACGGGGTACATACGGGCCATGGTGGGCGGTAAGGACTTCTCAGTGACTCAGCTCAACCGGGCCGCACCGCCGGTGCGCCGGCAGCCGGGGTCGGCGTTCAAGCCCTTTCTGTACGCGGCCCTGGTCGACAGCGGTCACACCGTGGTGGAACAGCAGGTGTGTGAGCCAGTAGTGTATCCGGGACCCACTCCCGCTCGCCCCTGGATCCCCACCGACTACACCTCGGAAAACCACGAACCCTACCATTACCGCCCCCTCATGATGAGGGAGGCCCTGAAGATTTCGGATAACGTGGTGGCATCCCGGTGGTGCATGGCCCTGGGACCATCCCGCCTGGTACGCTACGCCAAACTCATGGGTATCCAGAGCCCCCTGGAAGCAGTTGGCCCCCTGGCCCTGGGAGCCTCCCCCGTATCCCCGCTGGAACTGGCCGCGGCGTACTGTGCCCTGGCCAACGGCGGCTACCGGGTCACCCCCACCTGCATCCTGCGGGTGGAGGATTCCCGCGGCCGCGTCCTGGTCAACCCCGGCCGGACACCACCGCCCCGCGAAAAGGTGCTGGACGAGCGGGTGGCCTACATCGTCACCGACCTTTTGCGCAGCGTATTTTCACCGGGCGGCACTGCCGCCCGCCTCGGTCCCGTCATCAACAGGCCGGCCGCCGGCAAAACCGGGACCACCGACGAGCTACGTGACGCCTGGTTCGTGGGCTACACCCCCGACCTGCTGGCGGCCGTGTGGGTGGGGTACGACGATGGCACCACCTCGCTGTGGTCCACCGGAGGCGGCATCGCCGCCCCGGTGTGGGGAACCTTCATGAGTTCTGCGTTACACAACGTTCCCCCGCGGGAATTCCCGGTGCCCCAGGGAATCACCTGGGTACAGGTCTCCGCCGTGGACGGTCTGCTCCCCAACCCCTCTTCCCCCGTGGTGACCGAGGTGTTCATTGCCGGCACGGAGCCCAGCGCGGTCTCCCCGGCGTGGTGGTCGGGGAGCCCGCCCGAATGGGGGTGGGAAGACTCCCCCGGCTACCTGGCCAACCGCCCCCCGCCTCCTCCGCCACCTCCCGCGCACACCCAGGGGGGCAACCGGGATGGCTCAGCGGGAACGGGACAACCCGAAGCCAACCCCGGTGCCGAGCCCGAAGCCAGCCCCGAGGCAGACAAAGAAACCACCGGCAACTGACGCAAATCAGCGGCTGCGGCACGCGGTTACGGGGCTTCTGCGAGGGTGACGGTGAACTCAAGGCGCCGGTTGCCGCGCTGGACCACCACCTGCAGCTTGTCGCCGGGACGGTGCTCGTACAGGGCGGTGCGGAACTCGGCCAGGGAGTTCACCTCGCGCCCGCCCAGGGCGAGGATGATGTCCCCTGCCCTGATGCCGGCCGCTGCCGCCGGGCCACGGGGATCGACCTCCTGCACGGGAACCCCCTTCGGGATGTTCAGCGCGCGCGGATCGTACAGGCCCACCCCCAGACGAGGCCGGATCACTCGGCCGTACTGCATGAGCTCGTTGACCACCCGCAGCACCATCTTGGACGGGATGGCCAGTCCCATGCCCTCCACGTTGGGTACGATGACCTTGATGGTGTTTATGCCGATTACCTCACCCCGGGAGTTGCACAGGGGGCCACCGCTGTTGCCGGGGTTGATCGCGGCATCGGTCTGGATCAGCTCGAGGATGTAGTCCCTCTCCTCGATCTGTACAGCCCGGTTCAACCCGCTGATGATGCCGGCGGTCACCGTGCGCTCAAAGGCCGGACCCACCGGGTTCCCAATGGCCACCGCCAGCTCCCCCACCTTGAGGGCGTCGGAATCGCCGAACGCAGCCGGCTTGAGGCCGACCACGTCCACCTTCAGCACGGCCAGGTCGTAGAGGCCATCGGAACCCACCACGCGGGCGGGAACCCGGCGCTTGTCGGGCAGGATGACCGTGACCTCGCGGGCTCCCTCTATCACGTGATGGTTGGTGACGATGTACCCGTCCTGGGTCAGGATGACGCCCGAGCCTCCCTTGGTCTCGCGGGACCAACCCCAGTAGTACACCGTCGCCTCGATGCCCACGACCGAGGGGCCCACTCTCTCGGCCACGGCCACCACCGGCCACTCTGCCCCCGGCAAAACGGGAGAGGCGTGGACCGGAGCCACGGTCACCGGCTGGGGCCTGCGGATACCGCGCACCGATGCAACCCAGGCATCAGGGGCCAGGACTCCGAAACCGAGGGCCCCCAGGACACAGGCTACCAGTACCACGACGGCCAGGAATCGGACCGAGAATATGCGTCTCTTTGGTTCCAGCGGACCATAGAAGTAGCTCACACTTCCACCTCCAGAACCGGGTGGCCTGATTGAATCCCTCCGGGGCCGCCCGCACACCCCCTGCCCGGGGGCAGGGAACACCGCGGGCGGGGCACCCACCCCCGATTAAGGCACGCGCGTCACCTGAGCGCCCAGCGCGCGCAGCTTTTCGTCCAGGCGCTCGTAGCCGCGTTCGATGTACTGCAGGTCGTCGATCTCCGATTCCCCCTCGGCAGCCAGGGCTGCCACCACCAGGGCAGCTCCACCCCGCAGATCGTTGCGGGCCCGCACCGGCGCCCCCAGCAGCCGCTCCACACCCTCCACGATGGCCGTGCGGCCTTCCACCTTGATCCTGGCCCCCATGCGCAGAAGTTCGCTCACGAAGGTGAAACGGTTCTCGTATATGGTCTCGTGGATCACGCTCACTCCCTCAGCCAGTGCCGCTACGGATACGTAGGGCTGCTGCAGGTCAGTGGGGAATCCGGGGTAGCGCAGGGTGCGCACGTTGGCAGCCCGGGGCCTGCGAGGGCCCCTCACCCGAATCCAGTCGCCGTTGGTTTCCACCTCCGCGCCCGTCTCCCTCAATTTGGCCGCCACCGCCTCCAGGTGCTTGGCGATGGCGTTCTCTATGCAAACTTCGCCCCCGGTGGCGACCGCAGCCATCATGTAGGTGCCCACTTCGATCTCGTCTGGGATGATGGCGTGCTCGCCACCCACCAGGTAAGGGACGCCCTGGATGCGAATGAATTCGGTACCGGCACCGTGGATGCGGGCCCCCATGGCGTTGAGGTAGTTCGCCACGTCGGCCACGTGGGGTTCGCGGGCTGCGTTCTCGATAACCGTGGTGCCCTCGGCCACGCACGCCGCCAGCATGATGTTGATGGTGGCCCCCACGCTGGCGTCATCCAGGTAGATGGTGGCGCCCCGCAGGCGCTCGGCGCGCGCCTTGACCACCCCGTACTCCAGGCTCACCTCTGCCCCCAGGGCCCTGAAACCCTTAATGTGCAGGTCAATGGGGCGAACACCGATGTCGCATCCCCCGGGAAGGGCGACCTCGGCCTGTCCGAACCTGGCCAGCAGCACCCCCAGCAAGTAGTAGGAGGCCCGCAGCCTCTTCACCAGGTCGTAGGGGGCCTTCCAGCACTGGAACCCGTTGGGATTTATCTCCAGCATGCCCGGCCCCCGCCAGGATATGTCGGCCCCCAACTCCCGCAGGATGTTGATGAACACATGCACGTCGCCTATAGCAGGGACGTTCTCAAGGCGGCTGGGGCCCCGCGCCAGCAGCGCGGCGGGAATAGCCGCCACCGTCGCATTCTTGGATCCCGACGCTCTGATTGTGCCGTGGAGGGGACGCCCCCCCACCACCCTGAGTTTAGACAATATGCACCATCCTCACCTTGCCTGGCTTGTTTGCTTCTGCAGGGGTCCGAACATCTCCTGCCCCTGGCGAGGATAAGGCTGATCCAGGCCTTCCAGTTCGCCGGTGTAGGCGTTCACGTAGAGCACCGTGCCCGAGCCAAGCCGCACCCGCCACACCGGGACCGCCTCCCACTCGCGGGCGTCATACACGGGGCTGTAGAACCCCGCTTCCACCTGCACCACCACTGCCCCCTTCTTCACCAGGAAGGGGACCGCCCGCACCAGCGCCTCGGTGGCGGGCAGGATGGGTCGGGCGCTACCGGAGGGCTTCTCCGGGACCGGCCAGGCGGCATACGCTTCCTCCACCCCGTGCGGACCGACCAGGGCCATGGCACGGCTGCCGAAGAAGCGGTGGCCTGCGGTCTTGCAGGTGAACACCACCAGGTACCGTCCCCCCCCGACGGGGGTGCGGTAGTCCAGCTCCCCACCGGCAGGCAGCCCACCACGCTGGGCCCAGAACTCACGCGCCAGCTGCACCGCCCGGGTCGCATCCGGCTCTCCCCCGCCAGTTGCAGCGGGCGACCCGGCTGCCGCTCCAGCCGGGGCCAGAGACCCGGGCGCGGCACCCGCCGAGGACGCTGGCAGCCGGCGGTAAAACACCTCTCCCCCCGGATATATCACCACGGCCTCCTGGCCCTTCCGCCCCACCCAGACCTCACCCTGGGCAACCACCTTTGCGCCCGCTCCCAGGAACCGGGCAGCCAGGGCAGCGGGATCCGGTTGGGGGTTACTCACGGTGAGCAGGGGCAGGGGACGGGCCCGCCGGGGGATCTCCGCTGCGAGAACGACGCCCCGTTCCCGCAACTGAGCCGTCACCTCCCGCACTTCCCGGGCGGTCACCCTGTAGAGGGAGGCATTTGGCGTTGCCGGCCCCGCCCACAGGCGGTAGCCAAGCAAAAGATTAACTCCGAGGAAGGCGATGATCAAGATATTCTTGGCCCGCGGCCAGTCCAATTTCTACCACCTTCCTCCCAGGGATTGCACCTGGCCGGTGACACCGTCCACGGCCCAGGACTCCTCGTCCGTGCGGACGATCCAGGCGGGGCGCAGTTCGCCGCCCGCCGCGGGATGGCCCACGTACGCCAGGTATACATCCGCCACCCGTGTTCGGTCGGGATGCCGGGCGGCCAGCCGGGCCAGAGCCTCCTGGGCGGGCATGATGCGGTGAGAACCGGTCGCCTTTTCCCAGGGGATCCAGGCAGCAGCCCGGTACTCGTACAGCCCGTGCTCTCCCACCGCCAGGCTCACCGCTCCCCCGGGCGCCACTGCCACCAGGCCGTTCGCCAGCAGGCCCATACCCAGTCTCCACGCCCGTTCCCCTTCCGGCCGGACGGACCAGCATCCCCACAGGACCATCCCCTCCGGGACCCCGCCGTGGGCGGTAACGAAGGAGAGGGCCACGGAGAAAGCAGAATCGGGCTCAATACTCCCGCGCGCCGCCGTCGCGCGCGGGGTGTTGTACTCGAGCGCCCCCGAGGGGTAAACCCTCAGGCCCGACCGGCCATCGGTGAAGATGGTGGCGCCATCCCGCTCCTCGATGCGGCGCACCACGGTGGGGTCGGCGAAGAATTCGCTCACCAGGGTGTGCCCGTAACCCGGCGGGGGAACGAAGCCGGCTGCCAGCCGGGGCACGGCACCCAGTTTGGGTACCCACAGGCCGGGGCCGGCTTCCCACCCTTCCGGCAGGGCGGGGGCCACCAGGGGGATACCACCTTGCTTCGCCAGGACCTCGGGCGCTGCCAGGCCGGAGAGAAGCTGGGCCAGCGTGCGATAGTCCCGATCAGCCCCCCCTTCCAGCGGGTAGACCCGGCCCTGGCGTCGCACGGCCACGTAAGGCCAACGCTGGGGGCTGACCACAAACCCCTCTACCGGATCCTCACTGCCACCGCGCAGACCGTAGGCCCGCGCGACTACACTCCCTGGCAGGGGGGCGCCAAACCGCACTTCGAAGAAGGCACCATCTTCCAGCGCCCGCGCGTCCGCGTCCCGCAACGGCTCCTGCGCAGGCGGCCCCAGTTGGGCCAGGAGCCCCGCGCGCACACAGCCCCCCTCCCAGAGGTCCTGGTACCCGCCCGAACCGGGCAGGAACAGGGCGTGGCGATCTCCCCCCAGGTGGACGAAAAGGCGGGTGGGCTTGACCACCTGGGACCACTCGGGGGGCGGTGGTACCGAGGGTGGCTCCTGCCTCCACAGTTCCTCTCCGGTGAGAGGACCAGCAGCGCTCCACCACACGCCGAAGGAAAGGACCAGGCTGAGGACGACCAGCAGGACCAGGACGCCACCTTTTACCTTCTCCCAGCGCCTGTTATCGCCCACTGGCATCATCCCCCAGGGGAACCCAGAAGGTGACCCGGGTACCCTGCCCCACGGTGCTGGTAATCCAGATATCTCCGCCGTGGGCCTGCACTATTTCCTGGGCAATAGAGAGGCCCAGTCCGGTTCCACCCAGTTCCCGGGAGCGACCCTTGTCCACCCGGTAAAAACGCTCGAAAACCCGCGGTAGGTCCTCGGCCGGGATGCCCACGCCCGTGTCTTCCACGGCACACACGAGCCGCCGCGCCTCCACATGCAGGGACACAGTGACCCTGCCCCCAGGCGGCGTAAACTCAACGGCATTGGAGAGCAGGTTTGAGAACACCTGCGTCAACCTTACCTCGTCCCCCACCACCATGGGCAAATCGTCGGGGGCGTCAAGGGTAAGTTTCAACCCCTTGCGCTCGGCTGCCGGGCGCAACCTCTCCAGGGCCTGCTCGGCGGGATCGCGCATGTCGACGGGCTCCATGTGCCAGGAGGCCTGCCCGTGCTCCAGTTGGGACAGCAGCAGCAGGTCCTGCACCAGGTGGGTCATCCTCTCTGTCTCGGCAGCCACCGTATGCAGGAAACGCTCACACACCTCCCGGTCGTCCATGGCCCCGTCGAGTAGCGTTTCCACGTAGCCCTTCACGGTGGCCAGGGGCGTGCGCAGCTCGTGGGAGACGTTGGCCACGAAATCCCGCCGCATCTCCTGAAGCCTGGTCTCCTCGGTGACGTCGCGCATCACCACCACCAGCCCCCGGTCCCCTCCCTCCAGGCGCAGGGGCGCGAAGTACGCGTGCAGGACGCGACCGTCCCGCCTGATGGTCCGCTCGGCCGGCACCTCTCCGCTCCCGCCCTTTGCTGCGGCACCACCGCCCCGGGCGCTCCCCTCTGCGGCGGAGTACCCGTCGGGCAACAGGCCGGGCAACAGTTCGTCCACGGGACAGTCCACCACCGGGGCGGCCAGCCCCAACAGCCTGGCGCAGGCCGGGTTCATGAGCACCACCCGTCCCTCAGGGTCGAGGGCCAGCAGCCCCTCCGCCATGTAGGTGAGCACCGCCTCGAGCTTGGCCTTCTCCGCCCTGATCTCCTCAAGTGTCTGCGCCAGGCGCGAGGTGAGGAAGTTGAACATGGAGCCCAGTTGTCCGATCTCGTCATTGGATAGGACGGATATGCGTTGCGAGAAGTCCCCGGATGCCATCCGCCCCGCCTTGGACGTGACCTCCCTGATGGGCCGGGTGATGCTGAGAGAGAGAAGATACCCCAGCCCGGCAGTGACGGCCAGGGCCAGGGACGTTCCCACCAGCAATAGCCGGCGGATATCCCCCAGCACGCGGTACGTGCTCTCCAGCGAGGACGCGATGTAGACGGCCCCCAGCACCCGGTCCCCCGACCGGATGGGCCGGGCCAGGTGAAGCTGCCTCTGCTCGGTAACGGGATTCAGGCGGACCGCCTCCGCCCGTCCCCCGGCCAGCGCCCGCGCCACCTGGGCCTGCAGGATGTGGGGCTGGCCGCCCACCGCGCCACCGGAACCGTAAGCGACAAGTTCTCCCCCCGCTCCCAGCACGGCGATCTCGTTCCCGGATTGCACGGCGAACTGGTTCACCAGGCGCTGCACATAATCACGGTCAGGCTCTGGCACGAGGTAGCGTTCCAGGAAGCTCGCCACCAACTGACCCTGGGCGTCCACGGCAGAGACAAATCCGCGCAGGTAATAATGCTCCAGGGCCTGAAGCAGGTATCCGCCGGTAACCTCGACGGCCAGCAGCAGCAGCAGGAGGTAGATGAGCACCAGCCGCCACTGCAGGCTCTGGACCATGCGTTCCCAGCGCAGCCGGAACCTCCCGCGTCCGCCTGCGCCGCTCTCCGCGGAAGGCGCACCGGTCCCCGCGCGTGCACCGTTCGTTTCGGGTGCAACGGCCGCCGTCCGGGGTCGACCGTTCTTTGTGGAGAACCCGTCAGTCTTTGCGGAAATAGTATCCTGCCCCCCGCTTGGTGAGGATGTACTGGGGGTTCGCCGGATCATCCTCGATCTTCTCCCGCAGGCGCCGCACGGTCACGTCCACCGTGCGGGCGTCGCCGAAGTACTGGTATCCCCACACCTCGTCCAGCAACACCTGTCTGGTCAGGATCTGACCCGGCCGCGAGGCCAGGATGCGCAGCAGCTCGAACTCCTTGACGCTCAGGGGGATGCGTCGGCCGGCCTTTGTCACCTCGTACGTGCCGGGATCGATGACGAGGTCCGCGGCCCGGATGGGGGTACCCTCCGCTCGAGGAGCAGCGGCCCGTCTCAGGATGGCCCTCACCCGCGCCACCAGTTCCCTGGGGCTGAAGGGCTTGGTGACGTAGTCGTCGGCCCCCAGTTCCAGCCCCACCACCCGGTCAACCTCGTCGGCCCGCGCCGTTAGCATGAGAATGGGCACCTGGGAATTCTTGCGTATCTCCCGGCACACCGCGAGTCCGTCCAGCCCCGGCAGCATGAGGTCCAGGATCACCAGGTGGGGAGGATCGGCCTGGACACGCCGCAGCGCTTCCTGCCCGTCAAAGCAAGTTTCCACCTGGAAACCTTCTTTCTCGAGGTTGAAGCGCACCAGCTCAGCGATGGGCTTTTCATCTTCAACGATCAGGACCTTCTGCGCCACCTGCTACCCCCTCGCCTCTCGCCATCCACTCCTGCTCCAAGTCGGCCAGGCTCCGTCCCCAGGCCAGCCGTACTGCGTCGGGGAACGAGGTCCCCGCGGCCAGTTCGGAAATCAGCAGGCGCAAGGCCTGGTCTCCCCCCTCATGGTACAGGAAAGATACCGCCGAAATCGAGGCCCCGTAAGCCGTGTCGTCCGGCAGGCGCGGGAACTCCCGCTCCAGCCGCGGCCAGGGCAGGAGCGGAGCACGATCCGGATCGTACAGCACGTCCCCCGTCAGTCGCCATTCCTCCAGTTGCGCCAGCCCTTCCTGAAACCAGCGGGGGACCCGGTCGGGTGCCACCAGGCCCAGCAGGTAATGAGTGAGTTCGTGGGCCAGCGGCCCGGACAGATCTCCGCGGTACAGCAGGTGAATGATGCCCCCAGAGTATACCCCTGAAGATGCCCTGGCCGCCGCGCCACCAGCATATTCTTCCAGGGAAACCAGATCGGGATGCAGCACTACCGGTACCGGGCCCCGGGGCTGCACGCCCAGATCGGCGGTCACCCTCGCGTACGCGCGCTCAAGTTGTTCTACCACCTGCTGGTCTAGCCGTACTGCCGTTCCTGACGGGATTCCTCCCCCGCCGGCTCCCCGCCGCATGGGATCGTCTTTCCCACGGGAAGACAACATCACCCAGACATGAAAATGCCCTGCCTGGAGTGGCTCGCCGGGCAGCTCCCGCACCCCGTACCACGCCCGGAGACCGAGCACGGCCCGGCCCAAATCTGGAGCCAGATCGCGGATGATGCAGGTCGCCAGCAGGCACAACAGCAGTGCGGCAACGCCCTTCAGTATCCGGTTGTTGCAGCGGGGACGAGCCGGCGCCCCCCAAGTAATAGCCGGCATGACACAAATATTCTACCTCTATTCAACTCTTCTTGCCACCTGAGATGCCGCGAGCGGCGTGACCCTGCTCCGACCGCCACATCAGCACAGGGCCGACGTCAAAAAGAAAGCGGGTGATACGTGCGTATCACCCAGGATATATGAAGAGGGGGTCAACACAGCGGCGCACTGGAGGCTCGCCTGCTGGCTGTATAGTACGCCCTCAATGTTTCAGGCATGTTACAACCGCTTAAAAGTCCGGTAACCGGGGGTGGGCGCATGTTTCTGCACCACGCTGTGGCGGGTATGGCTCTGGTCCGCTTGCTGTCCGCGAGTCTGGAGTTTTGCGCGGCCATGCTCATGGTGTTTCACTTCCGAACGCCGGCAGAGGCACTCCGCCTCAATGCCATTCTCGGGCTGGTTGGACCTCTGATCTTCGTCACCGTGAGTTGCCTGGGCCTGGCGGGCCTCGCGCGCGAACTACCGGGACCCAGGATATTGCTGGTCGTCGCGGGGGTCATTCTCATCATCCTGGGTACGCGAAGCTAGGCCGGGCACGCATAGGGCGTGGCAGAGGCGGGGGAACCTGATGCGGGGGCCTCCACGGGCCCCGGGAGGCAGGCATTGAGACCCCTCGAGCTCGCGGCGCTTTCGCTGGTGCCGTTCATCATGGTTCTGGGTAATTCCATGCTCATCCCGGTGCTACCCGCCATCCAGCGGGCGGTGGGGCGTAGTGACTCCGGCGTCGGTCTCCTCATCACGGCCTTTTCCCTGGTGGCCGGCATCACCATCCCCTTCACCGGATTCCTCTCTGACCGGGTGGGCCGCAAGAAGGTCATCGCCCCCGCCCTGGTGACCTACGGCGTGGGAGGTCTGATTTGCGGGCTGGCAGCCGTCGTGACGCCACGGCCTTTCTCCCTCATGCTGCTGGGCCGGGGCATCCAGGGCCTGGGGGCGGGCGGTACCTACCAGCTCGCCATGGCCCTGGTGGGGGATGCCGAGCAAAGCCGCCGGCGGGCGCGCTCGCTAGGCATCCTGGAGTCGGCCAACGGCCTGGGGAAGGTGGTATCGCCTGTTGCCGGGGCGGCCCTGGGCCTGCTCAGCTGGTTCGCCGTCTTTTTTGCCTACGGGTTTCTTGCCCTCCCGGCCGCGGCCGCCGTGTGGTTCCTGGTGCGGGAACCACCTCGCCGCCGGTCCGCCCCGCCTCTCTCCCACTACTCCCGCGTCCTCGCCCAGACCTTCCGAGACAAGGGGGTAAGCCTGCTCAGCGGCCTGGCAGCCGGCATGGCAGTGCTCTTCGTCCTGTTCGGCGCCCTGGCTACCTACTCCGACCTCCTGGAGGCCCGGTTCGGTGTCAAGGGGTTCAGCAAGGGTCTGATCCTGGCGGTACCCGTCACCGTGATGGCCACTCTGTCCTACGCCACCGGCATCATGCTCCAGAAGATCCTGACCCGCATTGCCAAACCGGTGCTCCTGGTAGGATTGGCCCTGGTGGCCGGTTCCCTCGCCTGGGCTCCCCTGGCGGTTGCCCACCGCCCCTGGCTAGCCGTGATGAGTGCCATCGGAGCAGGTACTGGCCTGGTGCTGCCATCCCTCAATCTGCTGTTCACCAGTTCGGTGCCGGAACAGGAGCGGGGACTCGTTACCGCGGTGTACGGCACCGCCCGGTTCTGGGCGGTAGCCATGGGCCCGCCCGCCTTCGGTTTGGCAGAGCGGGTGGGGCTCGGTCCGGTGTTCTGGGTAGTAGCGGCCCTGGCCCTGGCGGTGGCGGCCGCCGTGGCCGTGCTGCTGGACACCGGGAGGATCCTGCCGGCTCAACTCAAAGGCAAGGCCGATACAAGGACAACCGCGCCTCAACCGGCAGAGTCAGCGGCGGCCGGGTCAGCCACACCCCGGCCGGCAGGATCAGCCCCGCAGAATCCGGCTCCACAGCTCCAGCAGGATGCCGGTAACGCCGGCAGCGATCAGGGGACCGGTGGGAACCCCGCGTAGAAGGGTAGCTCCCAGCACGGAACCCACGATGAGCCCGATGGCCATTTCCGGGTGGGCCCGCAGGGCCGGCACGCCCTTGCCCGCCAGGTAGGCAGCCACTGCCCCGGTCAGGGCAGCGAAGAAGCCCAGAGGGCTGGCCAGGGACTCCCACAGCCCGGCCACGTCCTTTACCCGCCTGACAAACGGGATGAGGATGGAGAGGGTGAGGAGAGTCAGGCCCGCCTTCAGGGTGGGTTCCTCCAGGCTATGCAGGTGCTGCGTCCAGCCGGTCGCCATTAGGGCAAGAAGGGCCAGGCATGCCCACACCACCAGGTGGTTCTTGCCCAGCCACGCCACGATAAGGATCCCGCCTACGATGAGGGCCTCCGCGACCGCGCCCACCCCTGTTCAGGCTATGGAGCGTCGGGGACCGCTATGAGTTTCCCTCCGTTTGCCAGAACCAGGTCACGGAGCGTATCCGCTCGCATGCCAGCCCGCAGCGCCTCCAGGGCGATTACGTCATGCGGGGGGACATTCCCCAGATTGACATTGGGTCCGAAACGCCGGATGAGAGCCACCTGCTGGTCCTTGAGGGGAGCCTCCCAGATGAGATCCTCCTCATTCATACCTTCCACCAGCGCCTCAAGCTCCCCCGGCTTCACCGACCCCGAGGAGTCGTAGATGCCCACTCCCTTGCCCGACTCGCGCGCCTCCACGATCACTTTCCAGGCGCCCTCGGCCAGGTCGTGCTGCGCTACCTCCCTCATGTCCTGGGGGTTCATGCGGTGGGCGGGGTCCTTCTTGCCCACCTCGGTGATCACCTTGAACCCCAGCGCCAGTGCCTTCCGGATGCACCACGTCCGCAGGGACGGGGCCATGCTGATGGTCCCGTCGGAAACCTCCACGCACGAGAACTTCAGCTCGGCGGTGCGCTCCAGAAACGCCTCCGCCGCGCCCTGCAGGACCGCAATCTCCAGCAGGGTCCCCCCGGGGCATACGTCCACGCCGTAGGCCCGGATGAGGGCTATTTTCTCGCGCAGGCGGTCGCCCGGGTAAAATGCCGGTGTACCGAAGGTCAACTTGTAGATGTCCAGGTACGGGGCCGCCATTTCCAGCAGATCGCGGGTCTCTGCAATGCCCAGGCCCTTGTCCAGGACCATGGTGAGGCCCACCTGCCGGGGTTTCCCCACCCTGCCCTTGAGCGGCCTGGTGATAACGTCATCCCATGCCCCTTCCGACGGCATGGCAGGCATCGCTATCCCTCCCTTTCTTTGTGGGAGGCGCCTCACCGTTGCCATAATATGCGGGGACACGGAAACGGGCTCTCCCTCGGGAGAGCCCGGGTATTCTTCTGACCCACGAGCATGACCGGCTGGGCCGGTGGGCTACCTGGAGGCGGAACTGGGATAATACTGGAGCGGATTGCGGGCTTCGCCGCCAACCCTGACCTCGAAGTGCAGATGGGGCCCGGTAGCCCTGCCGGTTTCACCGACCGCCCCTATCACCTGCCCCCTCTCTACCTGGTCTCCCGGACGCACGCTCACCCGGGACAGATGCCCGTACCGGGTAGTCACGCCCTGCCCGTGGTCAATGATGATCAGGCGACCGTAACCGCCCTGCCAGCCGACGTATGTGACCACACCGCTGTCGGCCGCCCTGACCGGGGTGCCCTCCGGGGCAGCAATGTCTATGGCCGGGTGCCAGTCGCGGCGGCGCCATCCGAAACCGGAGGTGATGTGACCGCCGCCCTCGACGGGCCAGTAGAACTTACCCGTACCCAGGGCTGGAACCTCCCGGGAGCCCCGCACGATCACCCGCGTGACCGGCTCCTCCAGGATAACCTCTTCCACCACCCGGCGTTCCACCTCTACCCCCGCCTGGCGGTAGATTTCGTAGACGATCTGCTTTCTGCCGTTCTTACCCGGCTTCTCCACGACCTCTTCCCACGGCCAGCGATCCTGACTGAACTTCACTTCTACCGGGCAGGGGATGGCTACTTCCTGCACCAGCCTCTCCACGGTGGCCACCGTCACGTACGGCTCGGCCTTTACCACGGTGAGTTCCTGGCCTATCTGCAGGAGGTCGCTCCGGGCAATGCCGGGGTTCGCCCGGCGGAGATCCTCCACGGTAAGCCCGTGCTGCTGAGCGATGCGCCAGAGGGAATCTCCCCGCTTGACGGTATAGGTGACCAGCTTATCCGTCCCCCGCATGAGGATCCGCTTGGCTTCTTCGGGCGACCTGAGCCGGGAGAGGTCAACGGCTTCCCGGACCACTTCCACCCCCTGGAGGAAACGCACGTCCACCAGGACTGTCCCTGTGGCGGGACGGCAGTACGCAGCCTTGATTTCCTCGATTACGCGGCGGGCATCCTCTTCTCTGGGTAGGGCCACCACGCTGGTGCCGTTCACCCTGACGGACCAGGCCTCAGCGGAAAACCTGAGCTTGCCCTCGAGGGCCGACCTGAGCTGCTCCTGTTCAAGAAGGGGCCCCTGGGGTTTCCTCACCCTCTGCACATCCACCGAAGAGGCAAGAGACACTTCCACCCCAGAACTGGCGCGGGCCTCGCCCAACAGCGATGCCACGACCTCATCCACCACTCCGGGCGAACGGACCGCACCTACCGGCTGACCATCTACCGTCACCTGGTAGGCACGCGCTATGTAGCCCGGCAGCGCCCATATCGCTGCGACCAGAATACCGATGCCCAGAAACATCGTCACGGCCCCGACCCACCGCCGGCGAGAGGCGGGGCCCTCCGGGCTAACCAGCGTTATCACCCCCTCCAGGCCGGGCTTTGGCGCCATATTCTTCTACACTCGAGCTAGTTTTCCTCCCTTACCACCTTATGCATTCACGCAAAAGCCGCTCCCATGGCCTCCGGCCCTGAACCGCGCCGGGCACCGCATCCCTCGACCGCACGTTCCGGTCACGCTTCCTGGTCAGTCATGTGCCGCTGAGCCCGCAGCCAGAGGGCCCATTCCCAGCGGACTTTCTGCAGAGCGCACTCCAGCGTGGGAGGCTGTCCCAGGGTACCATGCTCGAAGAACGCCTGGGCCCGGCATCCGCCGCCGCACAGGAACCGCGCCCAGCACTGGCGGCATTGCTCCAGGCGGGAGACCTCGTGCTCCCCCATCCGGTCGGCCACCTCGGGGCGCGTGATCCCCCGGTACACGTCGCCCACAAGGAATTGTTCGACTCCCACCAGTTGGTGACAGGCGTACAGTTCTCCCGTGGGAGTCACCGCCAGGTACTCCCGGCCAGCACCACAGGCGGCCAGGCGCCGGGCCAAACAGGGTCCCCCGGCCGGGTCCAGCTCGAAATGGTAGAAACGGACGGGCCGACCCGCCCGGGCGCGCTCGGCGCACCAGAGGGCAAGCTCTCCATACTGCTCCGCCAGGACGGGCAGGTCATCCGGCCTGAGGGCCAGCTCGGGCGGCCCCCCGCATACCGGCTCCAGGGAAACCTGCGGAAAGCCCAGACCGAAAAGGAAGATGGCATCGCAGGCGAAGTCCAGGTTGCGCCGGGTAAAAGTGCCCCGCACCCACAGGGAAGGACCAGCTGCCCCCCGCAGGGCGGAGACCGCCCGCAGGGCGCCCCGGAGGGCACGGTGCCAGGTGGGGCTTTGGTCGGCCAGCTGCCGCACGGCGTCGTGCACCTCGGGCCTCCCATCCAGGCTGACCACCAGGTTGACTCCGTGCTCTTCCAGAAAGCCAGCTCGTTCCCGGGAAAGCTCGAGGGCGTTGGTGGTGAGGGTGAACTGCACCTGTCCTCCCAGTCGGTGAGCCCTCTCCCGAGCGTAGAGGATAGTATCCACCACAACCGGCCAGTTGAGCAGCGGCTCCCCGCCGAAGAAGTCAATGGCCCACCGCCTCACCCCCGACGAAGGGTCCAGCAGCAAGTCCACGGCCGCCCGCGCCACCTGGCGGGGCATCAACTCCGCCCTGCCGCCGTAACCACCTCCCGCGGCAAAGCAGTAGGCACAGCGCATCTGGCAGGCGTGGGCCACGTGCAGGCACAGCGCCTTGAGGACGGGACGGGGGGGCACCGGCACCGGTACAGAGGAGAGAAGCAGCCCCCGCCTCATCAGGTCTTCCAGTTCCCGCCGCGCGGGCAGCGAGGCGCCCGTGGCTGCCGGTGGGGAGCCCTGCAGGATCTCGCCCAGGGCCTCCCAACCCGCCTCGTCCAGCACCAGGAGGGTACCGCTGCCGGCGTCAAAGGCCAGGTAGAGGCCGCCCCGCTGAAACATGTGCACGCACGATGGCAAGCAATGCATGGCCCTGTCGCCCGTCGATAGCGCTGTTCCGCTCCTCGCCATTCGCGGTGGCCCGCCTGCCAGCCTCACCTTTCTTCTCAGGGGGTTCGGCCGGCCCCTTCATCACGCAGGGGACAGGGCTGGTTGCTTACCGTACACGAAGTCTTGCACGCCGACTGGCACGAGGTCTGGCACTCCTGACACTCACGGGGCAGATCGGCCTGCCAGCCCACGGAAAACACTACCCTCACGTGTTCATAATTTCCGGTGTCCACAGGGCGTCCCACCAGACACACCTCCCGAACGCGCAAATTGACCAGTACGCCCTCCGCCGGATTATACTACGGCCACGGGGTACACGTCACCAGCCTCCCCAGACACAGCGTCCCCGGACACGACGATGCCAGCATATCCTGATAAGGGGAAATGCATCGACGGGCACCCGCGCGCAAATCATAAAGCGGTGATGTCGCACTTGGGTACGGTTGTTCTCCGCCGGGGCACGGTCAACCTGGCCCGGCGCGCCGGCGCAGCTCACCCGCCCCGAGATGTACCCGGCCCGGGCAGAAAGGCCGGTACGCTCTCTCAGCGCAGGATGGCACACGTACTGCTGGCCCTCTTCATCTGCATCGCGCAGGTGCCCCTGGCGGGACGGCCAGATCCGGTGCCGCCGCTGCCCTGGCCCTCGCCCGCGGTGCTGGAAGAAGCCGTTGCGGTAACCCGCCTGAACGCCGGCTACGTCGCGGGCACCTCAGACCGGCTTCGCCCGGTCGCAGCACGCCCCGGGCCACCGATCCGCGGGCTGGTGCAGCTAGCGACTCGCAGCCGTCCCGTGCTGACGTGGCCGGTCAATGGCCCGGTGACTTCGGGGTTTGGGCCCCGGTGGGGCAGGATGCACTGCGGAATCGACATTGGCTCGCCGGCGGGGACACCCGTCCAGGCCGCATCTTCCGGCGTGATCAAGCGCGTGGCCTGGATGCGAGGCTACGGGTACACGCTGGAAATCGACCACGGGGGAGGCGTGACTACTTTTTACGCCCATCTTTCCCGGGTCCTGGTAGGCACCGGGCAGGACGTCGAAAAGGGCCAGCCCATCGGCAAGGTGGGCGAAACCGGCCGGGTGACCGGTCCCCACCTCCATTTCGAATTGCGCCTGGACGGCGAGGCGGTAGACCCGCTCCCATACCTTTCCCGCAGATAGGGCCCGGCGCGTAGAGCCCGGACCACACGGGGATGCACCGTGCTGACCCCCAGCACCGCCACCGGATAGTAACCGCCCAGGCGATGTCCGCCGCCGCTATGCCCGCATGACTTTCCCAAGCCACTGTCAGGCGACGCTTGCCAGGGCAGAGGAGCCCCGGCTCCGGGGTCTGGCCCACCATGCCCACGCCATCCTCGATCGTTACGCGACCGGGTTTGCATCCCGCCGGGCGCCCAATCGGCGCAAGTGGGCGCGCATGTATTCGATGACCTTGCGATCCACCTGTGGGCCAGGGTGGATTCTCTCTTCCAGGTTCTCGGTTCCCGCGTACTCAAAGAACGCTTTTTCCAGATCGGGCGACCAAACCCCATCCGAAGGACCCTGCCAGTACCCAAGGTGCCTGAGACCATCCTGGATTTGTCTGGTGAGCTCTGCATCTGCCGGCAGGATATCGTCCGGCTCCGGAGGCAGGAAGTAAAGCTCGTGCAGGTCCAGCAGCCGGGCCAGCTCAGCGACGGGATCCGGGTGGTCGTCGATGCGCAGGTCGATATACCTGTCGCTCATGCCGCCGTATCCGCCACCGGCACGCATCACCAGCAATGCGGCTGATTGTCGCCCGCGGCGGTCCCCGCCCGCCAGATCTCCAGCGCGCAGGGCAGCAAGCAGACGTCGCGACAAGGGTCCGGCCGTGCTCCGGAACGCCTCCGCCATGGCCTGTACTACCTCCTCCCCCACCAGGATGTTGCCCTGGCAGGCGAACCCGTCACCGGTGATACCCCCAGCCCAGGGGAAGCACCGTTCCCCGGTGAACGTGGCGCTTCGGCCCTGGCTGTCCACCATGCCGGCCTGCCGCAGGTAGCGCTGATCGTCGCCTTCGGTCAGGATGCGCAGCGCGTCGTGGGCGCTGGCCCCTGCGGCCATCAGATCCAGCCCGCGCGGTCCGTAGCTGGTGTTGACGAAGGACTGCGTAGCCACCGCACCCACCCCGGCTCGGGCGTACAGTACCAGCGCGCCTGCCGCCAGGAACTTGGAGGCGACCGCGCCACCCCATTCGCCTGCCTCCAGATCGCAGGCTACGATGGAAAAGGTCCCCGCATAAGTTCTCGTCCTGCGCACGGTAGTTCCTCCCTCCCGCTCAGACCCGAATGCTGCGCAAGCGGGGATCAAGTGCGTCCCTCAGCCCGTCCCCTGGCAAGTTCAGCACCAGCAGCACGAGGACATGCCCAAAGCGCCCCTCGAACGCCTCGCTGCCGCCGCCTTCCGGTTCCGGTCCGACCGCTCTCTGGCAACGCTCTACACACCTACTGCGTCCACCCCGACCCCTCACACCTCGAAGTTGTATCCGACAGACTTGGGCAGCCGCATGCGCACGGTCTTCAGGGGATCGACCACCTGGCTGATCTCCAGGTGTGCCGCAATACTGAGGAGCATGCCGGCGTGGTTCAGGGAAAGTCCCGTCCTTTCTCGCACGAACGCCAGCATGTGCTCAAGGGCCATCTGTGCCGCCTCATCGAGGTCTTTGGCCGAGGCGATCGTGTACCAGGCATCGGAGGTTTCCAGCATGGGGGAGTCAAGTCGCCTGGCTTTGCGGACATCCACTCTCACGGTGACTCTCCCCGGGATCTCCACTCCGCAGACGACCACCTCGCCGTCCCCCATCACAGCGTGCAGGTCGCCCAGGCACAGGTTGGCTCCGGGGACGAAAACCGGCAGGTACAGCCTGGCTCCCTCAGTTATGAGTCTGGTGTCCATGTTGCCGCCGTGGGGACCCGGCGTCCCGCAGGGTACCTCTTTCTCTGGAGCAGTGCCTATGACCCCGATCATGGGCTTGACGGGGAAAGCCACCGTCTCGTTGAAGAGGGCCTTGCCCTCCCGTATGGGTATCACCTTCGTCTCGGGCTCGGAGATGAGGTGGCCAAGGGCACCCAGTCCCGGTACCGCGACCATCACACCCTGAGAGGCTATCTCGATGCGGAGAACGTCCACCACGAGGACATCCCCTGGTTCCGCTCCCTTGACCGCCAGGGGACCGGTGGCCGGGTTGATGGTGGCCCAGTTCACGCTGGCGAAGAGGTCCTTCTCCGACCGGATCTGGTTGGAGAAGCAGTCTTTGGTTTCGAAGACCACTTCTTCCCCCGGTTCGGCTACGGCAACCGGCGGGTTCTCCGGGGACAGAGCGTATACTACCTGATCATCCCTGATGATCTTCATGTTGCTTTGCCTCCTCGGAAACGCTGTTCTGGGCCATCCAGCAACGCCGCAACGTACGGGCCGCGACGAAGTAGAAAATGCCCTGGTGGAAGAATTCCCCGAGGGCGGGCCGGTATCCTGGTGGTACTGGTTCCCCTGCCTGCCAGCGATGTCGTCCCCTTTCCCTTGAGCGGCTGTCGGTTGGCGCGGAGCACACGGGTAGCGGCGTCGGTTCTGGTGCGGGTTGGCCGAAGGCACGGTGCGCCAGCGCAGTATAATAGGGCCGAGAGGTGGTGAGGGAATGATTGGCATTGTGCGCGTGCTGACCACCGAGGATGCGGACGTGCTGGCTGCCCATGGCAGGCAGATCGAGGCCAGGTACGGGGTGCCCACGCGTACGGTGTGCATTCCCGACCAGCCCCGCGGTATCTACGACGAAGAGACCGAGCGCCAGGCGGTACCGAAGATCCTGGAGGCGGTCAGGAGGCTGGCCGACGAGGGCGTGGGGGCCATCTTCATCAGCTGCGCGGCCGATCCGGCCGTGCGGGAGGCCCGCTCTCTGGTGCGGATACCGGTCGTGGGAGCGGGCTCGGCAGCGGCGGGCGTGGCCCTTGCCCTTGGGGAGCGCGTCGGAGTCCTCAACCTGACGGAAGCCACACCGGGTCCCGTGCGTGCCATCCTGGGTCCCCGGCTGGTGGGGGAAGCAGCTCCGGAAGGGGTCAGGGACGCCACCGACCTGCTCGGCGAGGCCGGGCAGAGGGCAGCCCTGCAGGCGGCGGAGCGCCTGGTGCGGACGAGCGGCGCGGACGCGGTGCTCCTGGCCTGCACGGGTTACGCTACCGTGGGGATGGCTGCCCGGCTGCGCGAGCGCCTGGGGGTGCAGGTGGTCGACCCCGTAGATGCCGGAGGTGCCGTGGCGGTGGCCGCCCTGGTCGGCAGGCGCTGACCCGGCGCGTGCACGGCACGGGTGGACCCGCCGCGCGTGGCTCCGGACGGCGCGCTCCGGCGGCCGGTCCCCATCCGACCCGGCTTATGTGGTTCTGGTCATTTCTTCGGCACTTCCCGGCCAGGCGACTGACGAAAAAATGTCCAGGGAGATGACGGCCGAGCGCGGCGAGTGCGTCAACTGTGTAACATAATTTGGCCATACGGATCTTATGTCCAAACCTCTCGACCCTTGGCTCGGCATCCGTCACCGGAGGTGCCCGAACACCCGGGGCGGATGTTGCATCCGGGTCAAAAACCCGCCCAGGGTTGCGCATCTGTGCCGAAAGACCCTGGCAGGCTCCCCCTGGCGAAAAAATCGCCGGTCGGTTTGGGCTGGACCGCCGAAATTTCCGCGCGTGTGGATGACCTGTCACCCGGGCGGGCTGGCGGTACAGGTGCCCCGGTGCGGGTGGTGCAGGCGTCGCAGCCACCATAGCCGTGCGGACCTGGCCACCCACCTTAGCCGCTGCACGCGGCGCGGACGTGGCCACCCTTCCTAGCCGGTGTGTCGTCACTAATCGCAGCCAGCGTGGGGGATGCAGGCGTGGTCAGCCGCAGCAGGTGGGGGCAGTGCAGGCTTCGTAAGCGGCGCGTGCTACCTCGGCGATGGCGCGCACGCCGTCGGAGTTCCGTTTGAGATCCCAGGTGAATACGGCTACCACCAGCGGACGACCGTCGGCAAGGTAGACTACGCCAGCGTCGTGCTCCAGTCCGGGCAGCTCCCCCGTCTTGTGGGCGCACCTCACCCCGGGCAGCAGCGACGGAAGCTTGTGGTTGAACTGCTGTTTTTCCAGTACGGCCAGTAACTCCCTGCATGATGCCGCCGATATCTGCCGGTTTCCGGCAGCCCGTGCGGCAGCCGTGCCTTCACCGCGGCGGTCTGCCGCGGCCCGCGCGGCAGCCGTGCCCTCGCCCCGGCGGTCACGGGGAGCTCCGTTGGGCGCACCCTGTGCCCCACGGGCGAGCAGCCCGAGCAGGCGGGCGGCGTCGGTCGCGCTCATGAAGTTATCCCGCCCGGCGGCGCGGGCCCCGAAGTCCATCATCTTGCGCTGGAGCACCGTCTGGGCGAGGCCCAGGGCCCGGGCGGTCGCGTTGATGGCGTCAAAACCGAGGCGGTCGATGAGCAGGTTGGTGGCAGTGTTGTCGCTCACGGCCAGCATGAGGGCGACCAGGTCGCGCCACGCCAGCGAGACGCCCGGGGAGAGCAGGTGGAGCACTCCCGTACCGCCCACCACTCCGTCCGGGGGAACCCGGGCGCTTTCGTCCAGCCCAAGCATCCCCGCCTCCGCCTGGCGGTAGGCTTCCCAGGCGATGAGGATCTTGATCACGCTGGCCGAGGGGCACCTCTCCTCGGCCCGCCATCCCCAGGCGCCTTCCACCAGCGGGTCGGCAACCCGCACCGACAGGTTGCCCTCCAGGCGCGCCGCCACCTCCCGCACGGTGGTGGCGAGGTTGTCCCAGTTACACCCAAGATGCTGCACTGCCAGCTCTCTCCTCTGCCCGCACGGATCGTCACATAGCCCGCACTGATCGGAATCCGGCACAAGCGGCGCATGAACTCGGTCACCAAATTGCGACTATAACCCGGCCTCAAGCGGGAACGGCAAGGGCATCCATCTCAAAACCCTTGCCATTCCTGGAAAGTTTGGAGCCGGTGGAGGGAATCGAACCCACAACCTACGCATTACGAATACCGCGCGGAAACCCGGGGAGAAAGCGAAAACGCTTGACGCGCAAGGGCCGGGCGGGGCTCCCCAGGAAGTGGAAGTCCAGAACAGTGCGGGCGGAAAGCCTTGAGTCCCAACGGGTCCAGATGGGTTCGTTAGCAGGGCGTTAGCAAACGGTTAGCAAAGGCGAGGCGCGGAGCTGCCTGGAAGGGCAGATCTTAGGCGTTTTCGGAAGTGAGCAGTTACCCGAAAGCAGTTACCCGAATCGGGTAACAGTCCATGAACGACGGGGGGTAGGCGCACCGCCGCCCCGACAGGATACGATACGAACACGGCCCCCGGCCTTCCCGCCGGGGTCAATTCTTGGAGGTGGGGGGTGAGGGTTGTGGCAAAGAGTATCGTCAAGAAGACGGCGCGGCTCGCGCGGCTCCTCGCGGAGGGGGAGACGGACCGCACGCGGCTGGCGCGGAGGCTGTACGGCGGCGCGGCCGGCGGCAAGGAGCTGCTCCGCGTGTCCGTCCTCAAGCACTACCTGCTGTTTGACAAGCCGGCCGCCGGCCGTTTAGAATAAGATTGCGCAGATCCCCTTCCCGCAGATTTGATTGGCGGGAAGGAGGGAAGCGGAAGCAAAAAGGCAAAAGCCCGACAAGCAAACCAAAAGCGAAAAAAGAACAAAAAGCCCGCCAAAAGGCGAAAAAGGGATCAAGCTGGTTGCATCCCGCTTCTCGTCGCCTCGCGGCGGGCTTTCGCTTTGCGCCGCGGGGGATTGACAAGCGAACACGAACAAGATCGGCGCGGGAAGACGGCCCAGACATCGCCGCACATACACGGGGGCATCTTTGCCCCCGACACAGCAATCCGAGCAAGGGGGGCGAGCGCGTGGCGGCGGAAAAGGCAAGCCTGAGTCGCGAACAAATCGCCCGGTTGCGCGACCTCGCGCGGCGGAAGGGGACGCGGGCGGCCCGGGGGCTACTCAAACAGCTGACCGGCAGATGGTGGAAAGGCGAGGAAATCCGGAGGCTGCTGGGCTTGGAGTTCGACAGCGGCGCGTTGCTGGCGCAGCAAGCACACCGGGACGCTTGGGCCAGCTGCGGGTGGCGGGCCGGCCGATGGTGGACGCGGCCCGCCTGAACCCGCGATCGGCTGATCGTTTGACTGGGGCGCGGGACACGAGCAACAATCGCGTCGACAAAAATGCCGAGAGAAAACTTAGTGCCCGGGCCGGCTGGCTTTGGCGCGGCTGGCGGCTCCGGGCAAAAAAGGAGGCTGACAGCCGTGCTTATTTTACCCGACAGCGCCGACAAGGTCAAGGACTTCCTCGCCCGGCTGGCGCGGGTTCCTGAAGGCTCGCCTCCCCGCGGGACGCTCTGGAACACGACGCTCGCCCAGCTCGCCCGCGTCTTGGAGGGGCTGGGGGAAGGGGAGCGCGGGGCGGCCAGGGACCGGCTGGCGGCGGAAGTCGCCGCCCGATTCGGGGTCGGCGTCGAGGAGGTCGTGCGGGGGCTGGAGGCCGCCGCGGGCCGCCTGGCCGAAGCCGCCCCGAGCCCGGACGCGCTGCTCGAGCGGATCGAATCCCTGCCGCGGAACGAAGTCCCCCCGGCCGAGCGGCTGCAGGAGATCCTGAACGGCATCGCGGAGCAGGACGAAATCACGCGGGCGCGCCTGATTCAAGCCTTGGCGCGGCGCACGGGCCTGCCGAGGACGGACATCCGCCGGTGGGTCGAGGACGCCCGCCGCAACATGGAGGCCCGGGCCGCCGAGGCCGAGGCGGCGGAGGCCCCGGGGCGGGACGGCGTAGACGAGCAGGGCCGCGTCCTGGTGCGGGCGGCCCTGCCCGACGCCCCGTGCCCCGACGGCCTCGTGCTGCCGCGCGGGTACTACATCGACGGGGCGGGCGTGATCCTGCGGGAGGCCTTGGGGCAGGGGGAGCCGGTCTCGTACCCGGTAAGCCCGTGCCCGATCATCATTGCCCGGCGAATGAAGGACGAGGACACGACCGAGATCAAGGTGGAGCTGGCTTGGCGGCGGACCCCGGCGGCGGGCTGGCAGACCGTCGTGACCGACCGCCAGACCGTGCAGGACTCGAAGCTCATCACGCGCTTGGCCCGGGAGGCCGACCTGGTCGCAAGCTCCGACATCGCCCGCGAGCTGGCCCGCTACCTGACCGCTTTTGAGCAGGCCAACTACACGCGCCTCCCCCTCGTGCGGGGGGTGTCGGCCCTCGGCTGGCGCGGCGGGCCGCCGCCCGATCCCGTCTACTTCGTCTGGGGCAGAGAAGTGATCGCCGCGCCTGGGGCCGCAGCCCCCGCCGTCGCGGTCGACCCGCCGGGCCCGGGCGAGGCCCAGCTGCTGGACGCGATGAAGCGGGGCGGGACCTGGGAAGGGTGGCTCGACGCGTTCCGGATCGCCTTCTCCGGGCACCCGGTCGCCGCGGTCGCCACATACGCCTCGCTGGCGTCGATCCTCTTCGCCCCGCTCGGCTTGGGCGGCGTCATACTCCACCTGTGCAACCTGACGAGCCGGGGCAAAACCACGGCCGCCCAGCTGGGCGCGTCGTGCTGGGGCTACCCCGGGGGCGTCGGCCTGCCCGGGGCGGCGAGGCTGTTGCTGGGCTGGATCAGCACGAGGGTCGGGCGGGAGCAGACGTGCGGGTTCCTCCGCCACCTCCCCGCCTTCTTCGATGGCCTTGAGGCCGCGGTCTTGGACGAGAAACGCGCGAGCAAAGAGATCGCCGAGCTGGCGTACATGGTCGCCGACGGGGTGGGCAAGCTCCGCGGCGCGCCCCGCGGCTCGCGCCACACCGCGACATGGCAGCTCCTGGCGGTCTCGACCGGCGAGGTGCCCCTGCACGCCGCGTGCAGGCGGGGCGGCCTGCAAGTCCGGGCGGTGGACATCTGGGCCCCGCCTTTCGCGGACGCCTCCTCGGCGGAGCAGGTGCGGGCTTTGGTTGGCAGCCATTACGGCCACGCAGGGCCCCGCTTCGTCCAGGCCGTGGCCGGAATGCCGTGGGCGGACCTGAAGGCCCGGCACGCGGAGCTGGCGGAGAGGCTGCGGACCGCAATTGGCGGGCGGAGAAGGGTCGACGACCTGTCGGGCCGATACATCGCCCCTTTCGCCGCCGTCGCGCTCGCCGCGGAAGTGTTCCACCGCGAGGCCGGCAGGGGCACGTGGCTGGAAGAGGTCGGAGACGACGAGCTGTTCGACATGGTAAAGGGCACGCTGGCGGACACGCTGAGGAGCGAATCCCCGCGGCACGAGCACGAAGAGGCGTACGACCATGTCATGGCTTGGGCTGCGGCCAACCGTCACAGGTTCTACGGCGGCGACCCGGCTGCCCGCGAGCCGGCAGAGGGCTGGCTGGGCGTGTGGGAATGGACCGTGCGCGGCTTCGCTGACGGCTGCATCGCCTTCATCCCGCGCGCGCTCGAACTAGAGCTGAAAGACCGGGGGTACAACCTCAACGCAGTCCGGGCGGCTTGGCGCGACGCCGGTTTGCTGGCCCCGGGCCAGGATGAAGAACATCCGTTCACTCGCCGAATCAAGATCGGCGACCAGCTCGCGTACGGATATGTGCTGCGCCGGCGGCAGGAAGACGAAGAGCGAGAGCGCGAGGACGAGGAGCTCAACTTCTAGCCAAGCGCAGGCCGGCCGATACCCCCCGGGGGATCGGCCCGGGTTCCCGGCAAGGTTCCTGGCGCGCCAAAGGCATGTTTTCCTTGTGCCGCAAGGGAACTTGCCTCTGGAAAATCCTGTGGGTTCCCGGTGGGTTCCCGGCAAAGTTCCCGGCGGCTGATCGGCCTCAAACCCTTGGGGCGGAACGATTTTGCGATACCCCTGGGGGTAGGGTTCCCGGTAAAAAGCGAGAAAAGGATATGCCTTATATGGCGAGAGAACACACGAGGGGGAATAGAGATGGTGATATCGCGCGCGTATATATAAGGCGATTTTCGACCGGGAACTCGCGCCCAAAAATGCGCTCAAACCTTACAGCGACAAGGTTTTCGGGCCGGGAACTTTACCGGGAACTCACCGGGAACGTAAGGAACTGGAAAATGAAGTTCACGCTTACGGCGACAAGGCACGGAAACGATTGTGAGAAAAGTGCAAAACCGGGAACCTACCGGGAACGTAAAAACCTGGAAACAGGGTGCGCCGGGCGGGGTTATATATCACGCTCACGCTTGGGGATCCCGCTCCTCGTGACGTGACTATATAGGGGCGGGGCGCGGCGGATTCGCGGGGATCCGGGCACCGGGAACTTTTCGGGAACTTTTCCGGGAATCCCGGGAACTTCGTGCCTTTCGGAAGTCAAGCAAGCCTAAGCGGGAAAGGGGGGAAAGACGCATGGCGTGTGCAAACGTAGCTGTGGCTGCGGGCGAGCCCGGGGCCGCGGCGGGGCGGAGGCCGCGGGGCGGCCGGAGCCGCCGGGGGCGCGTGCTGGCGGGCGACCTGGCCCGCCAAGCCGCCGCCCGGATGGGCTGCTTCATCGTGGACGCGAGGCGGCTGCTGCACATCTATGCCGACCTCATCGCAGAGTCCCTCGCCGCGGGCAAGGAAGTGCGGCTTATTGGGCTGGGCACGTTCAAGCCCCTCCCCCACCGCCGGCGGCAGACCGTGAAATTCTTGGCGGCCAAGCGCCTGCGCGAGGCGGCGGCCCGGGCCCCGAGGCTCCGCGCGGAGCCGGGGGGCGTGGCGGCCTTGGCGGACCGACTGGCCGCCGCGGCGGGGGCCGGCACGGAGGAAAGCGCGCCGATGCCGTGATGCCGTAGGCAAAGGTTGGCGTTCGCCCCCCTCCCGGCTCCCGGGGGCGGGGGCGGCCGGAAAGCGCGCTGAGGCCCGATGAGCCCGGGCGAAACCGCGCTTTCCTCTCCCCCGTTGCCTCCAGCGGGGCGCGCGGGAAAGCGCGCCGATCTCCGATGGCTCCAAGCAAAACCGCGCGTTCCGCTTCCGCCTCGCCTGGCGGCCGGGGCACGGCGTCGTGCTGAGCCCATGCGGCTCTAAGCTAAAGCGTGCGTTTGCCTGAGAAGTCGACGCCGATTCCGAAACCGTGGAGGAGATCGGCGTCGACTTCCGGCGGGAAAGCGTGCCCAGCCCGCGTCGCTACGGGCAAAAGCCGCGGCGCCGTGCCCCTCTTTCCCGGCTCCCGCGATCCCATCTCCCATCATGTCTTGGTCGGGACGGCCATTTTGCGTGCGCTTTGTGTGCGCTTTGCGTGCCTTCCGTCCGGGCGAAACCGCCGCCCGCAAGTCGTTGCCCCGCAATCGAGTGCCCCGCGGCTTGAGCCTTCTTTCACTCGCTCCTGACCTTCCCTGCCCTTTTGACCTGCCTTGACTTTTCTTCCAATCCGAGGCAAGATCGAGGCGAGGTGATGCCCCCATGGCCGTCTCCGCCGCAACGGCGTTTGAGGCTTACGCGGCGTTCACCCTCCGCGAGCTGGTCTTGGCGAGGCTGTACCAGGCGCAGACGCTTACCATCGACCAGCTCTGCACCGCCATCCCATGCCAAAAGACTGTTGCGCGCCGCGTCCTTTCGGCCTTGCTGTCTGAGAGGCTCGCCGTGCGGTTTCCGGTCGGCGACCCCCTGCGGCCCCGCCTCTTCGCGTACTGCCTGACCCCTGCTGGCATGTCTGCGGTGGCGGAGCTGTGCGAGGACGACGAGCGCGCCCGCGCTCTCTACAAAGCGATGCCCCGGCGGACGGCGAAGACGCTGGCGGCGCAGGCGCGGCACAACGTCGCGGCCAGCGAGTTCTTCGTCGCGCTGATCCGCGAGTCCGACCCGGCGGTCGGGCGGGGGCTCGTGTTGTGGGAGGGCCCGCTGTTGGCGGCGCAGCGGTTTCTCAAGTCCCGCGAGGGCCAACCGCCCAAGTGCCTGCTGAGGCCCGACGCCACGGGAGAGTACCGGTTCGAGGACGGAACCAAGCTGCGGTTTTGCCTCGAGCTGGATCGCGGGACGGCCGGGCTCGAGAAGATCGCGCTGAAGGCGCGGCGGTACTGCTCGCACGAGCTGCAGGACCGCCTTGAGGGCTGGGCCGCGCTGTTCGTGTGCCCCACGCGGCGGCGCGCCCGGGGGGTGTTCGATGCCCTCGTGCGTGACGGCGATTTGTGGGGCCCGGGCGACCCCGCCCCCGCCGTGAGCAGTTGGGAAGAGTTTGCCTGGGCGGGGGGCGTGCTGGCGGCGAGGTGGCTTGCCCTGCTGGACGGGGAAGCGGCCGAGGTTGCCCTGCGCGACTTGGCCCTGGCCCCGGCGGCCGGGGAAGGGGGGCCGGATCCTGAGGTGGCCGAGTTCATCGGCGCGCCCCGGCGCGCCCCCGCACGCGTGCGGGGGCTGTTGGCCCCGAGGGCGCGGGGCGCGGCTGATGGTATGACATCACCCCGCGAGGAGGGGAGGTGACGAAATGGAAGTGGACCGGAAGTTCCTTGCCGCGATGCTTGCGCTGCTGATCTTGCTCTCGTGCGCGTGGGCGTGGCAGTCCGGGCGGCTCGACGGGCTGGCCCGGGCCGCGTCCGCGAAGCTGCGTGACATCACGGTGGCGAGCATCATGAACGGGCCGTACGGGACCATGACCCGCGAGATGGCCGAGCGGATCTACGACATCATGCGCAAGAGGCCGGAGCAGAGGGCGCCCGAGGAAGTGGCGTACGCGTACAACGCGCTCATGTGGACGGGGCAGCTCGACCGGGCGGAGGAGTTCGTGGCCCCGACCGCCGTCGCCCGGCAGCGGCTCCAGGTGATCCGGGAGGACACCCCGAAGCGGGGAGACAAGCACTACTTCGTCTGGCAGACAACCGAGGCGGCCAAGCCGCCGGGGAACAGCAACCCCGACCGCGCCGTGGTTCTGGTCACGTACGAGTACTGGTACGAGCCGTCCCCGCAGACGCGGGCCTACTGGAACATGAAGTACTGGGGAGGGCGGGGCCGCACGACGTTCGAGTACCCCCTCGCGAGGGCGAACGGCGCGTGGGTGATCGAGGATCCCATCGGGAAGGGCCACGGGGACGAGATCCTCGAGACCTGCCCGGACAGGTGGCCGCCCGCCCACGTCCAGCCCTGGCCGCCCAGGTAGACAGCGTCCCGCCCCGCGTGCTACAATCGCGCCGACGAAGGAAGCCGCCCCGCGCGGGAGCCCGCCAAAAGGGATCCCGGCGGGGCGGTCGGCTTGGTGGGCGATCACCTACCCCCCTTCCCGGGGGGCGGAAAGGAGGGAAGAGGGAGTGCGACGCAGCAGGACGCGGCTGGTTTTCCTCCTGGCGGCTGCCGCCGCGGCGCTCGTCCTGCTGGCCCCCGGGACGGCCCTGGCCGCGGGTGCGGCGTGGGACACGGGCATCGGGGAGCAGCGGGACGCGCAGTCCGTCCAAGGCCTCGCCACCGGCCAGACCGTGGTGACCCGCGGGACGTACACGTACTCCAGCGTGGGCTGGGTGCCGACCACGCCGGGGCTGGCCCGCGCCCCCGGAAGCGCGAACCTGCCGGGCTTCCACACGGTCGGCTCCGCCGAGGCCCTGCTCCCGAGGGTGCAGAGGCCTTGGGAAGTCCTCGGCTCCGACCCGGCCGCCGGGCTGAACCTGCCCAACGCTGACGGCACGTTCTACCAGCAGCGGCACCCCGTGAGCCTGCCCGCCCAGGCCGCCGCGCCCGAGCCCGTGGACTGGCCCGCGCAGCCCGAGCGGCAGTACGGCGCGAGCGCGCGGGTCAGCTACCGCACGGCGAGGCAGGAGTTCGCGGGGCCGGAGCGGCTGGTCGACACCCGGACGCGGACGTGGACGGAGTACGCGGACATCCGGCAACAGACCCGCACGGAGGCGCTGGACCTGGGCGAGCGGAGGGACGGGCCGCGCCGCGAGGGGCCGTGGCTGGTCACCGACGTCTACCGCACCACGGCCACCCGGCCCGTGACGACGTACACTTGGCGCGAGCGGCTGGTCACCGAAACCGCGCGGGTGTACGAGACGCCGTACTACTACCGCGTCACCGTGTACCGGGACGTCACCGTGCCCGGGCACTGGGAGAAGCGGCTGGTGCCCGAGACGCGGTACTGGACCAGGGCCGTGCGCGAGACGGTGCAGATCCCCGTGACCAGGACGCGGCAGGAGCCGGTCTACGAGACGGTCATGGTGCCCTACACGTACACGTACACGGAGTGGGTCGAGGAGCGGGTGCCGCAGTACAGGCTCGTGGCCGAAACGCGGTACCGCACGGTGAGGAAGTGGTACTCGTTCCCGTGGGGCGGCGGGTTCTGGTACTACGAGCGGGTGCCGTACACCGTCACGCGCTACGAGCTGGTCGGGCACACCACCAGGCTCGTCCCCGTGACGCGCACCAAGACGGTCATGTACCCCGAGCGCAGGCTGGCGGGCTGGCGGACCGTCACCTGGACGGAGTACCAGACCGTGACGGTGGAGCGCACGGTCCGGGAGCCCTACACGGTCATGGTCGAGAGGGACGTGTGGGTGCCGGAGAGGTCCTGGACGGAAGTGGCCTCGCGGTACGACACCGCGACGCCGCACCGCGTGAGCCGGCGCGTGGAGGCCTCGGTGGCCCACGGCCCGTGGGCGGCGAAGTCCTTCGTCGAGTACGGCCCGCTCGAGGCGCGCACGGCGTACGACAAGCTTGTGCAGTACGTCGGGTGGGACGTCGAGCCCCCGGCGCAGGGCGTGAAGCCGCCGAAGGTCGTGCCTGTGATCACGATTGCCGACGCCGAAAAATACGAGTGGTCGAACTACTCGCGGTACCGCAGGGAGATCCAAGCCAAGCTCCTGGGGCTCGAAGGCACCGCGCTGGCGCGGGCGATGCGGGTGTTGAGCGACGAAGAGCTGGCGAAGCTGTACGGGTTCGAGCTGGTGAAACCCGGGCGGTAGCCGGGCGCGCCGCCATAGTTTCCTCCGCCTGGGGGCCGGATGTAATACTTTAGCGCTTTCTGGGAGCTACAGCCGCAACGGTTTCCGGCCCCCGAAACCGGGCTCCGCCAGACCCCCCCCTACCCCGATATTGGGGGGTGCGGAGAGGGCCGAAACCGTTGCGCCCGTTGGCGTCGGCGATAACCGTTGGGGCCGTAGGCTCCGAGCCCCTGCCTGCCGCGACGTTGCCCCAGGAGCGTTTTCAGGAACGGTTACTGCCGATTGCGCCGGGCCCCGGCGCTTCCGGGGCCCGCCTGCGCCCGGGACGTCGAGCGTTTGGGCGGGGGGATATCGAGATATGCCCCCCTCCCTGAAACCCCCACCAGAGGGCAATTTTTCGGCTGGAAGTCTGTGGTAGTGAAGGGCACGGCCTGGAAGCCTTGCGGCGCAAGGGTTTCGGGCTGCCATTTTCCGCCAATTACTGCCAGAATGCGGCATCGGGCCGGCCGGACCCCACGGCCGGCGGATTGTCTTTTGGAGGTGGAATCGTGGGCGACCCGGTCTCGGCGTGGATCGCCAAAAAGGCGGCAGAATGGGCGGTCCGCAAGGCCGCCAGGGGGTTTTTGAGCCGCTGGCGGCGGCTTGACCCGGGCCTGCGCCAGTTCCTTCTGGTTTGGGTCTTGGTCGGCTCCCTGATTGCTGCCCCCGTGGGCTGGTGCGTTTTGGGCATGGGATGGTTTTTCTTCGCGCTCCAGCAGCAGGTGGGGGCCTTCGCCCCCGGCCTTCCCGCCGCGGGGGCGCAGGGCCAGCGCGCCATCGCGCCGGCCGTCCAAGCGTGGGCTCCGCTCGCGGGACAGATCGCCGCCGAGCACGGCCTCGACCCCGCCCTCGTCCTGGCCGTGATCCAGGCTGAGTCCGGGGGCGACCCGCTGGCGGTGAGCCCCGCGGGGGCCCTGGGGCTCATGCAGGTGATGCCGGACAAGTTTTCGCCGCACGAAGACCCGTTCGACCCCGAAACCAACCTGCGGGCGGGCTGCGCGTATCTCAGGAAAATGCTCGACCGCTACGGGGGCGACCTGGAGCTGGCCTTGGCGGCGTACAACTCGGGGCCGGGCGCGGTCGACCGGTGGGGCGGGGTGCCGCCGTTTCCTGAAACCGTGGGTTACATCGAGCGGGTATTGTTGCTGTACGCGGAGACGTCGGACGACCCGGACCGGCCCGTGCGCGCCGCCGAGGCCCAAGGGGCGGCGGGCGGCGGGCCGTGACGGAGGGAGACGGGCGCGGAACGCCGGCTCGCCGGCGTTCCACGTTTAACAGTTTCTGGCAGCCAGAAACCCTTGCGGCGCAAGGGTTCGCTGGGCCCCAAAACCGGCTCGCTCGCGCCCCCCTTACCGGAGACGGGGGGTGCGGGATTCCACGTTTAACACTTTCTGGCAAGGGCCATGCGCCCGCTTCCGGCCCCCGGACGCCGCCCAACGCTTCGCGCCGGCCGACCCCGCGGGAGCCGGCTTCTCCCGGATGTCACGCTTTAGCACTTTCTGGGAGCTACAGCCGCAAGGGTTTCCGGCCCCGGAAAAGGGGCTCCGGCAGACCCCCCTTACCCTGGATACGCGCGGTCTGGATGTCACGCTTTAGCACTTTCTGGAAACGGCCGCATGCCCGCTTTCGGCCCTTCCGCCGGACGCCGCCCAATGGGCGGTATGCGGCGTTCGGGGGCCGGTTACGCCGCATACGGACGGCAAAAGCGGGGGGCTAAGGCGGGTTCGGAACGCCGCATACGATTCGGGGTTCGCCGGAGGGGGTGATCGCGCGTGGAGCCGGAAGAGAGCGGCCTGCCCCGCTTCCTGACCGTGGAGGAAGCAGCGGCCCTGCTGAGGCTCAAGCGGAGCACGGCCTACGAGCTGGTCCGGCAGGGGCAGATACCCGCGTTCCGGATCGGGCGGTTCATCCGGGTCCCCCGGGACGCCCTGCTGAGGATGGCGGAGCAGGCCGGGCAGAAGGTGCAGGCGGCGGGCGGGGCGAAATAGCGGGCGGCGCCCCGCCCGGCCCTTTCTGGGAGAGGAGGGCGCCGAAAGAGGTGAGAGGGCACGTCAGGAAGAGATCGAAGGACTCGTGGACGGTCGTGGTGGAGCTGCCCCGCGACCCGGAGACCGGGAAGCGGCGGCAGAAGTGGGTGACGGTGAAGGGAACGAAGAGGGACGCGGAGAGGGTGCTGGCGGAGATGATAAGCCAGCTCGAGCGCGGAGAGTGGGCCGACCCGGGGAAGCTCACGGTCGCGGACTTCCTGCGGCAGTGGCTGGCGGCGCACGGGCCCAACCTCTCGCCCGCCACCAGGCGGCGGTACGAGGTGGCAGTAGAGATGCACATCATCCCGCGCCTGGGGGCGGTGCGCCTCGCAAGGCTCACCCCCGCCCATGTGCAGCAGTTTCTCGCCTACGACATCCAACAGGGGCGCAGGGACCAGAAGGGCAAGCCGGGGCTGCACCCGGCCACCGCGCTATACCACTTCAGGGTGCTGCACAGGGCGCTCGCCCAAGCCGTCAAGTGGGGCCTGCTGGCGAGGAACCCCTGCGACGGGGCGGAGCCGCCGCGCCCCCCGCGGCGGGAGTTCGCGGCCCTGGACGCGGAGCAGGCCAGGGCCGTGCTGGACGCCGTCCGCGGGACGAACGCCTACATGCCCGCGCTGCTGTCGCTGGCGACCGGGATGCGGCTGGGGGAGGTCCTGGCCCTGCGGTGGGAGGACGTCGACCTGGAGGCCGGGCTCATCAGCGTCCGGCGGTCTCTCTACAGCCCCGCGAAGGGCCAGCACGTCTTCAAGGAGCCCAAGAGCGCCGCTTCCCGGCGGGCCATAGAGATCGGCCCCGACCTCGCGGCCGCCCTGCGGCGGCACAGGGCCGAGCAGGCCCGCGCGCGCCTGGCCGCGGGCGAGCGGTGGCACGACTGGGGCCTGGTGTGCTGCCGGGAGGACGGCTCGCCGCTCCTGCCCCAGTCGGTCAGCTCGCGGTTCGCCGACCTCGTGCGGCGGGCGGGGATCAAGGCGCGGTTCCACGACCTCCGCCACGCCCACGCCACGCTCCTGGCCCAGCGGGGGCTGCACCCGAAGCTGCTCTCCGCGAGGCTCGGCCACTCGGGGGTCGGGATCACGCTGGACCTGTACGCCCACGCGATGCCGGGGATGCAGAGGGAGGCGGCGTCGTGGCTGGAGTCCCTTCTGCTCCGCGGGCCGCGGTTAGCAAACGGTTAGCAAAAGGCCCCCCGGAGCGCAAATCCCAAGGGCTTCCAGCCCGGAAACCCTTGGGGCTGTTGAAAAAGTGGAGCCGGTGGAGGGAATCGAACCCACAGCCCGCGCATTACGAATTGGAAAAATGGCCTGTTTGCAGTTTGTTCCAGTTTGTAAACCGTTGCCGCTGTTGGATTCTTCGCGGGGTGGGGTGGCATGGGGGGTGCGTTTTGGGCGCTGGTTTGCGCGCGTTTGCTCCCAAATTGCTCCCACCCGAAAGCGGGGCTGCCCAAGAGAGAGGAAGGCGGGATCACCGGAAGATGTCCTCCAAACGGTAAACGAGTCGCCGTGCGTTTGGCCAACCCGCACGGATAAGAACGTCGAGTATTTCGATCAAAGTCTGCCGGCATTCTGCGTCTTCACGCAATAGGGTCCGGTTGTCGCCCAGGTAGCGTTCAATAAGCCTTACAACGCAATCGGCTGCAAGAGACTCATACTGATACCCCCCTTGCTCCCCGTACCGAACGACCTGGCCGATCCGCAGAAAAACGCCCCGGGGGTCTATGGGGATGAAGAACTCCAGGGTTTCCACGAGGTGATGGGTCACGCTCGGTAGCGCTGCCTCCGCGAGCTCGTCTAAAATGGTGGTCGCTTCCCGATAGAACCTCTCCGACTCAGGTTTCGGCCGTTGCGCCGCAACAGACCCGCTTTGACGCTGACTGTCATGTGCCCCGGAGGTAAAGTACACATGAGTGCCGATCCTATCGATCAGTTGCGCCAGCGACTTGGCCTTGTCCTGGTTTTGCTGAGGCCACTGTTTGAAGGGGACATTGCGGCTGCGTTGTTCAAGGTCGCGTAGATCGCGGCGTGCGGAACGCAAGAGTCGTTCAACCAAATCCAGCGCTCGTTGGCGAACAGCGTCCGCTCTGGGCTCGGGACGAGTCACCGAGCCATGCGTAGCCGCCTCGCCGAGGCTGGTCAAGATGTGAGTTACCTCCTCAACAAAGGGAGCAGGATCCGAGGCAATCTCCAAAACCACCTCGCGGCAAAAAGGGTGATCTCGCCAGATGTATAGCCCAGCGAAGATCCCCATGCAGAATCTCCGGACCGCCTTCGCCCCGGGGCCCTCGCATACACGGTCGAAGATCGCCTTTGTCAAATCCGCGACCCGGTCCGGCTCAGCACCTGCCAACCCCCGAAGCGGGCCTGCTAGAAGTCCTTGCAGAACTCCACGGCTCTCTTCACGCCGAGACATGCGCTCGATGACATCCCACATCAAGTCGGGTGCGGTGCTGCACAGCGCCTGAAGATACCTGGCTATCTGGAAGCGGACAGCGGGCACGGGATCACAGCTCAGGCGTTCAATCGCCCTTAAGACCTCACTGTCTGCACATTCGGCATGCCCGGCAAGCACGACCAGCCCTCTTGCCGCCTCCAGCCGTGCTGCGGGGCTCCCCCACCCCGGGCGCTCATCGAACTGAGCATCGTATTCAGGATGATGAGCAGGTTGGTGGTGACAGCTCGCTTCGAGAAGAACATGCTTCACGAACGAACCTGGTTCGGCAGCACATGAGATCCCATCGGTTCTGGCAATACAGGCGCACGCAGCAGCGAGGTGACCCCAAGCGTAGTCACGCTGCATCGGATGGACGCCGTCAATGTCGGCGCGGGAGAGCGCCTGGTGAAGGGCTCGCAGGGCCGGGAGGACACCGTTGACTTCCTCACGCGTGGGGACAGAGTTAAGGTGCTTGTCAGCAAACCCCTTCACCGGGCCCTCCAATTCCCGGATCTTTCGATTCGCCCCAGCGTCTACCGGTACTCCGCGGTCCTTTAAATGCCTTTCCTCATCGTACGCCTCAGTCCCGAACTCGAACGACACCAACGGTTCGTTAGCGGGGATCGCGTTCTTGCGCTTAAGCTCCTCAATGAGACGCCTAGCCTCGCCGGTGACGAGCTTCTCGACCGTAAGGCACCCGAGGAGACGATTACGTATGTGCTCAGCCTCGTCACGTTCCTCCGCCGGTACCGCCTGAGGAATGCCCAAAATAGCCTGCTCAATGCGCCGCCGCTCCTGGTGGTCGAGGTACGGAAAAACCGCTCGGATAAAGTCACCGGCCGGCACGGTTGTGTCGAAAGCAGTAAGGATGGGTGTTGCCCAGGCAAGAGGTAGGATGACCTTACCAACAATGACAGGGAAGCGGGCGCCCAAGGAAAGAACGCGACGCCAGAGGACGGCAAGGCGGTTTTCAAAGACCAGAATGTGCAGGAGTGTGCGAAGCTGCTCAACACGGCTTTCCCGCCCAGCAAGCCCCTCCATGTAATGCTGGAAAGCGTCAAGCATTTTGAGAGGCTCGTCATGGCGGTACGTATCGCCCTCGTCCCAAATGGCGCTGTAGTCAACGAGGAGGCGTGCACGGCGACCTTCGAAATCGAACGTTTCTTCCTGCCATTCCCCGGTAGCCGGACGTTGATGCTTATCGACGTATGCTTCCATAACCGCGACGAGCGTGCGAGCGGCCGTATCCGGCTCACGTTCTAAGAATTCCGGGAAGGCTTCGGCCAACTCGTACCGCGCCATGCGGTAGTCCTGCCGACGAGTGGAGACTAATGGCAGGATGCCGCTCTGACCGATTGGCGTAGGCTCCTCCGAAGTCTCCTCGAAGGTGAAGGCCGCGCGGTAAATCTCCCCAACGAGCTCCTGATCAAGGGCAATAAGGCGCTTAACCTCTCGCGCAAGCCACGGCATCTCTTCGTACCCATAGTTCACGAGGTGCGCAGGCTCGAGGCAACGCCGGATTAGCGCCGCAGACGCAGATGGGTCGCTCTCGAAAGTACGGCATACGCAGCGTATGGAGTGGATGACCAGCCGGCTGTCTCTCGGGTCAAGGGTCCAGGAAAACTCAAGGAGTCGCCGGGCCGCCTGCCCTGCAGCGGCTCGCTGCTCAGGGGTAAAGTCCTCCGGGCGGTCGCACATGGTCTTGAGAAGCGACAGAACCGGGTAAGCCAGAGACGGCGTGAGGTTGCCGCTTAAACGTTCGAGGAGTTCACTCCAAGGGCCAGCGCCGGGACCCACGAGTCGGTCTGGGGCTCCCGCTAACAGGGCACCAACAAGGTGCCGCAGCGCCTGTTCCGCAGCGACATGATCGGGAGAGTTCATGTCATTGAGGGCGGCGCACAGGGGTTTGAGATCCGAGAGCACCAGTGCAATCTCTGCTCCAACTGAAGGCCCGATCAGCTTAGCTATCTCCGGCAGCCGGTCATTGGGAATCACACGGAAGACAAGGTCCCAGAACTGGCCATGACAGCTATCAGCTCTCCAGAGGTGGTAGAAGTGAAGCACGAGGCTGGGCCGAATAAAGACCGTAAGGTCGGGTTCTTCACCCAAGCGACGGATTAATTGGTCGGGGGTTCCTCTCAGTAACAGTCGTTCTACTGCGTAGTCAAATACTACGTGGTGGGAAAAAGCCAGAACGTACCGTTCGGGCCGAGCTTCAGGTAAAGGCTGCCACTCCACGAGAACTTGTGCACTGAGGAGGTCGTCGAGCACAACGCTAGTTTCGGCCCGTTCAACGGCCGAGCGGTCAATCCGGAGCGCCCGCGCCGCTACCATCTTCTCACATACCTCACGCAAGACCGCATCGCGCGCGCCTCCGTGCTTTCCGTGCCAGACCCGGCGCTCCCAGTACTTATCGAGAAGCTCAAGCCGCGTTCTTATCGGCGTAAGCTCATCTGGGCTCAGGCCGCCGCCGAGTAGCTCAGCCATGATCCGTAGGTAGAAGGGGACCCGTAGAAGATCCTTCAGTTCTTCGGATGCATTACGTACGAGTGCACCTAGTTCGGCGGACCGCGAGATGACCTGGCTCAGCTCTTCATCGGAGAACCCACGAATTTTGAAGTGCCGCACACCCGGGAACTCCGGATCCTGGTATTCCGTAGGAGGGCTCCCACTAAACAAGACTTTCAGCTCTCCGCTGTACCGTAGGTCGAAAGTACGGATTGAAGCCACGATCCGCCACCGCCCGCCCTTTTGGATGACCTGGCGGATCAAGTCCTGGATCACCCCCTCGGCCGGTTCCCCACGGGCCGCGTCCAGGGCGTCTATGATGACGAAAGCCGGTTGCTGGCCCGGCCAATTGTCTAGCACCTCCACCAGCTCGTGCTCGAGGCGGATCTCCGCCCGGAGTTCGCCCAAGCTTCTAGCGGAGAGCCGATCGACAGCCAGGAATATGAACTCACGGCCCTCCCCCTCAAGCGCCTCGCCCAGGTTGTATAAGGTACCCGACTTTCCGGCCCCCGGCTCTCCCACCACGAGAATGGAGTTTTCCTCAGCGGCCCGCCTTAGAGCCATAGTGGACGGCCGCTGGATTCTGATCGTGAGAAACCCCAGACGGATCTGGGCAGAATCGGCGCGCATGTTAAGCGTAGTTGCGGAGTATGTCCTAAGCCTTTCGATATCCTCCCGATAGCTTCGAACGGCTCTAACTCCGACACCGGCGTCCGCTAGCGCGCGCTGGAGGTCTATACGCCGAGCTCCGCGTCGTCGCGCAGCCAATGATGCGGTCAAGCTGATGAGCCGAGCCCATGCCAGTTGAGCTTGGTCGGGATCCCGTAAAACGGTATTACGCAAAAGACTCAACGCTTCACGCTCTTGACCCCGCCCCTCTTCCACATCCACGACCTCCACGTGGACCAGGGAGAGCAGTTCCCGGAGGTCCTCGTCCGTCGGATCTGCTCCAGTTGTTTCTCGCCAGGACCTCGTGACATGCTCTCTCACTAAGGAGAGTGTACGCCGTTCCTCACTGTTCTTCGCTGCATCGTCGAGCACTTGCAGCGAGTCACTCCGCAACCTGGATAAGATGTCCCGTAGTTGTTCCTGGATCGGTCTGGAACTCCTCGGCGACGTGATCAACACGAGGCGATCCCGGGTTACATCTAGAGATCGCTCTGCGGCCCGCATGCCACTGGCTTTCGAACCTCCGGCAAGAAACTGGCGGACGAACTGGTCAAGAGCCGATGCCAGGTCTGACTCAGTGGACTTGTCGCGGGTAACCTTCTGCTTAATCTGTGCAAAGATGTAACCTTCCGCTGACGTACCCAGCAGCAGGTCGTCGACAGACTGCTCGGTCTCACATTGGAGCCACTCTAGGGTCGTCCCTACGGGGAGACCCCACGGAGGTTCTGCACCCTTCTCCGCCAGGATGTGTACGGCCAGCCAGGCTGCTACGCGGTGTTGAAACTCCATGCCGGCGGCTGCGGCCGATCCGCCTGAAGCCGAGGAAGGCCTCTTCATCTTGACCCGACTCCTTTCACCACAGGCACCCAGCTCATATTCATGGAGAGATGGTAGCCGGGCCGCTCGCTCGACTCCTGGCCCCCCGCGAATTCCGCTTATGATCCCTATGGCCCGCCCGAGCCCCCTCTTGGTCGGCTGCAGTACGCTGACGTTCCTCTCGTACTGCCCCTGTCGGTATAGCAGCAACTCAGCACGCTATGCGTTGCCGTTCTTACTCGGTTATGAGACCCGGTCGTCTCTGGCCCACCCCTTCCGTTCAATCTTGGACCCTCCGACCTTCGCCACACCCCCCCTGTCCCCGATTCCACCGAATCCGGCCTCAGGTGGTGCCTTCGCCAGCATTACCCAAGACTCCTCGGGGGGATTTGGGCAACCTGGCCCTGGCTGGCTAGACCCCAAGCTCAGCGCACTCCGCCAGCAACCCGAGGGTCTCACCCCCTAACACCAGCACACGGCATCCCCCGAATCGCCCCGAGACGCCACACTTCCGGCTAAGCCACGGCGTCCCACCGCTTCCAGACGGATCTCCACTTACCGAACGAGGCCGCCCAGGCTTTGCATTCCTCCGGCCAACCACCGGAAAGCCTCCGGAGGCCACCAAGAGAACACCGCCCCCATCGCGTACTCAGCGGCCGTCTCGCCCAGGCCCATGCCACCGCTCCGCGAGCGTCCCTGCACGTCACCCGCAGGGATCAGGAGCCGACCTCCACCCGCGAGCCGAGCACCGGGGCGTCCACGAACGACGCCACGTGCATCGCCGGTACCCCTCCCCCGGCCGGTCGCAATCCGGGGAGGGAAGGCCCAGAACCAGGATGGGGCTCCTCCGGGCGGTCGGACCGAACCCACCCCCGGCAGATCCGAAGGAACCTCGGTCTCTTTGACCACGATTATCCTCCTCCCTGACACGTACGGTGCCGCGTGCCTCAGGGAAGACCACTATCCGTCTCCTCCACGCGGAAACAACTGTCGGCTTCGGCTCGAGCACCTGTCCAGCGGCGATGGTCCAAGCCACGCGTGACACGCCGGCACACGAGCACTCCGGGCTACGGCACTATACCCCCACCGCTCCGCACAGCCGCTTAGGCCCCTGATCGCCTGCCGGCACCTCCCGGTACCGACTCCTCTCGGACCAACGGTCACTAACGGGGACACGCAGCGGTCCCCCTGCCCGAACCTGGAGGTGATCGACGACCGGGCGGGGGCACGGTCGACCATTGTGGTCAGCCAGATTCCCACTGAGCACTGGCACGCCACCATCTCCGACCCCACCGTGGCGGATGCCATCCTCGACCGGCTCGTTCATAACAGCCACAAGATCACAATGAAGGGGGAATCGATGAGAAGGGTGAAGAACAGTACACGCGAAGCCGACCAGCACGATTTGTAACCACCACCCAGCGTCGCTTCGCTCCGACTGGTCGCCATCGCGTGCAATCCTGGTCGAGATCACGTGCAACGGTGGTCGACATCTAGTACACAACGCGCACCCCTAGCAGGCCGACTGCCTGCCCTGTAAGAGGACCACCCTGTTCCGTAGAGTAGGCCGTCCGGACTCCCCCACGTAACAGCCTGGAACCTGGGAAGGTTGCCCTGCGCATCCTTGCGTCTCCCTTGTCTCCAATTCAAGAATCCTTTCTCGCCTCGTGCACCCTGCTGCCGTGTAGTCTCGGTACTTGAAGGGGAAAGGCACGGCCCTCCGGTTCAAAAATCGCCGTATACAGGTGAAGGGCGAAGGAATCCGTCATTCCGGCAATATGATCGCACACGACACGCTTGCGATCTTCGACTGACCTGCAGGCTTCCAAACGCGCGCGGGTCACGGGATGAAGCAGGTGGGGGTTGCGCAAAAAGGCGCGAAAGAGGCGACGGATGATGAGCCTACCCTTGAACGTCATGGCCTCAACTACATGACTCCGATAAACCCTGTTGAGCAGGAATGCATTTAACGCGTTGAACTGGCCCTCTAGATCAGGCGGAAGTGTCACCAAGCAAGCCGGGGTTCGACGAACGTCCTCGATGGTCTTGACCTGGGACCTCATCAGGTTCCTCCGAGTTTGTTCGATTACCTCCCTGTTGAGTAGGGCGATCAGGTGTCGCACCCATCGCCGCGAGAGGATGCGAATGTCTTTTCGTACGGACGAGTCCGTAGAAGAGAATACTTCGTCGCACGCCTTCTCGTAGGACTCGACAACAAACGGTATGCGTTCGGCGCGCAACTCTTCCTCCGATACCAATCCGCCCGTCAGAGCATCATCCAAGTCGTGGGTGCAATACGCCAGTCTGTCCGCCATGCTAACGATCTGGGCCTCCAAAGAGGGTTGCGGATACGTGCGGAACTCTTGGGGAACCATGGGGTTATCGTAGTCCGTTGTATGCCTTGCGAGCCCCTCTCTGGTGTCATAGGTCAGGTTGAGACCGGGAAAATCGGGGTACCTACGCTCCAGCTCATCTACGATACGAAGGCTCTGCAGGTTATGGTCGAACCCACCTGCATCTCGCATCAATCGCCTCAACTCTTCTTCCCCGGCGTGCCCGAAGGGTGGGTGGCCTAGATCGTGCGCCAGAGCAATGGCCTCTGCAAGGTCCTCGTTGCACTTCAGGGCACGGGCCAGTGTACGGGCAGTTTGCATTACCTCAAGCGTATGCGCAAGGCGCGTGCGGTAGAAATCCCCCTCGTGGACAACGTAAACCTGTGTCTTATACTGGAGACGCCTGAACGCCGTGGAGTAGAGAATCCGATCGCGGTCTAGCTGATAGTTCGATCGTAGGTGTTCGACCTCTCCGGCCTCACGGTAGCGCCTGGTCGCTCCGCGAGAGAAAGCGGCGTATGATGCTAGCGTTTGCTCCTCACTCGCTTCGATGAATTCCCGCAAAGACTCTTCACCCCCTGAACTGCTCTTGAATCACCTCATTGCAATCTCCAAGGCCCGGCCGCACGTCACGATGGGCTCGAGACCCGTACACCCTCCGGGTGCTGCTCAAGTCAACAATGGTCAGGCGCCACGAGAAGTCGGCAGAGCATCATCAACTAATGGCGTGAGTAACCAGCGCAACCGCCTGTCCAGCCGAAGAGCACTAGAGCAACCACCGCGTACCGAAAACAACGCTGTAGCAAGCATCCACATCACTACTAACACTTGGCCTGTGCTCCCGGCGTAGAGTCCTGATGGAAGGGTCCTTCGTACGTCCCCACCGACACCAGCCGGGACCAGAAACCGTACTGGCATATTCGCTCATAGGCACCCGGTGTAGCGAGTCGGCTCAAAGACAGCGAATACCGCATCAGCCCGCGCGCCTCTAGAACCTGTCGCAAGTCGCCCAACAGTCGCCCCTGCCCATGATTGCAGTATTTCAATCGATTACCTTGTGACAGAACTCCGTGCAAGTCGCGCCAGCTAACCCAATAGATGCTATTCTCAGCGTGTAGCCTGCAATCTGGCCCTTGACACGGCCGCTTCGTGATCTCGGTAACGGCCTCTTCAAGCTCAGGTCTAGGCATTTCGTAGTGCTGCGTGACGTAGATAAGAAACCGCGCCTCGCCAGGCTTCAGCGGGTGCTCCAGCCCCTGCCAGTCGCCGCACTTGATTCCGCAGAATTCATCTGCCAGTTGGTGGCCAAACGTGGACCGTGCGAGATCGTCCTCAGGCGATTTCTCCTCGCCTCCCACACCGCCGCCGGGGACATTGCTCAAGCCGGAGTGACATTTGGCCTCCACCACCACGGCTACCCGCCGGCCCTGTGCATCAGTGAGGCGAAGTAGAGCATCTGCTTCCCGCCACCGAGATCCTCCGCGAAGGGAAAACCGGGGCCAGAAGACCACTTCGGCCTCTGCCAACGAATCCAACGACAAGGCCTGATTATGGAGGTTCCGAGCGCAGCTCAAGAACGCAAGAGGAATGGACAGGTCGCTAATGTACCGAAAGATCGAAAACACGTGAGACGTCAAAATATCCTCGTTAGCAGCAACCTTGCCGTGGAGTTCTGCCGCCAGCATCGGGCCACCTCCTGCTCAAGGCAGTCTTATTACCGGGAGAGTAGAGGCAACCGCTTTGTCTCCCTGAAACATCTTGACCATAGGCTCGACGACCAGTCTTCCTATCGTTGAGTCGTCGACGAGGGCCAGCATATCCACGAAGTACGTGGTCGCGAGCGCGGCTACCTCTCCGTATGTGACCCGACTCTCTACTATGGCTTGGTTGGTTACCTTCTCTCTCCCCTCGTACCACCCCGCCCCCCACAAGCAATTGTACAGGTCGGAGCGTCTCTTGAATGTATTCACAGCCTTCTCGAAACCCTCAAGCAGAGAGACATTTACGAACGGGAACGAAACACCCATTTGAATCAATGTCTCTTCATCGCGACGCGCGTAATTCCCGAGGTGGAGGCAGTACCCGACGGCCTTCGTTGGATGCTCGTCGTCCCAAAAGATGCGAGCGAACCACCTGTAGAGCCAACTTGATGGGCTGTGGTAGGCAGTCGATACTTCCCAGGTCACCGCGGCATCTCCGATAGCCTGAAAACCCTCATTCCGCATCTTCTCCTCGATTATCTGGACAATCTGCCCGATGTCCCTGTAAATCCTGTTCATGTTCTCGAGCGTCGCGGCAATCACAGCCCTCGGATCCATCACAGTCTTCCCCCCTTATCTCACCAGTACTTGCTTTCTTCTCGGCTGAGCCTGCCACATAACGACACCGGAACCAGGCCTAAGGCTTGACCCCGGTCGTTTTCCCGCAGGTACTCTACCATCCAGGGAGGTGGCTCAAACCTCTGGTCCGCCGCCGGAATCACCAGGATGACCTGCTCGTCATCCAGTAGAGGAGTATCCAGCAGTTCCCCGTCATTAGGCGGGTTATCGAAGTCGGGCAGCTCGACCCCTCCCCGCCTTCGAGGAGGTCGCGGAACACTCCCAGGAACAGATCCTCCGGCTTCTCCCCCCGGTAACCCAGCCCGTGGTATCCCTCGCCGGACAGGATCAGAACCCACTGGTGCCTGCGCCACTCCGGGTCATCCAGCACCTGCTCGGGCAGGTTGTTCCTGCACAGGCTCCACTCCCAGCCGCGCTGTTCCAGCCACCCGGTCAACTCGAACATCCCCGGGGACATGCTGAAGGGCCAGGGCTCTCCCCCGCCCTGCTCAGGAGCGCCAGCAGGGCCATGGAACTATCCTGGTCCAGGCGCCCGTACCCGCCCTCGCGTGCCAGCGGGAACCCCTTCGGCTCACACTGAGCCACCGCAACGGCCCACAGTGCCGCCTCCGTCACGGCCTCCTCCAGCGATACATCTCCTTCGCTGCCCCTCACGCCCGAACAGTATCGCTCCAGCACTACTTCGTCGTCTGCAAGCCACACCGCCCGCCGCAACCTCACCCCTGCACCCTCTGACCCGTCAAGGGTCACTTCCCAACCGCATCCCCGCAACCACACGAGCACCGCCTCGACGGCAACCTGCCGCCCGAACGGCCACCTCAGCCCGGCTAGTGCAAAGGCGCGCTTGAGGACGCGTACCTGATCCGCACCCAGCAACGCCCCGCCCGGCCCGCCAGAGACTCCAGGGTCGGCCACAAGTCCAGATGCGCCCCACCGCAGGAAGTCCTTGGCTAGGCCGGCGCACCCCAGGGCGTAGAAAGAAGCGGCGACAACCGCCTCTGCAAGGGATTCCCGTTCAGCACCGAGGAAATCAATACGCCTGTAAACTAGACCCGGCCAGGTTTCGCGCCCGAGGAGGCAGGTCCAGGGGCCGCCCGGTGCGTCGTCTACCTGCCAGGGCCATCCCTCCCCGTCCAGCCAGGCGAGCACGTCCTTAGCGCGCAGTCCGGTGCCCCCGGCACACGGGATTCCCACGGCGACCGCACCCTCACAAAGTTTTGCGACGATTCCGGTTGGTAAGGACTCGTCGCACTCGCTCACGGTGACCACCCCGACAGCCCCCTGAACTGCCACCGCGACACTTGTGCAAGAGCTACCCGGCGTCTTGTTCTACGAAGTCTGTGCCAACTCGAGCATTGGGTTCTACTCTTTGGCACTGCGTTCCTGCCCGCCCACAGGAGGGAGCGGCTGAACGGGGTAAGCGGCGCACCTGCGTCTAACCCGTCGCCCACCGTCTCCTCCCCTACCCACCGCCCCTGCCTGTAAACGCGCACCCCTCTCCAGCGTAGCACGTTACCTCCGTCATCAAGTGACGGATCTCGCGGCTGCCACGAGAACCTGCTGCCCTCCACCTCAAACGGCCCCTTTCCCTCTCGCACGCTGCCGGCCCACCTGGGATGCCGTGCAGGACCGGACCGACAGACCGTCGAAGGACCCGGGCCAGCGTCAAACTCGACTGGAAGCGGGCAGCACCCCGGCAGGCAACGCGGCCGCGGCAAGCCAGAGACCGCAGGGCGGGGATTGCCCGCACGATCAGTGGTGAAAGGCGTGGACGTCTCCGGGAAGAAGGTCTGGCAGATCGCAGCCGGTGACGCAGAACACAACTACGCTGGCCTCTGCCTGAACCGGGGCGTGGTACTCAACGGACCCGGGTCAGAGGGGCCCTGGCCGGACTGTGCAGAAGCGCTCCGCTCAAAGTGGGGGCTTTCTGCCCGGAAACTCGCCGACCTCCGGCAGTTCTGCGAGGAGATGCGGGACGGCGACCTGGTGGTGCTCCGGGTCGGTACGGCCGAGGTGTACGGGGTGGGAGTGGTGGTCGGCAGCTACCTGTGGTGCAGCGAGTTCGCCGACGTATGCGGCTGGAGCCTCCAGCACGTACGGCGCGTCCGCTGGCTGTGGAAGTGCAGCGGCGAACCGAAGCGGTTCGCGCCCTATACGCTCAAGCCCGGCACGACCGTCCAGCTCCTGGACTCCCAGCAAGTGATCGACTGGATTGCAGGCCTGCCCGCGGACCCTGGCCGCTTGTAGCCACCGCCGCGGGAACCAGACAACCGCCCCTTAGCCCTGGCGACGGTCTGCAACCTTTCCGGGGCCACGGGGTTTTCCGCCCGGGCACTGGGCCCCCACTCCCGTCGGGCCGGGCAAGCCCTCCTCCCTACAAGACATACCCCCGACCGATTCCCGGCCTTTCTAGGGCCTCCTTGTGGCAGCTCAGCACGGGCCCTGATCATGGCGGGATACCGCACCTCTTGGGCGCAGCATTGCCGCCGGAAGGTAGTGCCGCACGAGGACGTTGGTTCGGTGGTGCCACAGATCCTCGGTTACATGCAGCCGCGACTCTCGTTCAGACTGACCTCGGTTCGCCTGGGCGGCTCCCCGGGCTCCAGACAGCGTACCATTGCCCCGGCCCGACAAAGACCAGCGCCAATGCACCAGGCCCCCTCGTAGGACGCCGGACACTCCTGGGTTTCTACCCTCTGTCATTCGGGCGCATGCTTACTACTCTGGCCCTTCGTCGAACGCCACTGCGCTACATCGACCAGGTTCGGTTCCCCCTGTTCTTCGGGGCCATGATTGCTAAAACAATTTGCGGCGCTGCACTGCCGCACCGCTAGGTTTCAATCCTCTACCCTTCCGGGCCACGGTTGTTCCAGATCGCCGGTGCCTGAGGTGGAGCCGCTTCGGGCTGTCCGCGAGTGTGCCGGTGATTCCAAGATCGTGAGTCTGCACCACAACCGGCCCCACCTCGAAACGCCCGTTCCGGCGAGCGCATACGTGGGACATAGCCCATGCTGCCGCCGTGGGCACCACAAGACTAGCATTATAGCTAAACTCCCGAAGCCAGTTCCTCGACCTTGACGCCCCGGCTGACCCGGTAGTTCTTGATGGCGTCCGGGTCGGGGAAGTGTTTCCTGGCCAGTTCCAGGTGCTCCTTCACGAGAGCGGGGCTGGTGCTGGTGATCGATGAGGGGGCATGGTAGATCCTGCGCGATCTCGGTGGTGGAAAGACCCTCGAGGGCCAACTCCACCACGATCGTCTTGTGCGTCAGCGTCCTGCCCATGTCCAGCACGGTGCCGGCCGTGGGCAGCAGCACCCCGAAGCGCTCCTGGTACGCCTCGAGGAGTTCGCGGATGAGCCCCCGGGCTGATGTGCAGTATCCACTCCAGGTCCACGGTGGTGAGCACCCCGTCCTGCCGCCACGCCTCGGCCGTGATGCGCTCGAGCTGCCTCATCTTGAACCGCTTCAGTTCCGCCCTGCTCGACGGCGGGTGCTCCATCTCCTCCGGGGTCAGGAGCGTGAGCACCACGGGGACGAACAGGCGGGGGTCGGTGCGGCGGCTGCGGTGGGTACCGTGGGCCAGCCACACCACCTGCCCGGGCTCGAGCTCCGACACCTCCGGGCAGCACCAGGCCCGGATCTCGGCCGCCGTCCTGACCAGTCCCTCGGCCTGGGCGGGCTTGCACCCGTACTCCGACTCGAGCTTGCTGACCAGGAGGGTGAGGACCTCCCTGGGCGGGTCGGCGGCCTCGGGCCTCCTGGGCACCTGGGGCAACTGGTCGGCGGAGATGGGCTCCTCGGGGAGGAAGCCCTGGCCCTTGGCTCCCCGCTGCCTGGCCAGTTCGCCCTGGTCCAGGAGTTGCCACACGTCCTGCACGGTGGCGGCGGGGTTTTCCGCCTGCAGCCGCTCCAGTTCCAGGTGCTATAGCGATAGGTAAGCCTTTGATGTGATCTCCGGCTTTTCCCCCGCTCCAAACCGGACGGGACCCTTTCGAGTCATCCGGCTTTCCATCAACAGACTGTCCGTGGGACAGCACTTTCCGCCTTACGGCCGGGAGTGCTCAGGCTTGCACACTTCTCGAATTGAACCGCCCCTTGACCCGCATGGTCACCACCTCCTTCCTGTTAGGGGGGAGGAGTGTCCATTCGTTGGCTCAGGACCGGTTTTGCGGTTCTCCGGTCGCCGGTTAGTCAGTACGGTTCGTTCGTGTGCTTGCCTGGTCTGCTGACTGGCGCCCTTCGCCACGTGGGCGGCTTTCCTACCCTCAGACTACTATGGCGCCTCTGTCGCCTGCCGCCGTTCCTCGCGCGGTACCACTCCAGGCGGCAGGCGATCGTCCGTTGCCGAATCGGTTATCCTTTTGTCGTGCCTTTAGGTGGAGGCTATACACCGGGGGCTCCTGGGGCGGTGTGATGCTCAGCTTTGCCGCCCTCGACTTGCCGGTCTTGCTCCGGCAGGATGGTATACCAAAATCGGGGGTATGCCATCAGCCCTAATGTTTCCCCGCTTCATGTCCAAGCAGGGCGAAGCGTTACGATGCCTCAGTCGCCTCTTCGTCTCGGTTTTTTGGACCGGTTCTCACCATGGGCACGCACAGAGGCCCGCACCATTACGGCCCCTACTTTGCCTTGCGGCTGGTAGTGGACATGGCCGATTAGGTTACGACTTGTAACCCGCTCTCCGACTCCGACGCCGTACCGGGCGTCTTCGCCAGGGGTCAGTCCTCAGCCCGCGCAGCGCCTGGGGCGGCCAGCCCCTTCATCGGCGTAGCATCTCTGCGGCCCGGGAATTCCACCCAATCGGGCTTGCCCCGGTTCAGTGGACAGTGGGATACTTGGAGGCAAGTACCTGAGGAGGAAAGGTGGTCCACATGCCGAGGACAAGACCCCCATACCCGCCGGAGTTCAGGGAGCAGGCTATCCGTCTCGTGAAGGAAGCTGGCAAGACCATGACCGAGGTGGCCCGTCGCCTCGGCGTATCGGTGGAGTCGCTGCGCCACTGGATCAGGCAGCAGGAGATCGACGAGGGCAAGCGCGAAGGGCTCACGACCGATGAGAAGAAAGAACTCGAGCGGCTGCGCAGGGAGGTCCGGGTACTGCGGGAAGAGCGTGAGATCCTGAGGAAGGCAGCAGCTTTTTTCGCCAAGGAGGCGGAAAGGACGCGGTAGCGGTGTTCAGGTTCTTGCATGCCCAGAGGCCAACTCACCGCGTAGCGACCATGTGCCGCGTATTGAGGGTTTCCCGGAGTGATTACTACGCTTGGCGCGGGCGCCCGCCGTCCCGGAGGGAGCGCAGCGACCTCGAACTCAGGGAGCGCATCATCCAGATCCACCGGGCGAGCCGGGGCACGTACGGGGCACCGAGGGTTATGGCTGAACTGAGGCTCGTACACGGTATCCGGTGCTCGAGAAAGCGCGTGGCCAGGCTTATGCGTGACGCAGGCATCACGGGTGTGCACCGGCGAAACGGGCAGGCAAGGGCACGTCCCCGGGCGGAAGGGTCAGTGTACCCGGATCTGGTCAAACGCAGCTTCACGGCCACTGCTCCCGACCAGCTCTGGGTGGCGGACCTGACCCAGCATGGCACGGATGAGGGGTGGCTGTACCTGGCGACCGTGATGGACGTGTTTTCGCGCCGGGTGGTGGGGTGGGCCATGGGAGACCGTCCCGCGGTAGACCTCGTGCTCGACGCGCTGAACATGGCCATCAGGAACCGTCGGCCGGCTGGCGGGCTCATTCACCACTCCGATCACGGTGTGCAGTACACTTCTTTGGCGTTCACGCGCAGGCTCAGGGAGGCGGGTATCACCGGCTCCATGGGAACTGTAGGCGACGCTCTGGACAATGCCGTAGCTGAAAGCTTCTTCGCCAGCCTCCAGACCGAGCTGCTGGACCGCCGGCACTGGCCCACGCGTGCTGCCCTGTCGCTTGCGCTCTTCGAGTACATCGAGGTGTTCTACAACCGTCATCGGCGTCATTCCACACTCGGTTACCTCACCCCGGAGGAGTTCGAGAGGAGGTGGAGGGAGGGCATAGAGAACCTAGCTGCATCAACCGCTTAGCTGTCCACGAAAGCGGGGCAACTCCATATTCCCGATTCGGCTTCTCTCCACGTTGGAGAGGGAATTGTCCCTGGCTGCTGACTAGGCAGCAAGTTTGTTCCAACGGTTCGCACCGATCTGGCGCTTCACCGCCTCCACCCTGAGCTCCCCGAGGCGGGAGATAGTCCCGGGATCGAGCAGGGGCAGCCTCGCGTTCTTGCCCTGGTAGGCAACGAGCATCTCGCCCGGCCTGACCCTCTCGATCCCGTGCTGCTTCTCCCAGGCCTCCATGGCCTCGTTGGTCATCCGGGCCACGGCCTCCGCGAGGTACGACTGGGGCGCCAGTTCGAACCGCGCCCTGAGGTGGGACACCCGGACTGGCAGAAGGTCCCTTGCGGGAAGGGTCGCGTACCTTTCGCTCCCCTTCCGCTCTCGGGTCACTGTATCTCCTCCCTTTGCGCCCCTTTTTTCTCCGGGGGGTGGGCCTCGGCCATCCGGCGGATCCTGGCCATGCGGAAGATGTAGTCGTCCGTGGCCGTGAACTCCCGGTAGAGGGCCGCGTACTTTTCCACCAGCCTGCGCGACCTGCCTACGGCCATCCGCACCGCGGGCACGGGCATCCCGAGGTCCAGGCAGTAGGTGACGCGGGCAAAGTCGATCAGGTACCGCTCGATGCTCTCGTAGCTGTGGCCGGTGCGGCGCACGATGTCCGTCTCCGTGTAGCCGTCCATGTACAGCCGGATGATCTTCTCCGCGTGCGACAGCGTCGGGCCCATGTCGGCCACCCGGCCCCGGATGGGCAGCACCACCTTCGGGTGTTCCTTCATGCAGTCGGCCACCGCGTCGGTGGACAGCCCCAGCAGGAAGCCGAGGTCGGCCAGCGACAGGGCCACGCCCTGGGCGTAGGCAGAGGTGGCAAGACGCTCCAGGCGCGCCCACTTGAGCGCCTGGGGACTCTCCCGGTTCACCAGGGCCCAATCTTCCGGGGTGACGTAGTCCAGGATGACCTCCCGGAGGGTGCAGTCGCGCAGGCTCTTCCCCGGAGGTTCCGTGCTTGAGACCCCGAAGTACACCACCTGGCCCGAGGCCCGGTGCCGGCGGGAGATCCGGTAGGCGAGGTCGCTGATCTCCTGGCAGAACCGCTCCGAGGAGGCGGGGGTGTACCCGTGCCGCTGCCTCAGCAGGGCCAAGAAGGCTTCCCGCTCCTGCCCCGGGGGTGCTTTGGGCGGGGGTAGCACGCCCTTTTGGGGCACCCTCTCCCGGGCACCGTCTTTGCTCTCTCGGTAGCGGGCCCAGAGTCCCAGCCAGCCGGCCACCACCTCGGGGGGTTCGTCGATCGCTTGGGCGATCTCCTCCAGTGGCCGGTCGGAAAGGGCCACCGCGTACTGGAACCCCAGGTACCACTTGCTGAACGGGTGCCGCGACACCGCCAGCTCCCGCCGGATGGTGGCCGGGTCGTCCCCCCGCAGGTAGCGGTCCACGGCCAGCACTGCCCGCGGCGTGGTGAGCCTCTCCCGCATCTTCCTGCTCATCCCCGCCAG